>JAUMZL010000005.1:0-73842 GCA_030528155.1 Aerococcus sp.
ATATTAAGGCGTATATTCATTTCTTCAACACGAAACGAGTAAGTTTGCGTATGGGCTTAGCTATTACAAAAGAAAAGGCCCTCGAATAATCAAGAGCCTTTAGTTACATTATTTTGATGTCTACTTGACAGGGTGCAGTTCATTTAGGGATACCCTTAGTAAAAGGTAAATTATTATTCTTTGTTTTGACCTGTAAATAGTCCAATTAGCCCTACTAATGTAACTCCTGACAAAATAGTCCCTGTAATAGTATAGCCTGACGTTACTAGATAAACAGCAGCACTAATCACGAATACTGATAAACCAAATCCTAATAATTGACCTCTACTTCGCTCTTTAATCTGTGATTGTAAAAGGACTTTATCCATTTCACGGCGATGCTGACTTTCTTTAATCCCGTTGTCAATAATCACTTTGGCGATACCGGGGTCAATTTCATCATACCCTTTGAGAATATCGGGATGGGGTAAATCCCCTTGATACTGATACACTTCTAATTTACTGGCGATATACTGTTGTTGCTCTTTAGGTAGGTGATTGACCTCTGAAATGACATCAGAAACGTGTTTTTGATTATCTTCTTTCAAACTTCGTTACCTCATCGCGAATTCCCTCTGTTGATTTTTTATAATCTTTACGCAATCTTTCTTGATCATTGCTCGTATAAAAATGGCGTCTTAGGGGTTTTTTTGGAAAGATTGATAACACGCTAGGAAATACTAGCGATCGCATGCCATCCAGATAATTTCCCCAATTTTTCTTGCGTCTTAATTCCATAATGAACCACTTCTTCCTCCTAATGTGTCTTAAGCGTACCACAAAAATGAAGAAATAGGATTAATTTATTTTATTCATCGTCGTCACTCAAAATATCTGTAGTCATTTCTCCTACACTATCATAATACTTGTACTCTTCGGGGTGAGATTTCATATACTCCACTTCTTTAAGAGTTTCAAGCGTTTCTTTGTTGGGAACTTCTCTCGTCACTTCAAATGGAATACCTCTATAGTCAATGGCTTTTCTTAAGAAAAGGTTAACAGCAGTGCTAAGATCTAACCCTAAATCCTCAAATAATGCCTTTGCCTGCTGTTTAACCTCTTGATCGATTCTAATGTTTGTGCTTACCTTAGCCATTACGATTCCTCCTAACAGCTATATTTAAGCACAATATATTGACATTGTTAATTTCTGTTTCCCGTTGTACCACTTATTCGATACCTCTCTAAATCGTAAACTCAAATGCAAAACCGTTATCTGTTGTTAGAGTTTTAAAATAACGATAGCCCACAGATTTCATGATCGTTCGAATAGAGCGATTGATGGTTTCAGCTGTTTTATTCTTTAGCTTTTTCAGAATGTAGTAACGTGTTTTTCTCTCCACTAGTGTGAGAATAGCAGGTTCATCACGTCCTTTTTTCCAAGACTAAATCCACTTTCCAATGACCAAAGGATTGGCCATTATTCACTTCTTCAGAATGACACCCAATAGACTCACCTAAATGTGTTTTCTTGGTAAGAGATTTCTCGTTTCAAACAACCATAAAAGTACAAAAGAATCTTAAAAACAGTTGTGTGATAGTCATTGTTTGATATCCGATCACCTACTTAATAATTTTTATAGTTTTTATGTCATCCTCATTAAATTCAATTAGATTATTATATCGTGAATCATTAATAGCGATACTTTCTTTTCCATCTTCATTGTCTTCTGGGTAAAAATAATTAGTGACCAAACCACGAAAAGCCTTATTATTAGTGCCCACAATAAAAACAAATTGACCTTCATATTGTCCTAAATCCAATTCTAATCACCTTCCCTTCCTGGATATAGATAACTACCTGTTTTTGAATAGCGTATTATTAAATTCCTGCTAGGACACGTTTGAGAGCCCGATTTACTACTATAAAGGCCAACTTTATAATCAGCGCGCACCTTTTCTTTATTTTTCCAATTTCCATGTTGATCAATGAATGGCGTCCCTGTCCCTCAGTATTCATCATACAACTCTTTAGCGTTATTTAAATCACCATACAGATAACTTTTATTGCCTTTCACGCTACCTTCTTGATGCCTTATCTGCTTATCTACATTTATTTTATCTTCTATTTTTTCCGTCTTTTACTCTATCTAGAATAATTGAATGATTTTTTTAAATTTAAATTGATTAATAAGTCTTTCACTTATTCTAAGTCTATCATTAGTTCTGTTTTTGTGTTGGGCTTCCCAATCCTTTGACCATGCATCTTGTTTTCTCTCATATCTCAGGAAATAATCCACAATACACCGACAATTATTATGTCTACGATACACATCATGCGGAACATCTGGGTAGGTATACGTCCCTGCTCCCCCCGACACCATTGCCCCACCCGCCAAAATAGCGCTGCGTAATTTTAGGTTGTATGCCTGCTTTGGCGTGAAAATCACCATTTTTCTGAATGGTATTGGTCACAATTGCTTCATTGAATGTAATGAAATGCTGATACAGCGCACTTGAAATATCCTCATAGTCCTCCACCTTGGATACTGAGTCCGGAAGATTTATCGCGATTTGTGCGACAGGCTAAAACCAAAATGGCCCCTGCCACTTACTGCGCTGTGTATCTACTGCTATTTGGCCTTAGACGCGATGAAATGCTTGGAATAAAGCCTAAAGCAATCACATTTTTAGATAACAGAATGGTCAGCGTACTAAATACGCAGATGAAGGAAAATAGCCCAAGTCTAAAAAATCTAAGCGCTATGTGGTGCTTGATGAAACGGCCGGCAATTTATTGAAAGATCAGATTGATTGTGCACGGAAAATTAAAGCACAAAACAATCAAATTTTAATCCCAAATGATGTCATTTTTATAAATGCTTATGGGAAAAGTCCATATAGTATGAAATGGATAGCTGAGGCGATCCGTAAGGTGGCCTGTCAGTCTACACTTTTCCCCCCACACACCTTCCGTCATATGTTTGCAACGTATGCCCTTGCCAATGGTGTGGACGGGCTAGCTCTACAAAAATATTTAGGACATGCCAATTTAAGCATGACCGACTATTACGCTGAATCATCGATAGCGAGTGGTGAAAATATCGTGAACCTTACTGAGAAATTTAGGGGTGAATTAGGGCAAAAATAGGCATTATCTTTTAAAAAGCCTGCTGTATCAACGATAGTCAGAATACAGCGATTTCTACCCAAAAAACGCCCACGGTTATTGTCACAACCGTGAGCATTTGCTAAAAAATCCCCATCATTTTTTCTACTTTTTATCTTTTCTTACTAGCCTAAGAACTTGAAGACTTCCTCTCCACGATAGAGATGCAAGACTCTTTCAAATAAAGCTTTGCCTAAAAGCGCACTCGCTAGTGGAATCAACAGCCAAGCCACAACCACTAACAACCCGTTCAAGCCGCCATCGAGTGATGCCAAGGGACCAACCAAACCAACGAGCCCAAATCCTGCTGACTGCGGAGTCCCCACAATGTTAAAGAGGGGGACAAACAGCCCACTGATAATGGCAGAGAAGAGCGTTGGAATGATGATCACTGGATGGCGGAAGAGGTTTGGCATGAACATTTTCATCCCGCCCAATGCTACAGCCAGCGTCACTCCTGATTCGTTGACTTTCCAAGAATGAACAATCAATACGAGTGTCGTTGCGGCAATCCCCATAGCTGCCGCCCCAGCGGATAAACCGTTCAACTGAATGGCTAGCCCAATTCCCACTGTGGTAATCGGTGAGATAATCAGCAAGCTAAAACTGCTGGCAATCAGAATACTCATCAGTAATGGCTGCAGCGCCGTAAAATTATTGATGAGATTGCCAATACCTACCGTAATCAATGTGACGTATGGGTAGAGCAGCATCCCGATAAAACCAACGCCGGCGCCGGCAACAATCGGCATCAAAATGATTTCAGTAGAGCCAAACTTGTTGTCGATCCACATGACTACTAACACTGCCAAGGCTGCCGTAATCATAATATTGAAGACATCCCCCGTCCCCGCACCGACAAAGGTCTTCGTGTCCGGTAAATACTTAATCACACCGGATCCAACAAATGTTGCCCCTGCAATGACCATGGCACGTGGCGGTGTCATATTAAATTGCTGAGCAATCAGTGCCCCAATGATTAACGGTGTCGCCATTTGGAAAATCACCCCGGCATTGATCAAGATTGGAATGCCTGGAATAAACGCAATATATTTTAAAATGGCCGCCAAAACAGCGTTTGGGATCAGTCCGATGATAATCCCTGTTGCTGTCCCAGCTAACAACTTATTAAAAAATGTTCCAACGGTAAGTTTCTGTTCCTTCATTTTTGTCCACCTTCTTTAACTGAAATTATGGAAAGCAAACTAAAGGAATCGATTGATGAATAAATCGATTCCAAAAGTTATCGCTCACGTACAATTTTTTCATTGTTAATGAAAGGGATTAATTAGCATTTTAAACACAATTTTGCAAAAGTACCGTTCTTTAGTGCAACTTAAGGGATATTCAAGCAAGCACCCCAAACTTGCCTCAATTAACGATCACTCTTTTTTACCAACAAACACCTCTAACCTTAAGCAATACCTAAGATATGCTCTTTGGTATGAATCATTTCCGTCAGTAATTGACAATATGGGGCTTTGATCCCATGTTTTGCGCCCAGACGAACAACGGCGCCATTGATAAAGTCGATTTCTGTTTTGCGATGATTTTGAACCAAATCTTGATGCATGGATGGATAGTGATGCGCTGCTGTTTTCGCTGTCGCCAAAACATAGTCAATCATTTCCTGTTCGTCGATCGTGACATCTTCACTTGCTGCCACCGTGACAAATTCATGGATAATCTGTTTCACTGCGTTTACCATGTCATCACTCTGGAAAGCTTCACCGATTGTGCAGTCTAACAAGGCACAGGTTGAGTTCATTGTGCCATTCACGCAAACCTTCCGCCATACAGCAGGGAAAACATTCTCATCGTAGGTCACGTTCAAATGCGCATCATTGAGCATGTTTACGATGGCTTGAGTCTTTTCTTCACCGTTAGCAGCGAAGCTTTGCAAATCAACGGTTCCTGTGCCTTCTAGGTGCGCATGGCCCGGCCCTTCTAAACCAGCTGTCCAGACGGTCACTCCCAACATGATATTTTCACGTTTTACATATTTAGAGATGACCTCTTCATGCCCCAAACCATTCAACAAACAGAGCACTTGGGTGTGCTCTGAAATGATGGGTTTAATGGCTTCCAACATGTTGGGCAATTGCATGGCCTTAGTGAAGAGAATGATCAAATCAGCAGGATCACTGGCCTCTTCTGGACGCATAATTTTCATCGGTAGCGTTTTCTCTTCATCCCCAGAAATCTTTAAGCCCTCAGTTTGGATGGCCTTGATATGGTCTTCCCATTGATCCAGTAGAATCACATCATAACCCGCTTCATAAATTTGAGAACCAAAACGACAACCCATTGCGCCTGATCCGGCAATATAGGTCAACATAAAAATCACTCCATCTCATAAGTTTTGCTATAATCTGACACTATTTTAGAAAAACAGCAGTGAAGACGCAACCGCTTTATCGGTATAAACGCCTCACTGCTGATGTTTCCAATCGTTTAATAACAAATCATTTTATTTTTCTATTAATTCCAAATATCTGGGGAGTCTTAGTAGCGTTTCTCCTTATTAGCCACGTTCTGTTTTGGCTGTCCTGTCTCTAGGTAAGCTTTCAAATTAGGCAAGAAGATGCGGTAAGTTTCATTAGCAAAATGCTCCACCGTTCCGGAAATATGTGGCGTCACAAAGATATTCGGTTCTTGCCAAAATGGATGATCTACTGGCAACGGCTCTTCATTGAACACATCGAGGCCTGCATGCGCAATTTGACCATTGCGGATGGCTCTGAGCAGTGCCGCTTCATCTACCGCTCCGCCACGGCCAATATTGATAAAGATACTTCCTGCTTTCACTGCTTGGAAGAACGTGTCATCAAAGATTCCCTCTGTAGCCGTTGTCCCTGGCATCGTATTAATAATGACATCTACTTGCTTCAATTGCTCATGTGCCGTTTCTTGAGTATAGGTCTCATCAAATCCCGAAACCGCATGTCCAGTCGTATTCACCCCCAAAACCCGTGCATCCATCACTTGTGCAACTTGGGCGATTTTTTGAGCGATATGACCGGTTCCATAGATCAGCATGGTTTTGTCGTCGAGTGATTTCAGATCGCGATATTTTTCCCAGTTTGCTTTTTGCTGCGCTTGGTAAAAAATATCCAGCCCACGATAAAACATCAACAAGTAGCCATAAACCGTTTCCATAATCGGCGTCGCATGAATTCCACTCATGGTACTAATCATCACCTGTTCATTGGTCCAGAGAGATTCAGGCACTTGATTGGTGCCCGCCGTTTCCAGTTGCAGCCATTTAAAGGTATTCGTCTCTGCTGACAGAATCCCGTCCAAAATTTCCTGATTAAATCCGTAAAGCACTTCGATATCAGGATAGTCCTTCGCTTCAATTTCTGTATCAAGCAAGACACGGTATGCCGTGGCAATGTCTTTGACCTCTTTCAGTTGATCCGCTTTAATGCGATTACTAATGGCAATAATAGGTTTATCCATCGGTGTAATCTCCTTTCCTAGAGTGAGTCTCTATGCGTCATTCCCTTCAAATGATAGGAAAAGATGGCCAGCATTGCAACTATTACCTTTAGTGCGCACATAATGAAGAACCGCTACCATCCTGAGACATTAGGACAGTCACCGTTTAAAAGCCACATAACGTCTATCTGCATCTTGTCAGTAAAACGGAGGCGTGCACGCCATTTAGCCATAAAAAAAAGAGCACTAGCTTTCACTAATGCTCTTTTAACGGCTTTGAAAGCCCCAAACACGCTTTGGGCTACTTCGCGTAGTCTATCGCGCGCGTGGTGCGAATTACCGTTACTTTAATTTGGCCTGGGTAATCCAGTTCGTTCTCAATTTGTTCCGAGAGATCATGTGCTAACTTCGCTGCTTCAACATCATTGATGGCTTCTGGCGAAACCATCACGCGAATTTCGCGTCCTGCTTGAATAGCAAAGGCGTGATCCACACCATCATATTGGTTAGCAATCTCTTCAAGACTGCGCAAACGTTGAATATAGTTTTCCAGTGATTCACTCCGCGCACCGGGACGTGCTGCTGATAAAGCGTCAGCGACTTGAACTAAAACAGCAATGGCTGAGGTATGTTCCACATCATCATGATGACTGGCAATCGCATTAATCACGATTGGATCTTCATTGTAACGCCGTGCTAGTTCTGTTCCGATTTGAACATGCGTTCCCTCTACTTCATGATCAATGGCTTTACCGATATCATGCAACAACCCTGCTCGGCGGGCGAGAAGTTCATTCTCACCGAGTTCAGCTGCCATGGTACCCGCAATCCGCGCCACTTCCATGCTGTGTTTGAGGACGTTCTGTCCATAACTCGTCCGATAGCGTAAACGACCGACCAACTTAATCAGATCAGGACTCATATTATGAATACCTAATTCAAAAGTTGCCTCTTCACCGGCATCGCGAATTTCAGCATCCATTTCCTTGCGCGCCCGTTCCACCGCTTCTTCAATCTTCGCTGGATGAATGCGCCCGTCCTTGATCAAATTATCTAAGGCGATCTTGGCAATTTCACGTCGGATAGGATCAAAACCACTGAGTACGACCATTTCTGGCGTATCGTCAATCACCAGGTCAATCCCTGTCAAGGCTTCGATGGTCTTAATATTACGTCCATCTTTACCGATGATGCGACCTTTCATATCGTCATTTGGCAAGTCCACCCGCGTTGTTGAGGTATCCTGAACGGTTTCTACCCCATTTGTTTGGATGGCTTGTAACACGATATTCTCTGCTAACTTATCGGCGCGGTCACGAAATTCCACTTCCGCGTCACGAATTTTCACAGCAATCTCCTGTGTTAGTTTTGCTTCTGTTTCCTGTAAAATTAATGCCTTAGCTTGCTCTTCCGTTAATAATGATACACGCTCCACCTCGGCTTGTCGCTCACCAATGAGCTGATCGGCCTTGGCTTCTTTATCCTTCACATTTTGCATGCGATCTTGAATGGATTGTTCACGTGAATTTAAACTGTCTTCCTTCGCTGAGATCGAATTTTCACGTCGATCTAAACTGCCCTCACGCTGGAAGAGACGTTCTTCCTTTTGTTTGACTTCGTCTCGTCGTTCGGTTAATTCGTCTTCAACTTTATTTCGATAATCTTGGGCTTCTTCACGCGCGCCTAAGAGCAACTCCTTCACTTGAGCATCGGCACGATGTTGAGCATCATTGAGAATATCTTGTGCCGTTTGATGTGCTGCTGCCTGTTTGGTATGTTCCTCCTGCTGACTGCGCTTATAGCCTAAAGTATTTCCGATCAAAAGGCCTACAATTAAAGCAACGATAACGAAGGCAATGGTAAATCCAGACATTATTTCACCTCCGTATCTATTTAATTGTTTGTCTTTATTGGTTAAAAAATCAACAAATGTGTACAACCGTACAGCTCTTATTGTATCTTTAACCTGATAACTTGTCAATGAAGCGAACCCACTTACCATCTATCAAGAAGTATAATTATTGATCTCCCTAATTGCTTGACTCCTCCATTGGTTGACTCCAAACCAAAAAGCACCCGTCACTACCGGATGCTTTTTGGTGAGTGTGGTTCTCAGCGAGACTAAGTGAACACCTTAAATTAAACTGAAGATTTATTCCTCATCATCGTCAAACAGATCAATCGCTTCATCCTCTGCCTCATCCACGACGACTTCATCAGCGGATTGAGGTTTGGCAGTAGCTGTCACTTCTTGTTCCCCATTTTCGGTTGCTTTTGCTTCCTCTTCATCCAAAGCAGCAAGCTCTTCTTCGCTCAACTTACCATTCGGACCAAAACCATAGTAGCGACGTACCGCACTATCAATTTCTTTGTAGATTTCTGGGTTTTCATGTAAGAAGTTCTTGGCGTTCTCACGGCCCTGACCAATGCGTTCGTCACCATAAGAATACCATGAGCCACTCTTCTTGATAATGTCAATATCACTCGCCAAATCCACCAATTCTCCTTCTTGAGAGATTCCTTGGCCGTACATGATATCCACATGTGCCGTCTTGAATGGTGGTGCTACTTTGTTTTTGGCTACTTTGATCTTAGTATGGTTACCGATAAAGTCCCCATCAACCTTGATGCCATCGCCGCGACGAACATCTAGGCGAATAGTGGAGTAAAATTTCAGCGCACGTCCACCCGGTGTCGTTTCTGGACTACCGAACATAACCCCGACCTTCTCACGAATCTGATTAATAAAAATACAGATAGTCTTGGTTTTATTGATTGAGCCGGACAATTTACGCAGAGCCTGTGACATCAAACGTGCCTGCAAACCAACGTGTGAATCTCCAATTTCACCTTCGATTTCTACACGGGGCACCAAAGCCGCAACAGAGTCCACAACAACGATATCAATAGCCCCTGACGCCACTAAGGCATCCGCAATCTCTAACCCTTGTTCCCCTGTATCTGGTTGAGAAAGCAATAAATCATCGATATTGACACCGAGGTTCTTAGCATATTCAGGATCCAATGCATTCTCTGCATCGATATAGGCAGCTGTTCCCCCTTGTTTTTGGACTTCAGCAACCGCATGCAGAGCCACTGTTGTCTTACCTGAAGACTCTGGACCGTAAATTTCAATAATACGACCGCGTGGATAACCACCGACACCCAAAGCAATATCCAATGCTAACGACCCAGTTGGTACAGCAGATACCTGTGTGTTAACGGCCTCTCCCATCTTCATTACGGCCCCTTTACCGAAGCTGCGTTCGATTTTTTTTAGGGCATCTTGAAGTGCCTTTTCACGGCTTTGTTCTTCTTTCTTTTTGCTCATGAGTCTCCCCCTTTGTCTAGTCTTCATTAGTTTAACGGTTTTCCTTAGAGAAAGCAAGAAAAACAGAACGTTTGTTCGCACCCTTTTTCTTGCTGTTCCTTGTTAGTTGATCGAATGACGAATACCATTTTTATTTGATTTTGGGCGAAATAATCGTGGCATATGATAACTAATTGTAGCTTCTCTGGCTGATATGTCACGTGCTAGTTTATCAACGAACTGTTATTTTAGTTTCTTTAACAGCTCAAAGAATGCCCGGTCAACGGCGCGTTGACGAATAAAAGCTCGTGTGCCTTGAAATTGCTCATGTAAGATGAGGGGCTCTGTACCTAGGCCAGCAATCCCGATAAAGACGCTCCCCACCGGTTGTCCCTCCATCTGATCAGGGCCGGCGACCCCAGTGAAGCTTATCGCAACATCACTCGCTAAACGTTCTTTCGCACCCAGCGCCATCTCCCGCGCACACGCCACACTAACCATGCCGTGTTCTGCAATGGTGTCTGAGGATACTCCAGCCACTCGTATTTTCGCATGAGCATCGTATGTCACTAGCCCACCTCTAAAGATAGCCGACGCCCCCGGTACGCTAACCAACTGATCGCTAGCCAATCCACCTGTCAAGCTCTCGCAACAACTGATGGTTTTACCCGAGGCCTTAAGTTGCTCAACAACTGCTGTGTTGGGATATATATTGAGGCCCTCTGCATAATAATAGTCGCCCAATCGTTCATTTAATTGGCGTTGCATCGCCTTTAGTTTTTCTCGATTATCTGTTTCATCCTTACCACTTGCGCTGACTCGCACTGTCACCGTCCGTCCCGAAGCATAAATAGCCAGCGTTGGATTGGTTTGCTTGGCAATGAGATCATCGATTTTATCAGCTAGAGCGGCTTCACCAATACCAAAGTAATTCAAATAGCTAGAAGTGATTAGCGTACTATCGTTAGACAATCGCCGCAGGTAAGGGATCACACTAGCTGTGAACATGGCTCGCATTTCATTGGGAAAACCTGGCATAAAAATATAAGTTTTACCATGCTTGGTGATCGCCGTTCCAACTGCCTGTCCCACTGGATTTTTAAGGGAAACCCCATTTTGAAAGGTCAATGCTTGCTGGAGGTTATTCGCCGTTACTTTACGCTGCCGCTCAGCTAGCCACTGTTTAATAGCAGCGACCGTATTTTCATCATGAATCAACGGCTCATCGAGATAATCGCTGAGTGTTTGCTTCGTCAAATCATCACGAGTCGGCCCAATTCCGCCTGTATAAATCAAAAGATCACTTCTGGATTCGGCAATTTTTGTTACTGCCATCAATCGGTTGGGATTGTCACCAACGACCGTTTCGTAATAATGACTAATCCCCAGTTGCCGCAATTGATCGGCCAGATAGGGAGCATTAGTATTGACGATCTGCCCCATCAACATTTCCGTCCCAACCGCAATAATTTCTGCTTTCATGGATTCACCTTCTATAACATAGATACGTTCGAAAACCAGCGATTATTTTTTATAAAACTTTTTTAGGAAATGGTTCGCATTCCTTTTCCTCAAAAGATCGCCGTCCCATCCCCATTTAAAAGGGACTGCTCTAGCTGAAATCGGAAAAGACGTGGCGATTCTTCCAGAAATAGTCGATCCAAGAATAGATGGTAAAGATCACAGCCAGATAGAAGAAAACTTGTCCAAGCGAGAAAGGAAGAACGGACAGTGGCCCATCATCTACCAATAAAAAGATAATAGCCAGCATTTGTGTAAATGTTTTTACTTTACCTGGCCAAGCCGCAGCCATGACTTCGCCATCTTGAACCAAAAGCAAACGCAATCCGGTAACGGCTAAATCGCGGATAACGATAATAGCCACGGCAAAGCCTGGGACTACCTGAGCAGCAGCAAGTTCGATCAATGCCGTCAGTACTAGCATTTTATCGGCGAGTGGATCCCAAAACTTACCGAAATTAGTAACCAGATTATCTCGGCGTGCCAGATAACCATCCAAATAATCAGTCGCACTGGCAATCACGAAGACCAGGCAGGCCAGATAGGCTAACAGCCTGCTGCCATCACTAGTCGGCCATTCCATCAGCAGTACGAAGACGGAAATCAAAAAAATGCGAAATAACGTTAATTTATTAGGTAAATTCATCGGTTTCTCCTTAATGTAAAGATCAGCAATGCTTCTCTTGTTTTTCTCTATGATATGGTAGCAATATCTCAGCTAGGAGGCTATTAATATTACTTATCTATGACTTCCTTATTAAAAATAATGACGTGCTCTTCGAATAGAGAAAGCACGTCATAAATTTACTCATTTAAAGAAGTGTCATCTTCTTTGGGCAGTTGCACAGCACGCGGTTTACTACCATCTTGGAGACCAACAATTTGACGTTTCTCCATATCGTCCATCAAGCGCGCGGCTCGATTATAGCCGATACGGAACCGCCGTTGTAGCATTGAAATAGAGATGGTATCGCGCGTCTTTAGGAATTCAAGCGCTTCATCCCATAATTCATCCACCTCTTCCCCAGCTGCAGTCTGCTCTGGTTCTTTAGGCATCATCGCCTCCACATAGTTCGCTTCCTGCTGGCCTTTGACGAAGTGAACCACGTGTTCCACTTCTTCATCGGTGATAAAGGCTCCCTGCACTCGAATTGGCTTGCCTTCACCCATTGGCAGGTAGAGCATATCCCCACGTCCCAATAATTTTTCGGCGCCATTCTGGTCAATAATTGTTCGCGAGTCCGTCCCACTCGATACCGCAAAAGCGATACGTGACGGCACATTGGCTTTAATAATCCCAGTAATGACATCCACTGATGGTCGTTGCGTAGCCAGGATCATGTGAATACCAGCTGCTCGTGCCATCTGAGCTAAACGGGTAATGGCTGCTTCGACTTCTTTCGATGCGACCATCATTAAGTCGGCCAGCTCATCGACAATCACTACAATGTAGGGCAAAGTAGGATGATTTTCTCCCTCATTGAGATTGCGTTCGCGAATAAAGTGGTTGTATCCATCAATCCCGCGTTGGCCGGTGCTAGCAAATAATTCATAACGCCGTTCCATCTCTTCCACTACCTTATTCAATGCCCCTGCTGCTTTCCTAGGGTTAGTTACCACTGGAGTCAAGAGATGGGGAATGCCGGTATACACGGTCAACTCCACCTTTTTCGGATCAATCATCATCATTTTGAGTTCATTGGGTTTCGCCCGCATCAGTAAGCTAACAATAATGCCATTAATTGCCACCGATTTTCCAGAACCTGTTGACCCGGCAATCAGCAAGTGGGGCATCTTCGTGAGGTCAGCGAGACGAATATTACCGGAAATATCGCGCCCCAATGGCACTTCCAACAAACGATCGCTCGCAGGCGCACTCTCCACCACATCGCGGAATGATACGACACTCACAGTTTGGTTAGGCACCTCAATGCCAATCACGCTCTTGCCAGGAACAGGAGCTTCGATCCGAATATCCTTCGCTGCCAGCGCCAAAGCAATGTCATCTGCTAAATTGGTAATCTTAGACACCTTCGTCCCTACTGCCGGCTGAATTTCATATTTCGTTACCGCTGGCCCCAAGTTGGCTTTGGTCACCTTAGCATCCACATTGAAACTGCGCAATGTTTGCTCAAGTTTTTTGACGTTTTGCTTGATCACTTCATATTCACCGCTCTGATCAGTCGGTTTGACGGGATCCAGCAATTCAGCAGTTGGCAAGTGGTAGTCGGGATTGTCATCCTCTGCGACTTCCATTGACAGTTGATCGAGATCAACCCCATCGTCTTCCTCATCCTCTGCAGCTTGTGAGGTAGCAGGCTCTGGATCCGGTGTTATTGGTAAACTGGTTTGCTCGGTTTTCACCGTCTCGGGCCCAACAATCTCAAATGGTTCACTATCCATTACTGAATCCACTGCATCAGTAGGATCATCCTCAGGCACTGGCACACTGACCAGCGGCTTTTTCTCGCGCTTGCGATGACTTGTTGGTGCTTGGCGGTGCTTACGCTCTTTCTTCTTTTCTTTAACTTGATCGGCTAACCCGCTCTGGAACTGACCAAACCATTCCAAGAGAATTCCCCAGACAGATTGTATGGCGACAATGAAATCTGCCCAGTGAATATCAAAAATCAATGCTAGCCAAAAGACCACTAGCAGAAAGAGAATCAGTAACGTGCCGACTTGACTCACTAAGAAATAACTCAATTGATACAATAGTGCACCGAGTAGTCCCCCACCCATTAATGGAGAAAAATCGCCCTTAAAGCCGAGTAATGTACGAGTAAAGGTCTCTGAAATGATGCTACCTTTGTCAGCTATCGCAACAGGTTCAAATTGAATGGTATGTAACCCCAGCGCTACAATGATCAATAAAAAGCTAATATAACTGCTCCACCGATTCACCTGTAGAGCTTCTTTGCCATTGAGCACTAGCAATAGACTATAGATAAGTACTAACCCCTCAACATAAGGTGCTAGGTTTCCGACCAATAACCGCATCACTGCGTTCACAAAGGTACCAAAAAATCCTAGATCGAATAGGCCGAGAATGCTGAAGAGAATAATTACAATAGCGGTGATTTCACTGGAATAATTTTTCTTTGTTTGACGTTTGGTTTTCCGCCGCTTTTTTTGACGTGCCAAAATGTCCCTCCTCCATGTTACGAGTCCCTGTCACTGACTCAAAAAGGAGGCTAGGTTAACCTAGCCTCGTCACAATTCATCTCTATTATAGTCTACTTGCTGGTCTTTTTAAATGATTTCTAAAACCATGCCTCGTTCGACGACGTTGATTCCTTTATCAGAATACTTACGCTAGAATAAGGTAAAGCACCAATATCAAGGAGGAAGAATGATGTTAACAACAACCTATCGTATCAATGGTCGCGTCCAGGGGGTGGGCTTTCGCTTTACGACAATGATGGTGGCTAAACAGCTCCATCTTACCGGCACGGTGAAAAATGAAAGCGATGGGTCGGTCACCATCGTCCTCAATGCCGATGCTTCCAAACGAGATGAATTTATCACTGCACTCAAGGAAGAAACGCGCCGTGGCTTTGCCCAGATGAGCACCATTGATATTCTATCGGAAGAAGAGCAATCACCTTTTGATGATTTCAGGGTTGTTTATCGCTAATAAATCTATTTACTACCTTTCTACTGTTAAGTTACCCCTAATCCGCTACCCTGCCGTTGAAATTCGGCGGAGAGTTCGCTAAAATAGGGGCTATTATGTCAATATAAAGGATGTGTCAATTTGTCACGAATAAATCTTACTAAACGTGCGCAAGCGGCGGGGATGTTAGCTACCTTAGCGCTCTTCCTCACCGGCTGCGTTAACCGAAATAACCCCGATAGTTTAATGTTTAGACTGTTTGTTACGCCAATCAACTGGTTGATCGAAACGTTCGCTGGTTTTCTCAATGGGAACTACGGCGTCGCATTGATCCTCGTTGTGGCGATCGTTCGTCTCGTTTTAACCCCACTGATGCTTGGCTCTCAAAAAGCCACCATCAAGCAGCAAGCTGTGATGGAAGCTTACAAGCCAAAATTTGATGAATTCAAAGAACGTCTCAAAGCGGCTGGTGGCGACCAACAGTTACAGATGCAAATCCAACAAGAACAAATGCAATTCATGTCCAAAGCTGGGGTTAACCCTATGGACTCTATGAAATCCGGGTGCTTACCACTCCTGATTCAATTACCTATCCTGAGCGGACTCTACTCTGCCGTCTATACGAACCAGAATATCTCAAATTACGTCTTCTTCGGCATCCGTTTGGGTGACAAGAGTATTATGCTTGGGATTGTCATCATGGTGGTTTACTTGTTACAGAGTTTGATGATGGTGCGTGGTGTCCCAGAAGAACAGCGTAAGATGATGATGGGAACAGCCTTCACCATGCCGTTAATGGCGTTGATGTTCATGTTCACCTCACCAGCCGGGTTAATGCTCTACTTCCTGACGTCAGCGGTTTGGTCGGTATTCCAAATGCTCTGGACGAATGAAATCTACCGTCCTCGTTTGAAGAAACAAATTCAAGCCGAACTTGAAGCCAACCCTATTCAATTTGAAACTCATGCTAAACCACGTCGCGATGTGACGAATACAGCAGACAATCACACACAAAGTACCGCTCGCAAACTCAATAATCGCAATCGCAACAAAGGTAAACAGAACCGCTAATTATAAAAGAAAAGCAGTCAATGTCGCTAAAAGGCATTGGCTGTTTTTTTCTGCGCTGTCGTGTCATTTCTTCAATCATACTGAAAATATCGGCGCTAGTGATTGGGCCAAACGTCACAGTGACGGCATCCAGCGTAAGCCGCTCTGGCTCATTCAAAATGTCTCAAAGAAAGCCTCTTTTTTGCTTGTTCTCTTTGCTTAAGGTTTCCATCGAATGTTCTAACACCATCCAACGCAGACACTTCAGATAATCGTAATGATACATAGAACCCCCTCTAAATTAAAAAAGCTCAACTTCCCTATTTTAGGAGAGTTGAGCTTGGTTTCATTAAGCCAGTGCGTCCACCGTTTGGCAACGCCCTTTATCTTCAACAAAGTAATCTTGGTACCATAACAGTAGAGCATAAACAGTGTAGACCCAGTGGCCCAGGTCTTCCCCGTTTTTATGACGTTCCAAGGCGGATAACAATTGATCGGTGTCGAATAATTGTTTAGCAATATCGCTTTGGAAGGCGGTCTTGATCGCGCTGTAGAACGGATCACGGCGCATCCATTCCCGCAATGGGGTTAGGAACCCGGCTTTAGGACGTTTTGCCCATTCTTCTGGCAGAACTTCTTTGGCTGCCTCGCGCAAAGCAATCTTAGACCCATCATAAGAAGCCCGATATTGATCTGGCAATCCTTCGATCAGTTCAAAGACTTTGCGGTCAAGGAATGGCACACGTAACTCTAAGGAGTTAGCCATGGACATTTTATCGGCCTTCAAAAGGATGTCACCTGGCATCCATAAATGCCAATCGAGGTATTGCATTTTTTGTAGATCCGTTTGCCCTTGAACCTCAGCATAGACAGGATAGGTGACCTCTTTGACGCTCGGGCCGGTCATGTATTGTGGTTTCAGCAATTTTTCAACTTCATCTTCTGGCCAAGAGATCGCATGTCCAATGAAGCGGTCCTCAATGCCCGTAACCCCACGAATGAGGAAGGATTTCAAACGTCCTGGCTTATCGCGATCGGGCACTAACATATTCAAAAATTGACGAATAGGTTTTGGCACTTTGCGGTAGTTATCCGCTAATTTTGATGGGTAGTACCATTGATAGCCAGCAAACAATTCATCCGCCCCTTCACCAGAGAGCACGACCTTCACGTCCTGAGCAGCCAAACGATTCAAGAAATACAATGGCAAGATGGAATAGTTAGCATCTGGCTCATCTAACATATAGATGATATGCGCTAAATTATCGAAGGTTTCTTGTTCGCTCACGAAGTAATTAGTGTGATGCGTCCCTAATTGTTCCGCTAACACGCTGGCATAAGGAATTTCATCGAACTGATCGTCATGGTGCCCCTCGAATCCAACCGAGTAAGTCCGTTCTGGTTTCGCCAGGGCGGTGATCAAACTGGAGTCCACTCCACCAGAAAGGAAACAACCTACTTGTACATCGGAGATCTTATGTGCTTCAACTGATTCTGCCATGATACGTTTAGTGTGTTCGACATATGTTTCTAGAGAATCACGGCTATTTTTCATTGCTTTGGTGTCAAAGCGTTTGGTGTAGTAGGCATGCTCCGTCACTTCGCCATTTTTCACCCAAGCGTAATGCGCAGGCTTCAATTTATAAACACCCTTGAAGAAGGATTCATCCAATGGGTTATACTGGAACGTCAAGTAAGGACGGAGAGCATCAACATTCATTTCTTTGATGAAGCGGGGATGATCAAGGAAGGATTTAATTTCGCTCCCAAATAAGAAACTACCATCTGTCGTATGATTAGAGTAATACAGTGGCTTAATACCGAACATGTCGCGCGCCAAGAATAATTTTTCTTCTTCGGTGTCCCAAATTGCAATCGCAAACATCCCACGCAAGCGTTCGATGATTTGTTCTTGCCAAGCTTCAAACCCACGAATAATAACCTCACTATCCGTATGTGACTTGAAGGTGTAGCCCATCTCTTCTAATTCTTTACGCAACAACCGGTAGTTGTAAACTTCCCCATTAAACAGCATCACGTAACGCCCGGTCGTACTGTAGAGCGGTTGATCACCAGCTGTTGTTAAATCAATAATAGATAGGCGACGGAATCCTAACATTGCCGCATCGCTCTCAAAAGTCCCATCACTATCGGGCCCACGATGTCTGATTCGTTCCATCATATCTTTTAAGACGATAGACGCATCCGATAATGGACCATCGCTACCGTTAATATATCCAATAAAACCACACATGGTATTGATTTCTTCCTTTCTCATCCCAAGTTGAACATGTCATCTGTCCCTAACTCGTCCTCATTTTTGCACATTCTCCAGTATACTCCCGCTCACTCACCCAATCAACCGATCAAGGATCTGTAAGCGCTGTAGTCATCTGAAGTATTAAAAAAAGCATTGACGGCGTTTATATAGACAAAAGGCGCAGGAAACGCCATCCTCCAGCTCACGCTAGTCTTTTAACGTCACCTGCGTCATTCATCAGCGAAAATAACGGTTCACCTTAGGCTTTATCTATTCGCCTTGTTTTTCTTCACGCGCTTCATCTTCCATCCAGTAGAAATGATAGGTTCCGGGAACATCCACACGTTTATAAGTATGGGCACCGAAGTAGTCGCGCTGCGCTTGAATAATATTCGCTGGCAAAACATCGGAGCGGTAGCTATCATAGTACGCGATCGCACTGGAGAAGCCTAAAACTGGAAGACCAGCTTGAATTGCGGCAGCCGTCACATCACGGGCAGATTGTTGGTATTTCTCAACGACAGCCATGAAGAAATCATCCAGCAAAATATTATCTAAGTCGGCTTGGCGTTCATACGCATCCATAATTTTTTCGAGGAATTTGGCACGAATAATGCACCCAGCACGGAAGATCTTCGCAATTTCCCGGTAGTTCAATTGCCAGTTATACTTCTTGCTTGCTTCACGATATTGAACAAACCCTTGCGCATAACTCATGATCTTGCTGAAATAGAGGCCTTGGCGAATTTTTTCCACAAAAGCCGCTTTTTCTTCAGCGGAGCCGTTGAAAGTCGCGTGGTCATTGCCCAAAACTTTAGCTGCGCGTACACGTTCCTCCTTCATGGCCGAAATGAAACGTGCATAGACGGAATCTGTCAGTGTTGGAGCTGGAATCCCGAGATCCAATGCCTCTTGAGAGGTCCATTTTCCGGTTCCTTTGTTGCCAGCTGCATCGAGAATCACATCGACCATTGGCTTACCAGTTCGGGGATCATATTTCTTCAAAATATCCGCCGTAATTTCGATCAAGTAGCTATCCAATTCGCCTTTGTTCCATTCCGTGAAGAATTCAGCAATTTCTTCCACAGAGTAACCGAGGTAGTGGCGCATCAAACTGTAGGATTCAGCGATTAATTCCATGTCACCATATTCAATCCCATTATGAACCATTTTGACAAAGTGGCCCGCACCATTTTCCCCAATATAAGTAACACACGGTTCGCCATCACTCGGAGCTTTACCCGCAATGGCTTTTAAGATTGGTGCGACTTCATCATAAGCGTCTTTTTGACCGCCTGGCATCAAAGCAGGGCCATGCAAGGCGCCATCTTCACCACCGGAAACGCCCATTCCAATGAAATTAATCCCAGATTGTGCCAAAGCTTCAGAACGACGCATGGTGTCTTTGAAGTAGGTATTGCCACCATCAATCAAGATGTCGCCTTCATCCAAGAGCGGTAACAATTGTTCAATCGTTTTGTCGGTTGGTCCCCCTGCCTTCACCATCAAGATGATGCTTCTTGGGCGATGCAAGGTTTGGACGAACTCTTCCATCGTATGCGTACCAATTAATTGTTTATCGGGATTTTCTTCAATGACGTTATCGGTTTTAGCATTGGTTCGGTTGTACAGTGCAACGGTATAACCGCGACTCTCAATGTTGAGCGCTAAGTTGCGTCCCATGACGGCCATACCTACTACACCAATATGTGCTTCATTCATTCCAGTTCCTCCTTGTTCGAAAACTGACACATAGCTATCCTACCAAAAAGAGGGCGCTTTTACTAGCTAGAACCCATCACGCCATTCAGCGTAGCAATAACATTTTCCCCTCCCAATAGTTGTCTTCTTCTCAACGAACCACCAATCGTATAAAAAACAAGCTGCGTCAAAAGGAAAGCGCTAGCTGAGATTTTCCAGAAAAACAAATAGATGCCACTCATCGTTTATTTTTTATCCTTCATTTTAGCCTTCCTCCGCCAAAAAATACTGAGATGTGTTATAATGAGCGCTGATTGACTGAAAGCGAGGATAAACGGATGGCAATTAGTGAAGAAGAAAAACAAGCACGTAAAAAAATGTATGAAAAAGCAGACCGCAAGAAAAAACGGCGTGAAAAATTCGGGAAGGTTTTCACAATCATTATGCTTTTCGCCATGTTAGCTGGGGTTATCATTAGCCTAGCTATGGCATTGCTTAACTACTTTGGTTAACCATACATCTCTGTCCGCTCAACCCCTCAAAAGTTTTTGAGGGGTCATCTATTTTTGTCACAGCAATAAGATGATCGTCAACGCAACGAGAATGTGATTTCCATTCCGTTGGCGAAATTGACCTACATCATTTTTCAAATATCATCATCTAGCCAGCAAGGAGAGATTTTAACATGGCACAGCACCCATTTATTCCTGTTATCGTTGGGACCGACCTGAACGCTTATAACATGTCTGCCTCTTTTCACGAAGAGTACGGTGTTAAGCCCTACTTATTAGGCCAGGTCAGCCTCGGCTTTACCCACTATAGCAATATCATCGCACATATTAAATTGGTCGACCACCTGCATGATACCCACGTCTTCGTTCAGGCCTTGTTGGATTATGCCAAAGAAATCCCCGCAAACGGCGCCCCACTGCTGCTGGTAGGAACGAGCGATGAATACGTGCGGTTGATTATTGAAAATCAAGAAACCTTGAGTGACCACTACGTCTTCAATGTACTAACGGAAGATTTATTGAACCAGCTCACTAACAAAGAGCGTTTCTATGAACTAGCCGCTGCTCACGGGTTACCTATTCCGGAAACGATTGTCTACCAAATGGGGGACCCACTCGATTTCACAATTCCTCATTTTCCCGTGATCGTTAAGCCAAGTAACAGCGTGCTTTACAATGCTCATCCCTTCCCAGGCAAAGAAAAAGTTTATCGCTTGGAAAGCCAACAAGAAGTTGTAGAGACCATTCAAAAAATCGCTGGTGGTGGGTATCCAGGTAAATTGTTAATTCAGGAATATATCGAAGGTGACGATACCTATAATTGGGACTCTGTGCTCTACTTGAACCAAGCAAGCCAAGCACAATTCGTCTCATTTGGGCAAGTCGCCCTTCAAGAACATGAAGCCACGGCTGTGGGTAACTACACAGCGATTATTTCGCGCTACAACCATCCTGTCATGAAGCAATTGAAAGAATTTCTGGAAGCTATTCACTATACAGGATTTGCGAACTTTGATATGAAGTACGATACCCGCACTGAAACGTTCAAAGTTTTTGAAGTAAACGTGCGTCAAGGACGTTCCAGCTATTACGTCACTCAGATGGGCCACAATCTTACCCGCTATCTCGTCGCTGATGTGATTCAACATCAGCATGGCGAATGCACCTATATTCAGCAAGACAATCTCTTCACCGTCGTGCCGAAAAATATCTTGCGCGACTACATCAAAAATCCAATGATTCGCCAGGAAGCCATGGATTTGATCAAAGCCGGAAAATGGGGCAATCCGCTCTTCTACAAAGGCGATCACTCGCTCGTACGTAAACTTTACTTGGCCGTGCGCCAGTATCGTTACCGGGCAAAATACAAAAATGCGAAATGGTCATAAAAAAGTGGCACACCCAACCGCTCAGTAGCAGTTGGGTGTGCCACATTTTTTTAAAGTAAATCGCTAAAAGCGGTCGGTGTTTTGTCGATAGTCGTTTCAGGATAAATCTTTTCAAGATGATGCCCTGCGACTGCCCGATCAACTAATCCTTCAATGTCTAAACGTTCTTCATAGGCGAGTACCTTGTCCATATGCGGGCGCGTCTTTGGAGAAGGTGGAGCAAAGACGGTACAACAGTCCTCAAAAGGTTGAATGGAAAGGTCAAACGTATCAATCTCATGCGCATAGTCAATAATTTCTAATTTATCCATCGTGACCACGGGGCGTAAGATGGGCGTGCTGGTGACCGCATTGATGGCACTCATACTCTCTAGTGACTGGGATGCGACCTGTCCCACCGATTCCCCAGTAATGATCGCAAAGCCGTGATACTGTTCGCGAATGCGGTCTGCCACGCGGAACATCATGCGGCGCGTAATCGTCATCAAATAAGTATCCGGCACGTGCGCTTTAATTTCTTCTTGGATTTCGGTAAAAGGAATCTCAATGAAGTTCAACCAGCCCCCGAATTTTGTCAGTTTCTGCGTGAGCTTTTTCGCTTTTTCGAGTGCTTGTGGGCTAGTGTACGGCGGTGACGCAAAATGTACAGCAGTTGGGCGAATGCCACGTTTCATCGCCAAATACCCAGCAACCGGTGAATCGATTCCTCCCGACAGCATCAACATGGCTGGGGCGGTCGATCCTACTGGCAATCCTCCGCGGCCCTTGATCCAGTCCAGACTTAATACGAAATCGTTGAAACGGACCTTCACACGCACAATGAGGTCAGGATGCTTCATCTTGGCAGTGAGTTCTGGAAATTCATCGTCAATAAACCCACCCAACTGACGATTAATATCATCCGTATCCATCTTAAAATCATGGTCAGAGCGGGAAGTGGCCACCTTAAACGTTTTAATGTCGGGACGCTCCTCCAGGCGTTTAGCGATGACTTCACGCGCAACGTGTTTCAATTCTTCAAAGTCCCGTGGCATCTCATAAGCGGGGCTGTAGCTTTGAATCCCAAACACATTCTGCAGACGGTCGAGGATGGGTTTAGGGTCCTGCTCATCCAAGTCGATGAAAATAAAGTCATTGTGTGGATGCACGGTGAGTTTAGGAAAATCCTCAATTTGGGCGCGAATATTCCGCGCGAGTTGGTGAATAAACTGTTTCTTGTTGTTGCCCTTTACGGATAGTTCGCCGTAACGAACGATAATTTTTTTCTTCATGAAACCCTCGCTTCTTCGTTTGTTATTGAATCTTACTAAATTTGTCCATCAATTGCTTTAGCACCGTGAGGAATTGATCCGCTTCCTTCTCCGTATTCTGGTAGCCAAAGCTTAATCGTACGGCATTCTGTGCCCAACGTCCATCGATATTCATCGCACTGAGTGTGGACGATTCGACATCGGTTTGGCGACTGGAACAGGCGCTCGTTGTTGAGACGTAAATTTCCTCTTCTTCCAGGGCATGAACCATCACCTCGCCGCGAACGCCTTTCACCGCAAAACAGAGCACATGAGGAGAGCTTATTTCAGCAGGCGAAAAAATGCGCACCGTCTCGGGATAGTTCGCCAAGAAATCGCGAACTTTGGCTTGGATTATACGATGCGTTGCCATCTCCGTGTCTTTGTGATCCATCGTTAAGCGCAGAGCTTTGGCTGTTGCCACAATCCCTGCCAAATTCTCGGTAGTGCTGCGTTGCCCCATCTCCTGACCGCCACCATCAATGAGCGGTTGAATGCGGCGGTTTTGTTTCTTATAGAGAATGCCGACACCACGCGGCCCGTTGAATTTATGTGCCGAAAAACTCATCAAATCTACCCGCTCATCAATCAGTGCAACGGGCAGTTTGCCGACACTCTGAACGCCATCCACATGAAAATGAATCGTTGGATAATCATCCAGTACTCTAGCGATCGCTTGAATCGGTTGGATCGTCCCAATCTCGTTATTCACTGCCATGACACTCACTAGAATCGTATCGGGGCGAATGGCGGCTTTAACATCCTCGGGGTTCACGCGGCCCGTTTCATCGACTGGGAGATAGGTGACCTCAAACCCATGCTGTTTTAAATGCTCTAAGGTATTTTTCACAGAGGGATGTTCGACGCTCGATGCAATGAGGTGCTTCCCGCGACTTTCTTTCTCAAGGGCTGTCCCCTTAATGGCCCAATTATTCGATTCAGACCCCCCGCTGGTAAAAAAGACCTCATCCAGCTGGCACCCGAGAATCGTTGCCACTTGCTGACGTGCGGCACTCAAGAGGTCGTGTGCTTGATTTCCCAAGCGATGCAAGCTCGATGGATTGGCGAAATACTGCGTCATGGTCTGTACCATCGCCTCACTCGCTTCTGGGAAAATCTTCGTTGTGGCACTGTTATCAAAATAAATCATGCTGTCATCCCTTTTAGTTTTGTTTTTACGGTTTGATCATGACACCTCCCTACCTCAAACGTGAAGGTGCCTTCGTACTGTCCAAACCACTTTACAAAAAGTAACTGAGAAATTCAACACTAAGCTCACCAACAGATTAAGCTAGCGCATCAGTTGACATAAACAATAAGGAGTAATAGGGTGTAAGTGGGTGATCGACTTTATTTAATATAAAAAACAATGTTACTGTGAATCCAGATTTCTATTTTGGAGTTCTACAGCTAGTGGTGCTTAGGATCACTCATGTTTTGAAAGTATCCATTTAGGAGGGATATCATGTTGAAACCTGCACTCTATGGCGCTCTCATCTTTACCGGAGCAGCAAGCGTGGTGATGGCCATTTTTGAGTTGTTTTCTCATTTCACCACAATGTCGAGTGGCGCTGTCATCATTATTCTGGTACTTTTTGTGGTCTCCTTTATTGCTAAACTGATTAAGTTTAAGCTAAAAGGGGTTCCAGATGATTACACCAAGTTCTAGTAAAAAGAAAACTAACGATGGTGATTTCATCATCTGCTAGCGTCCCACCTGCCCTAACAGAATTTTGCTTTTTATTGAGTTTCACATGGCTGAACGCCAATCAATCGTGACAGCTTCCAGTCTATTTTAAAAGCCCATGGAACGACAACAATCGTTTCATGGGCTTTCTTCTTTATAGGACTATGTTAGTTTAATAATGGCCTTTTGCTTTATCGGCATGATAGAGCGAAATGACCCGCTGACTAGCACCAGCTTCAATACGATCCAATGCGCGCGCAATATGTTGGTGCGCCCCGGCATAATCAAACTTCTCATTGAAAAGAATACCGGCTTCCTCGATCGCCCGATTAATTTCGGCACTATCGGAGCGATAGCGGTTTGCATATTGGATGGTGTTCTCCGTCAGAATCGCTTCATCGAGGATTTTCTCAGTGGCAATGTCCAATCGTTCCACCCGCTGCGCAATTTCCTGCATCATTTTTTCGATGGCTTCGATATCCAGCTTCACCCGGGTGAGTTTATGGCTGAGATCATCGATTAAGTCTTCAGTCGCAAAAAACTCATCGAGATAAGCGTCATCCAGACCCGGCAAATGATACTGTTCAATTTGACGTTGCATGTTGCGCAGATCCAAATCGAAACCGTAAACTTCATCTCTTGCTTCCCGTTCGCGCTGCTTCAAGTTGCTTAGGGAGGCCACAATGTGCGACTGGCCTTTTTCAATCTTGTTCAACAGTTCATACGTATTCTGGTAAGCCTTTTGCATATCGGTATAGGCAATCGTATGGGCTGCTTCCTGTTCGTTCACGCGGTCAATCTTATGATGCTCCTGAGCAATTTCATCGGCGTAATCTTTCATCTTGCCACTCTCATTTTCATGGAGCAAATAACTCTGTGAGACGCGGTCAATTTCGAGTTGCGCATAACGATTAGATTGATGAATTTGGTCGAGTTTCCGCTGCATCGTGCCACGGTTTTGATCGATGTACTGTTTGGCACTCAGTTCGCTCTCCATGAGTTGGTACGTGTGATCGATCTGCACCTCAGAGGCCTTCATCAAGTTTTCGCCTTCACTCAGATCAGCCGTAATGACAGCGTTGTAGGCGGATTGAATATCTTTTTCAACCTTCTCAATTTCAGCATCAATATGGATTGCTTTCGGGAATTGATAGGCTTCTTGCCGCATGCGCTGGTAGCCTTGTTGAATATCCTCGAGTTGTTCGGCATATTCTTCCGTGATCTGTTTAAGCATGTCCGGAATTAACTGCATCATCTGCTCTAATTCATCAATATCAGCATTGATCTGCTTCAGTTCGTCATTAGCACCGATAAAATCGCCATCATTCATCAGTGCATTGTATTTAGTGAAGTCCAACTCTAAATAAGATAGGTGCTTCTCTAAAACTTCAATGGCTTCACCGTAAGCATAGCCATGCGCCAACAATTGTTTACGAATGTCAGCATAACGTTGATAAGTCTTCTCATGGAAAGCTTCGTTCTCACCTTCTCGTTTGAGAATTTCCGTCAATGCTTCGTTGATTTTCTGGATCGTTTTTTCCGTCTCATCTAGCAAAGATTCGGCCTTGTCTGTTGTTTGACGTGCCTTCACTAAACTAAACTTATCCGTTTCTGATTGTGCAGCCACCAAAGCCGCTTCAATTTCAGGAATATTGTACTGTTTAACCGTTTGCCAGTTGGCTTGTTCCTTCTCATAGAGCCGGCGCGTACTCCCAGAGACATTCTTATTCTTAATTTTGAACAATTTATCAGCTACTGGCAGCGCTAAAATTTCTTGTTTACGCTCATCCAAGGTCGTAATCGTGTTTGTTTGACGACGTCCCAAATAATACAATAGCCCATAAATTATCAAAACCAGAATGATGCTAATAATTAATGCGATGATGATAGGCACATCATATTCCTCCATTCCGATTTTCATTCATTTTATTCCACTCTAATAATACTTATTCTAGCATAGATTGCCAATACTGTGGGGAGCAAATTCCTAGCTATTGCTGGTTTCCGCTTGAAATCTTCCTGCTTGATCACGCCATACAAAAAGCAGCAACCCGCATTGGATTGCCGCTTATCAATCGCTAACGTCTTTACTCTTCTGTTTGGTGTTGATCCAAGATGAGGTCCACTAATTCTTCTGGCTCGATACCACTCATGTACTGATCGAGCGCAATCGTATTTAAGGCTTGCAAGAGATCTTCACGGCGCATCGTGACGCCAGTTAATGCCTCTTCCACATCTTTAATTTCTCCTTTGCCGAAAAAGTCGCCATAGATTTTTAACTGGGTGAGCTGCCCATTTTCTACCTCAAGTTGGATATCCACCGTCCCAGCTGAAAAACGTGCATCACGTTGGTAACTATAGTGAGGAGAAGCGCCGTAGTTCCACTCCCAGTTGCCATATTTTTCTGCATACAAGGCATCGATAGCTTCCCAATCTTTATCGGTGAGTTCATAGCGCTTAGCCTGAGTGAGATCATCGACTTCCAAGAAATGTTTTAACATCAATTCTTCAAAATCATCGACAGAAATGTGTTGATACTCTTCTGCCAAGTAAGGACGAATACCACCCACGCGTTTGCGCACCGATTGAATACCTTTTGAGGCAATTTTCTTCCGATTAGGGCGCAAGGCAGCCGCCATAGCATCACCGTCAATATCCATCAACAAGGAATAGCCAGCGTAGAGTCGTCCGTTCGTAACCGTTTGCGCTGCCCCAGAAATTTTATGTCCTTCGATTTCCAAATCATTGCGCCCGCGTTGTGAGACATTGGTTGCCCCTAGTGCCTCTAAACCTGAGATTGCCGGCGCATAGATGCGCCGGAAGTTCTCGCTAACACTCGCAGGATGGTCGCTGATAAAAATGAAATTCGCCGCTCCCATGTCCATGTAGATCGCACCGCCACCCGTTTCCCGACGGATGATGGGGAGATGGTGTTTTTCCACATAGTCAACATTGATTTCCTGAATGGTATTTTGGTATTTACCAATTTGAATAGATGGTTCGCAGCGGTACGGCAGTAGAATATCGTCATCCAGTTTAATATGATTGAGCACATACTCCTGTGCGGCCATCTGTTCGCCCATTTTGCGTGTAATGACACCGTGGCGGGCAATTTCAATAAGGTACATAACTAACTCCTTTCGCGATACACGAATAGCAATGGCGCTTTTCTCATTGCGCTAACGCAAATAGTCAACGGAAACCGTTTACTTACTAATCTATTGTAACGCGAAAGCCGTTAATGTCTATCATAAATTTTAGATAGGCGTTCTTCACTCCTGACTTCTATTTAAGCAAAGCGGTTAACTCTCCTTCGATGCGTTTTGCCAGCTGCTGCCACGATTTTTGGTCAATGGCTGCAAAGACATCATCTGACACGGTTTCATGGCGTTGGACTTTCTCTAGCTGAATGATGATATCCTGGGTGAGACGCTCAACATAGGAAGGAATATCTTCAGGTACGGGATGGTCGAGGTCATAGATACGCGGCAATTTGGTATAACGGATTAGGCCCGATTGATTGACCTTATCCCCTAGCTCGCGGCGTAAGCCCTCAATTTCTGAAGTCACACAGTATTTTCCCATCGCCATGGCTTCAATCGCTGAGAGTCCCAGCGCTTCGTAATAGGAAGGCAACACAAACACATGGGCACGCTGCAAATATTGTGCCATTGTCGGCTGATCAACGGCATCATAGAGATGAAAACCGGTAGAATGCTGAGCATTTTTTCGCAAAATTTCCTGTTCCGTTTCATCCGCATGCCCGATCAGGTGATACTCCACCTCAGGCAGGACCGCTTTCACCAAAGGATAGGTAGCGGCCAGTTCGTAGACCCCTTTTGCATGCGAAATTTTCCCCGCATACATGACCTTCAGCGGCGAAGATTTGGGTGGGTCATAGTGAAGGTTGAATAGTTTTTGGTTAAAGCCACCTCCGACCAGCTTGATTTTTGTTGTCGGATAGTCAAACCATTGCGCAATTTTTGCCGTTTCATTTGGCGATACCGTGAGTACTAAGTCGAGATCATGAAGTGATGCTAGGCGGTCTTTGAAGCGGGGATAGCGCTCAATTTGCCGCAAGTCTGTCCCATGACAAAACGCCACGACTGGCACATCGGTGAATATTTCACGCACCAATGCCGTCAAAAAGAATAAATGATGCGTCACCACAATATCGATCGCTTCCGTTTTCTTCACTTGTTCCAGTTGATTTTTGAATGCCTGAAGTTCCTGCTCGATCATTTCCGGTGTCATCTCCGAATAGACGGTCGATGGGTAAGGCATCACATCACTCATTCCTGCGATTGGAAAGGACAATTTTGGCTGATTAAATCGAACGGGGTAGTGTTTACCAGGAAGTTCCACCGTGTAAGGCGATTGCACCCCGTACACCAAAATATTTTCATGTCCTTGTGCAGTAGTCTCTTCCACGAGATTAGAAAAATACACACCGCTCCCCGTTTTCATCGGTAATTGTGCCAGTACATTAAGAATTTTCATAGTCTCTCCTCGTTAATTGAATCTGTATTTGTTCTCCGACATGGAAGGTTTCTGGGGTATTCGTTACCGTCATCAGTTCCCCATATGCCGTCTGCAGATAAACCTCGCTCCATGTCCCTTTAAAAATCAAGGCTGTTACCGTTGCTGCTGTGGTTCCCTGGTGCAGTTTTATATCTTCCGGGCGCGCATACCCACCCTCTACTGGCGAACTTTTCCCAATAAAGGAAGCCACAAATGGTGTTTGGGGGTGCTCGTACAACGCTTTTGCTGTCCCCTGCTGCTCCACTCGCCCATGATTCATGACTAACACCTCATCAGCAATCTCGAAGGCTTCGTCCTGATTATGGGTGACAAAGATCGTCGTAATCCCAAATGTCTGTTGAAACTGACGGATTTCTCTGCGCATGGTCTGTTGCAGCTGTACATCTAGACTGGATAAAGGCTCATCTAACAACAGCAATTTAGGATTAACAATCAAAGCACGTCCCAGCGCCACCCGCTGCTGTTGACCGCCAGATAGCGATTGAATCGAACGTTCACCGAAGCCCTTGAGATCTAATCGTTCCAACATGGCTGACACCTTTTCCTGGCGCTTTGCCTTCGATAACGGCTGGAATTTTAAGCCATAACTAATATTATCAAACACGTTCAAATGCGGAAATAGACCTAGTGATTGGAAAACCATGGAAATTTCGCGCTCTTCAACAGGGATGCCGCTCAACTCACGCTTGGCTAATTGGATCTGGCCTTCTGAGGTAATAAATCCGGCAATGGCGCGCAATACGGTCGACTTCCCACAACCAGACGGCCCGAGGATACAGAGCAATTTTCCCTCAGCTACCGAAAAACTTACCTTATCAATGGCTACTTGCTTACCATAACGTTTCGTCAATTGCTTAACTGTTAAAAACATGACGCCCTCCTAACCACCAATAGAACCCACCATTAACCAGCAAGCAAACAATGAGGATTACTAGTGCTAATACCGACCCTACCGCATATTTCCCGCTTTGAATGGCATCAAACATCACCAGCGTTAAAACTTTGCGATTCGGATACACCAAAAAAATAATCGAGCCCATCGTTGTCATTGTCGCAGTAAAAGCATTGATAAATGACACCGCCAGTGCTTGTTTGCTCAATGGGAGAATCACATCCCATAAAGCCGCCCCGTGTCCACCTCCGAGCGAATGGACCGCATCCACCATCTGTTTATCCAGGCTCTCCATTGCTGTCCCACCAGCCCGTACGGAGAATGGCAATTGTTTAAATGTCACATTGATCACAACAATGGCTGCTGTCCCTGTTAACAATAGTGGGGCATGATTAAAGGCGAGTAAATACCCCAATCCGAAAAAGGTGCCTGGCACGATGTAAGGCAGATTAGCGATTGCATCGACCCACTTCATCATCTTAACTTGGCGAATAGACACATAGTAACTGATCAGTAATCCCAGCCCACTTCCTATCAGCGCGGCCAATAAACTATAGCCGATCGAGCGCCACAGCGTTGTCGTCATATAGGGAGCCGTTGCGCGCAGATTTTCTAAGGTAAACACTAAGTTGCCCCGTTGCATGGTGGTAAAAGCAGAAAGGACGATGCTTGCGTACAGTAGAACCAGCGCGCCGATGCCTATGCCACTGACTATCGTCAATCCCCAGTACCACGCGCCCTGCTTATGCCAATGTGGGATGTCCGCCACTCTATTAAGGCCACCACCGAGTGAGGCGGTGGTACGGCGGTATAGCAATACAACAAAAATGGCGGGAACTAATAATAAGAGATTCATCGTCGCTGCCAGCGCTAAATCGCCATCTGCGATCACCGCAAAATAGGAAGCAGAGGCTAAGACATTGAATTTTCCACCGATAATAGCCGGAGTCCCGAAATCTGCCACACTGCGAAAGAACGCCAAGGCAACGACGGCTTTTCCTCCTACCCAAGCCTGTGGAAATAAAATATCTTTGATAATGGCTGAGGTATTGGCTCCCAAACTGCGGGCTGAATGGATCATTTCCGGATTAAGAGTGGTTAACACTCCGTATACCAATAGCACGTTGAGCGAGAGGTGCGCAAGTGTCTGCATGAAGGCAATCCCCCACATGCCATAAACATTGAGAGACAGATGGAACAACTCATATGTCACAAGTCCCCGCCGTCCAAACAGTTGAATGTAAGCGAGTGATGTCACAAACGGTGGACTGATCATCGTCACAAAAAGAATAAATAAAATAAATTTTTGCCATCTTTTGGAACTGAGATAGAGACGGATGGCAACAACTAGCGCTACCACCGTCTGCAACAAAGTACTCACAATGCCGAGTTGCAGCGTATTCGTCAATAATTTCGGACGGGTCGTCACTAATGTGATCACACGCTCCAATGAAAAGTGATGATCTATCGTTAGACCTGTTTTAAAAACATACAAAAAAGGGAGCAGTATGAACAGCCCCACGCTCAGACTGATCCCTACTTGGAAAATACCATCACTGATGCGTTGTCTTTTGAACCGTTTCATACCGACTCCTACTATCTTTTTCAACTGTTATTCTTCTGCTTTATCAGCGGCAATCTGCTTAAAGTGAGCCAAAATATCGTCGCGATTAGAACCAAAATCACTCAAATTTTCCTTAATTAATTTGTCCTCTGGTAACCCGAGTGAAAGTCCTTTCACATCTGGAACCACAATCTGTGCGGTATCTTTCCCATCTACCTTGGCAATGATTTCTTGTGCTTCCTTCGTTAACATGAAGTCCTCAAATGCTTTCGCCACTTCCACATTTTCAGATCCCTTGAAAATAGCCACGCCCTCTGGTACCCAAGGAATGATATCAGGGTAAACCACCGTCAGATCATTATCTTTGGCCACTTCAAAGGCACTATTATCAACAGGGATAATGCCGATCGCGAATTCACCTTGCACGGTTTTTTCTTGCGGATCTTTCCCACGTTTTGAATAGAAATCAATGTTTTCATTCAATTTCTCAAAGTATTGCCAGCCATTCGTTTCTCCTTTAGCGTCGAGCAGACCTTTTACAACAGCATAATTGGTCCCTGAGATGGCTGGATTTGACATGATAATTAATCCCTTATATTCAGGTTTAGTGAGATCATCCCATGTTTTAGGGATAGGCAAGCCTTTTTCCTCCAAAACTTTATTATTAACAAGGAAGCCTGCGACTGTTAACCCTTTAGCAATCCAAGCGCCATCTTTGCCTTTGTACGCCTCATTCACCGCACTGGCATTAGGGCTGGTGTAGTGCTCTAATAACCCATCCTCATCGGCTGCCAAGAAAGCATCTAGTCCACCACCAAACCAAACATCTGCCATGGGTTTGCCTTCTGCCTTCGTGCGTGAAATCACTTCACCAGAACTCATGGATAAGAATTCTACTTTGGCACCGGTCTGTTCAGTAAATTTGTTGAATAAATCAACATATTTATCAGAGGTGGCGATCACATTAAGCGTTTTTCCCGCAAATGGTTGCGCCTTAGATTCAGACGAGCTAGCGGTATTTTCTGAGGTGTCATTGCGCCCACACCCCGCCAATACTAAAACCACACTGGCAACCATCATTAACCATTGATACCACTTTTTCACTAGTGTCACCCTTTCTTCATTTATGACTCCATCATAACAAACAACGTTACCATAAAGGAGATTAAATTCAAATTTTCACAAAGAAGTGGCGAATCAGTAGTTTAAAGAGGTAACTCTGCTAAAATTCTTCAATTTTATTCTTGTATTTTTTCAGGGCCATTGTAAAATAGTTATTAAAGATTTCCTTAAATTGTGTGTTATTTAAATGATTATTGGAGGTACTTATGGAATCTAAATTGTACGATAAGCTAGCTCAAGTTGCTCATGATCGAGTGAAAATCTATCACTGGATCAATTATGCCTACATTGGTCTATCTATATTAGGAGCTATTATTGTGGCACGTTCTTCCGCTTTAGTTGATGTGGGAACTTATTATTCAAACTATGTGGTTGATGCCTCTGCAGCGATTGGTATTTTTCTCTTCATCCTCATTCCTGTAGCTATTTTTGCCATTATTTTCCATTTATTAATCAATATCTACGCACAGTCAATTATGAATAACTTAGCTAAAGATGAAGCATTCATCCAAACTATAATGGATGAACAGTAATTCTCCCATTTGAAACTACTAATCAAGGAGAATAAGCATGAATCATCTATTCAAACAGAAATTTAAAAAGCAAGAAAACAACGCTGTCCTGAAAAAAGAGTGGTATAAAAAATGGCAAACTTGGGTCATTGTCGGTTTTATCGTTTTGTGCCTTGTTGCTATCTTCTACCCTGTCGGTGGTTTTCAAAACTCTGAGCAATCTGAACGCGATCGACAAAGCGCACTTAATGGCGAACATTCTTCTAACATGACGCCAATCGACTCTAATGATCCTGATATTAACGACCTATTTACTACTGATTTGCATTCAGGGATTAGCTCACTCAGTGATAAAGATCTAAAAAATATTGTCGAAGATGCTGAGCCTGTGAGTTATTATGACTTACGCAATCATTCTGAAGCCCATGATCTAAAATATGTGAAACTATCAGGCAAAATCGTCAATGTGAATTGGAGCCCTTCCATTCCTGTTTATCAGTTGAAAGTTGACAATAAGTTCAATCAAACTGCCCTTCTTTTTGATGTGGAGCCTTACAATAGTGACACTATCATGGAAAATGATTTTGTGGATATCACTGCCATTTCATTAGGAAATCGAACAAGTACTAGTGCATTAGGCCTCAATGTTAAACTGCCTGTACTTGCGATTGATTCTATTAAACGGCATAACTAGTCTTTTTTAACCTACATGCTTAGTGCGACATAACAAGACTGGTTGAAATAACCGAAAATAAAAGGTGAGCAAAACCAGTGTCGTTTCGCTCACCTCTTATTATTTACTCGTTTTCGTGATGCTGTGACGCCCCGCTAACGGCATCGGGTTTAACCTCATCTTCAACCAATTTTTGGTGGGTTTGTTCTAAATACCAGTCAACAATTGGTTTGAGATCAGCGACATATTCATTGACCCCCATATAATTGCCCTCTTCGTCGTGCATCGCTTGGTAGGAATTCACCACAAATTTATCTGCACCGTGGCGACGTACTGGCAAGTGAATCACATCCTGCTTACCTGTGCGTAAAATATCAATCATCTGTTCGACATGCGCTTTGACCTGATCAGGGTGCCCACTAGCAAGCGGACTCCCCACCTGTTCTGGTTGACGTTTGGCAAACATATCTTGCGCATCCGCATTGTGGTTGTAATAGAGGAACTGGTTATTTTCATCGGCAAAAGTAATTTCTACCGGCAGTGATTTCAACAAAGCGTTGATCTGATTAACGGTTAGAATCCCCCGATCCAATTCTACGTAAGTATCGCCTTTCACCGCATTTACCGCCTTAGATGCTTGTTCTACCCAATCATCAGCGTCCATGTCCACGTCCGTAATGGTGTATTTTCCTACACGTTTTGCTTCTAAATCGACAGACTTCTGTTCTTCATTGTGAGTGTCAGTCATTGGAATTTCCTCCTTATTCTCATTAACCTATAGTCTAAGCCTATATTACTAGTGTGGTCAATCCTAGATCCTGCTTCAATATTTATGCCATTCACTCGCCAATTAATAAAAAGTTATGCTGAAAGTGTCACCGCCACTGCTTCCTCATTTTTCACGCTGGACACAAAAAACTCCCTGCCAAAAGCAAGGAGTTTTTGTAACCAAGAGATTAAACTTGGTTGTAGTATTCAACGACGAGGGATTCGTCGATTTCTTGGTTCATTTCGTCACGTTGTGGTAAACGTGCTAATTTACCTTCGAGCTTGTCAGCATCAAATTCAACGTAAGGTACGTGACCGTAAAGCCCTTCAACAGAGTCTTTGATGATTTGCAAGTTCTTAGATTTTTCGCGAACGCTGATTACTTGTCCTACTTCTACGTGGTAGGATGGAATATCAACGCGGCCGCCGTCAACCAAAATGTGGCCGTGGTTAACTAACTGACGTGCTTGACGACGTGTTGAAGCTAAACCTAAACGGTAAACCACATTGTCCAAACGTTGTTCCAAAGCGATTAAGAAGTTTTCCCCGATGGTCCCTTCTTGAATCTTAGAAGCTTTGTTAAACAAGTTGTGGAATTGTTTTTCGGTCATGCCGTAGATGTAACGAAGTTTTTGTTTTTCTTGTAATTGGAGACCGTATTCGCTTAAGCTCTTACGACGTTGGTTAGGACCGTGATCCCCTGGTGCGTAAGGACGACGAGCGAGTTCTTTACCAGTACCGGATAAAGAAATGCCGTAACGACGAGATTTTTTCCAATTAGAACCTGTAAAACGAGACATTGTCATTCCTCCATAAGATAAATTTGTGGAGTAAAATAATCTCTGAACTAACCGCATTCGTGCAGTTCCACCTGGGCTTTCCCCAATGCAGCCGCTGGGTACTGGCATCACCATTGTGGGTAAACTGTTGACGAGCTTGCTTTAGTTCCGCTGCATTATTTTACACAAAGATCATTGTATCAGAAACCGTCCCCCTGCGTCAAGCTAGACCTTAAAAGTGGGAGGTGAGCGGAGACTGCAACTTTAAATGGAATACTTTGCTCTGAATAAATATTGCCCGTTATTTGATCGCTTCAATGAAGGCCAATGTGGTTTGAGCACTCTTTTCTCCAACCGCATCAATAAAGGTTTCAAATAATACATCTGCGTCCTGACTAGCAGTATCGGAAATGGCGCGCACCACTAAATACGGAATGCCAAATTGGTAAGCCACCTGGCCGATCGATGCGGCTTCCATTTCAACGCACTGTGCACCGGGAAAATTAGCCTGCAGCCAGTGCACCTTCTCCTGGCTAGCAATAAAGGAATCTCCGCTCACAATCAAGCCAGTGGTCACGTGGCTGTCTGTCTGTTCCTGCACCGTTTTGGTGAGTTGAGCAATATAAGTTTCATCACATGGATAGCTTGCTGGTAATCCTTCCACTTGGCCGAGTACCATGCCAAAAGCCGTCGCATCCACATCATGATGACGGGTTTCTGTCGCTACAACGACATCCCCAACATTAAGTTTGGGATCCAATTCCCCCGCTGATCCAGTATTGATTAAGAGGTCCGGCTGTTCTTGTGCCACAATCGTGGTGGCAATGGCAGCGTTTACCTTGCCAATGCCCGACTGTGCAATGACGAGCTCATGCCCCGCAAAATCTCCTTCATAGAAGCTAACGTGAGCAGTGGTGTGGCGGACTAGATTGGGAATGGTGTTGAGATAGTATTGGATTTCTTTACTGAGTGCAGCGACAATGGCAATTTTCATTTCAGGACTCCTTTAAATAGTTGATTAGATATAAAGTGCAATCAAAGTAACTAAGACAATGCCGATAGCCAGCAAAATAATGCCCCAATTAAGGAAGCGATCAATTTTACCTGTTTTAATCTCCCAAAAGGCAGAAGGTTCTAGCTTCGACTCATTGGCTTTAGAGGCAACTTGTTCTCCCATAGCGCCACTCGCGCGATGCATATGACGTTTTTCTTTTGAGGTAGCTTCAGTCTTGTTTTCTGTTGATGTGGTTGAACGGCGCGTATTAACGGTACTACCACTTTTCTCTTGGTGGCGCTTGAGTAGTTGGTCTGGCTTTAAGGAAAACATCTGCGTGGTTTGACTGACGGTGGGTTGCTTGTTTTCATCCTTAGTCTCGTGATCCCATCCCAAGGCCTCACGCAACCGTCCCTGCCAGCGCTGTTTATCCCGTTCGCGGCGATACGTTTCCCGCGTTACTAGTGGTTTTTTATTACTCACGAGCCTCATCCTCTAATTGACGCCGTTTCATGTATTCAACGGCCCAAATCGTTTTCGCATCACAAATTTCACCGCGCGCAATCGCCTCTTCACATTCGCAAAGCGTCAGCCATTCCAATTCCAAGAACTCATCTTCATCTTGTGGACGTGGATTTGCCACTTTTTCTAAATCAGTGGCGAGGTATAATTCCAGGTACTCATCCAAGTACCCTGGTGAGACATAGAAGCCCACCAGTTTCTCCCAGCGGTTCGCACGATACGTGGTTTCTTCTTCAAATTCGCGCTGGGCCGCCAATAGCCAGTCTTCATTGGGTTCAATCAAGCCAGCAGGAATTTCCAAGATTGGTCGTTCAATGGCTTTGCGATATTGACGCACCATGGCCATTTCCCCTGCTTCGTTAAAAGCTACGATGGCTACGGCCGGTTGGTGGTGAACAATTTCTCGTTCTGCCGTATTCCCTGCTTGTGTTTTGATTTCATGTTTTTCGACTTGAATTAAATGTCCGGTAAAGATGGTTTCTTTGCTGATGGTTTCTTCTCCGAATTTCACAAGAATTCCTCCTTCAATCTCTTCCCATTCAGTGTATCATGGCTATCAGATAGCTGGGCGTTGGATGTGCTCATTTTAACAAATTTATACTTGTTTAGCGTTTTCAAATGATTTTCAGAAAATGTAAGGCAAAAAAACTCTAATATGCTCCCCTTTAAGTAGATAGGACAAATCCTAAGACTACTTAAAGGGGAGATTTTTGTGCCTAGAAGTACTAACCATAGAATGACCAAGCTCTGAATTGCGCTTGCCAACTGCAGACTTAATCTTAGCACTTTTTTTGTATAATTCTAACGCTTGTTTTACAGTTACTTTAGACGGTAGTCACTCAAGCCCTTTAATTGCCGTCATTCTATCTCTCCTATCATTTACAAAATCCATATGTGAATGATCGAATTCTAATCCATTTAACTCAACAGTAGTCGGAATTTTATCAGATTTTGAAGTGATCACGTTCATAGCACCATTATCAAAATAATAGCTATAATGATTATCGTTGGAATGATCCCCACTTTAATATCTAAATCTACTATACGATTGTCTTCATCGTTAATGGTGGTGAACTGATAATGACCAAACCACTTTTCTTTATTCATACGCTTTCATCTCTTTCTCTTGAGAGAAAGTATCTAGAGAGGTAGAGAATACCCAAATTTAGTATGAGTCCACAAGTCTTCGTCATTACGGCCCATGATTTGCGTTAATAGTAGTTTTTGCCATTTCTGCGCCTCTCGCCCACTTTTTTCATAGACCTCAACAGCTTCTGTCGCTAGCGAATAATCATAAGTCAAGTAGACGACTTGTGTGGGCGCTTGTTTGCCTTTTCTTTTCGTCATCTTTCCTCCTTTACTACATAAAAAAACACTTAACGGTTGGTTAAGTGCTGAATAGTATCAATTCAATATAGAACCCATTTAGTACTGCTGAAATGTAACATTAATAGGTTGATGATCTCGATCAACAATCACCCAATAAATGTAATCTTCCCAATCGTCTAAAGGTCTTTTTCCTAAAAATAATTGTTCAAAAAGCTTAGCTTTACTTTTTGGAACTAACCAACCGCACATATCATCAATAATCATGTTATCAATTTCCGTATCTTCTCCGGCTCCAAAGTCCAAGAAGAAAACGGAATTTTCCTCAGCAGCTTTTTTTTGAACTAAGGAAAAGAATTTCTCAAATTTTTTTCCTTCGTGCGTTCTCAATCCGAGCATTATGTGCTCCTCCTTTCATAGTAGTTACATATCTATTCTTGTTATCTACTAACACTGCATCGTTATCTTTTATATATGCGGTCTCCACCAGCTCGGCCTCGCCATTCTACATCAGAAACAATTTCAGAAGGGTGGTTATATATGTCTTTTGCGATATATTCAAAAGTACGGCGATCAGATACATTCTTTGGATCAAGCCCATATTCGACCATATGCTTCCCCGCCTTTTCCCAAATTGTTTTGTATCAATTACCAATTTTCTTCTTAATGTAAGAAGTACAGGTTAGCGCTGTGCTTCTTTTATTTTACCAAAAAAGTCCATGAAATAAGCAGCATTCCGCTATTTCATGGACTTTCTTTTTGGGACTTTTGTCACAGCCCCTAAATATCATTAAGTTACCAATTCTCTATTCCGAGTTCTTTGAGATCGTAGCCTTGTCTTTTCATTTCCGCTTTAATCATTTTATCTAGCTTCTTATTCCTTTGGCGAGCAATTCTCTTTTCTTCCTCGGTTTGAGGTGAACGTTGCGAAAGCATTCTCTCTGTAAATTCTTGTCTTGCCTCTGCCAACAATTCTTCTTCAGTTTTATTCATGATTTTCTACCGCCTCGTAATAAACAACCTCATCACGAATTGAAATTTGTTTCAATTCAACATTTTTTCCCAATAAAAATTCACGTTGACGCCTATATCGCTTGTCACTTAATTGTTCGATATAGGCCCCATTGGATCCTCTTGGCACGACAATCACTACATTAGGTCGTCCAGTAAACGCCCCTTTAGTCGTTACGGATGTGCTGATAAATTTTTCTGTAATTTGTTGAGCATCTTCGGGATTGTTACCTCTTCTGTAAACAATTATATTGATATGCTCCCCTTTAAGTAAACATTATAAATCCTAAAACTACTTAAAGGGGAGATTTTTGTGCCTATAAGAAGATTATTTTCAACCTCATTGGTGAAGTCTACCATCCCCCTAGTAATGTAAAAAACGGCACAACCGCTGATTACGACTATGCCGTTATTTTATAAGATGATAGGCCTTTTACTAAATTGTCTCTAAAAAATGCCCTTTAATTGCTAAGATAGGGGTTCCTCTCCTCCCCACCATTTTTCATGACTCTTGCAAAGTTCACTAGTCAGAGAAATTATTCAACGACGGAATGATCCCTAATCCTAAACAGCCAGGGCCGCCGTATGCCCCGACCACCGGCGTCACATAGCCCGTACGCACAGGATCTTGGCCAAAGCGTGTCTCTAGTTCTTTGAGCAACATTTCCATTTTGTCGAGTGCTTCGCCGTGTGCTGCAATGAGACGGATGCCCTCTGGATAATTTGCAAGAGCTTCTTCCACGTGGTCAGCTAAATGGCGGATAGCCTTCTTGGAGGTGCGTACCTTCTCAATCACATCCACGCGCCCGTCTGAGAGGAATTTCAGGATAGGCATAATACTCAGTGTTTTTCCTACAAAGGCAGCGACACCAGTCAAACGTCCAGATTTGCGCAAGTAGTCAAGGTTATCCACAATGAAGTAGATCGGTGAATTGACGGACAACCATTCCATCTTTTTGACGATGGCTTCCGCATCCTCGCCTGCCTCCAGACTAGCCAAAGTATCCTTGATCATACATTCCATCACAAATGAGGTGGAATGGGTATCAATCACGTGCGATTCGATGCGGTCACTCATCTCACGCGCTACAACATTAGCGGTCTGATTGGTCCCGCTCAATTGTCCGGACAGCGTAAACACGAATACCGTATCATATCCGGCATCAATGATGGCATCATAAGCATCGTAATACTGTTGAATCGTTGGTTGCGCGGTCTTAGGGATGCCTGGATCCGCTGCTAATTTTTGATAGTAAGCTTTTAATTGATCAGCATCTGAACTGTCGATGAATTCTTCCCCATCGGAGAAACGAATGGTGAGATAAACTTGATAAACATTTGGAAGCGAAGCAATATCCTTAGATAATGTTGCCGAACTATCGGTAATAATGGCTGCTTTCATCGCTGACTTCCTTTCCACATCTGTATTATTCTTTTCTTGACGTACCACTTGAAAAATAGTGATACGCTGATTTATTGGTTATTATTTCCTTTGTATTTACAGTAAGGTCACTGAAAACGCCAATCACAAGGAAATGTTATAACGATATTATAACATTAATTGCTAGGAATAAGCGGGGAATCCTTCTGATCCAAATTGAAATTTAACTTTCCACTGGCTCGCTTCCTAGCTCAGTTTTAATTGCACAATAAATACATTTGTGTACATTTTACTCCACTATGTGGCTTTTGACTAGGGTTAGACTGAATCAGCCATGAGTTTTCAGAGCAACTGTTCTCGTTGCCTTTCTTCTCTTCCATAAATACTTTATTTCGATCATCTGAGAGTAGCGTCTGTCCTCTTCTTATGCCTGCGTTCATTCATCACTGACTTAAAACTAAAAATCATCACCAACCAAAATCGATGATACTGATAGGATTTCTCATGACTAAGACTTCATTTTTACCCTTCCGCCAAGGTAGGGGACAACCGAATTTGGTATGCGTCTATAAGTCTTCATCATTACGGCTCATGCTTGGCGTGAGTAGCATCTTTGCCATTCCTGCTCCTCTCGCCCACTCTTTTCATAGACCTCAACAGCTTCTGTAGCTAGCGAATAATCATAGGGCAAGTAGACGGCTTGTGTGGGCGTTTGTTTGCCTTTTCTTTTCGTCATCTTGCCTCCTTTACTGCATAAAAAAAACACTTAACGGTTGGTTAAGTGCTGAATCACGTCAATTATAAATTTTCTATCCCAAGTTCTTGGAGATCATAGCCTTGTTTTTGTAAATCTTTTTTTATATCTTCATTTAGCCTCTTTTCAAGGCGCTTAGCTCTTTCTTTTTGTTCTTCCGTCTGAGGCAAGTGTTGTGAAAGCATTCGCTCTGTAAAAACCCTTCTTCCCTCTGCTTCTATCTGTTCTCTACTTTTAGCCATCCTTATCTACCGCCTTATAATAACTAACTCCATCGAGCCTAATTAATTGTTCTAGTTTAACATTATTTCCTAATAAAAATTCACGTTGATGCTTATATCTTTCATCACTTAAGCGTTCAATATAAGCTCCATTAGAGTTCTTTGGAACAATGATTACTGTGTTAGGGTCTTGTTTAAATACTCCTTTAGTTGTTACTAATGTGCTAATAAATTTACCAGTCATTTGCTGAACATCACTAGGATTAATATCTTTCCTATAGAGAATTATATTGTGATGCAATTTATTCTTCAACAAGGCAACACGAATATGGAAAACTTTCCTATCGATAATTTCTTCTTTATCGTTCACAGGCACATAACGACCTTGCAGATAGCCATTAATCTTTTCAAATAGTCGCTTTCCGTCAGGATCTTTCTCATTAAAGGTAGATTGGGTAATGGCTCACTTCCCTCGTCAGATAATCGATACGTTCATTTTAATCATTTTTCGTCATCATCGTTCTCCTTGAGGCCGATTTGACTAACATCTCTTTCTTTCAGGGCAGCCATCATTGGATTCCAGTCTCTAAATATAGCTTTTTGTGCTTCTGATAATTGATTGAAATCCGTCCAAAAATTATAGATTGTTTTTCTGTCAAAGCTGAAATAAAAAGGTCCACCTTCACTGGGATATGGATCAATCGTCCACACTTTATCATTGAGGTTATCCTTATAAAAATCAGTATAACCATCTAAATGACTTTCTGCCCATACGCCATCTTCACCGGTATAGTAAATATCCTTATCGCTAACGTTAGGATTATTGAACATCTCCTTCAGCTCCTTTCATTTATTTGTCTGTATCAGTATTAATAAGCCCTAATACTTTATGAAATGCTTTGTTATCTTTCAAAAAATCACTAGCAATAGTCCTATTGCGCACTTTATATTTATGTTTCAAAGAAGTATAGGCAGCTTGACATCTAAACTTTTCTCTTAGACTACTATTAGAGTTCAAATGATGAAAATCGTTTTTAGGAAAGTTTTTAGTCTCTGGACTGTGAAGTTCCAAATATTTCCTTTTCTGTAAACGGTTTTTAGTCTCTGCGACTTTCCTTCTAATGATTGCCTGTCTCTCAGTAGATCAATAATATCCTTTCCCTACTTCTATATCATTTTTGGCTAGTTTTTACAGCTTTAAAGTCATTACCATCTTCAAATATCTTTCTTTCAGCTGCTTTTATCTCTAAAATATCATATTTATTTAACTTTGAAGCAAAGAAATCCATGCTATTTTTACCTCTAAAAGTCTTAACATCATAGCCCACTCTGTATCCAATATCATACAATGTCTCCGCTAATCTCCGACACCATTGACACCTGTCAAAATAACGGTGCGTGTGTTTAGGTTTCATTCCTACCTTTCATGCACTTATTCCTCCTAAAGAAAAAGGCCCTCGAATAACCGAGAGCCTTTAGCTACATTCATTCTTATCGTCCAGCTAACAGGGGCAAGTTTCCCTAGTTTGACGTTTTTACAGGTATTATTTAGTCGTGAGATTAACGGCTTGAGGGCCATGTTCACCGTGAGCAATCTCAAAGTGAACCACTTCGCCTGCCTTCACGGTATGAAGGTTCGCCATTTCTAACGCCGTGCGATGAAAGAAAACTTCTTCAACACCGCTGGGCCCATTGAAGCGGAGAAAACCAAATCCCCGCTCAGGATCGTATTGTTTCACTACCCCTTTAATCATTGTCTTCATCCTCTACGAGCGCTTCAGGAAAATGATTAATCACAATATCTGCGCAGCGTTGGCAGAGCGTCGGCGCTTGCGCGATCGTTCCTACCGATGTGCGGATGGCCCGGCAACGTTCGCAGGCTTCTCCCTCGGCATGTTCAACGACTAAACTGAACCCATCATATTGATCCGCTGTGTTAGGGGCTTCGTCAGCATGGAGTTGAACGTCAGATACAATCAGATAGGTAGCTAATTGATCGCCTACTTTTTCCAAAAGTTCGCGCGTGGCTTGATCAGGATAGACGTTCAATTTTGCTTCCAGTGATTTTCCGATGACTTTGTTTGTGCGGGCTTCTTCTAATGATTTATTGACGGCATCCCGGAATTGCATGAAGTTTGGCCAGTAGCTGTATAATTCATCATGGTTAGCATATTCCTTGATTGTCGGGAAGTTAGCTAATTGCACATAAGCTTCCGGTTCCTTGAGGTATTCCCAAACTTCTTCCATGGTGTGAACGAGGATTGGGGTCAAGAGCACCGTCAGATCGCGGGCAACGGTATACATCACCGTTTGCATATTGCGACGTGCTGGGCTATCTGCCAATTCAATGTAAGTGACATCTTTGGAGTAGTCCATGTAGAAACTGGACATTTGATCGGTCAGGAAGTTCAACGCTTCATGGAAGACCGTATTGAAGTCATAGCGATCATAAGCAGCAATGATGGTCTCATTCACGCGGTTCAACTCATTGAGCATGAACTGATCAACCGGTGCTAAATCTTCATATGCCACCGTATCACGTTCTGGTTCAAAGTCAGACACATTTCCTAATAAGAAGCGCAAGGTGTTACGGATCTTCCGGTAAGATTCAGCGACCTGGCTCAAGATGTCGTCGGAAATGCGCACATCGTAACGCGAGTCGACAGAAGCCACCCATAAGCGGAGAATGTCCGCACCACGTTGGTCGGCAACGTCGTTCGGTGAGACAGTGTTTCCGATCGACTTACTCATCTTGCGCCCTTCTCCGTCGTTAACGAATCCTTGTGACAGTACGGCGCGATATGGCGCTTGGTTATTCACCGCCACAGAGGTCAGCAGACTAGAGTTGAACCACCCACGATATTGGTCAGATCCTTCCACATAAAGATCCGCTGGGAAGCTCAAATGATCGCGCACCCGTAACACCCCTTGATGCGAGGAGCCTGAGTCGAACCAAACATCCATAATGTCGGTTTCTTTGGTGAAGGTGCCATTCGGTGAACCTGGGTGGGTAAATCCTTCAGGCAATAGATCTTTGGCGTCCCGTTCAAACCAGACGTTTGATCCATATTCCCCGATCAGATTGGCCACGTGATCAATGGTTTCTTTGGTCATGATTGGTGTGCCGTCTTCCGCATAGAAGATTGGCAATGGTACCCCCCAAACCCGCTGTCTGGAGATCACCCAGTCACCGCGATCTTTAATCATAGCGTAGATACGCGCCTGACCGGATGGATGCCACCAATGAACTTCTTCATTGATGATGTTTAATGTGCGTTCGCGGATCTTATCCACAGAGCAGAACCATTGTGGAGTTGCTCGGAAAATGACGGGTTTCTTGGTCCGCCAGTCGTGTGGGTAGCTGTGGACGATCTTTTCTTCATGTAATAATGCCCCATTTTCGCGCATCAATTCGAGAGCTTTATCATTCCCCTTGAGGTAGAACAAGCCTTCAAAACCTGGAGCTTCAGCGGTGTATTTTCCTTGATCATCGATTGGAGAAAGGATATCCAGCCCGTATTCTTTTCCAATCCAGTAGTCATCATCCCCGTGTCCTGGTGCCGTATGGACTAATCCTGTCCCGTCTTCAGCAGTCACGTGCCGTCCGCACATCACGAGCGAATCGCGGTCATAGAATGGATGGCGTGCAACCATACGATCCATTTCGCTCCCCTTAATGTGGGCGGTCACTTCGTAATCTGCCCAGCCGAGTTTTTCAGCGACACGGCTCAATAAATCACTAGCGACGACAAATACGCGTCCAGAAACGGATACCACGCTGTAATCAAAGTCAGGATGGACAGAAATCCCCATGTTAGATGGAATCGTCCATGGCGTGGTTGTCCAGATAATCATTTCTGCATTAGCTGGGAGTTTGCTATAACTTTCTTTGACTGGAAAAGCCACATAAATAGCTGGCGATTCTACGTCTTTATATTCGATTTCTGCTTCAGCTAAGGTGGATTCACTAGATGGGGACCAATACACAGGCTTATTGCCTTGATAGATCAAGCCTTCTTCTACCATTTTGCCGAAGACACGAATTTCTTGTTCTTCATACTTAGGATCGTAGGTGACGTAAGGATGATCCCATTCCCCTTGTACCCCTAAACGCATGAAGTCTTTGCGTTGACCAGCGACTTGTTCTTTGGCATAGTCTTCGCAGATCTTGCGGAATTCTGCCAGTGACATTTGCTTGCGATCCACACCAGAGTTGGTGACAGCCTGTTCGATTGGCAAGCCGTGAGTATCCCATCCAGGCACATAAGGCGCATAGTAGCCTTCCATGGCTTTCGAACGCAAGATGATATCCTTTGTCACCTTGTTCATGGCATGACCAATATGGATGTTCCCATTAGCATATGGTGGGCCATCATGCAGAATAAAATGATCATGCCCCTCATTTAATTTCAGTCGTTGTTCGTAAACTTGTTGTTCCAGCCATTCCTGTTGACGTTCAGGTTCTTTGGTTGGCAATTTTCCACGCATTGGGAATTTCGTGCGTCCCAAATTTAGGGTATCTTTCATCCGCATGTGAACTCTTCCTTTCTTTTTTGTGCTGTCATTGAAATGATGTTGGGTAAGCCTTCCACAAAAAAAGACCTCATCCGCTAAGGGACGAGGTCAATCGTGGTACCACCCAAATTCATAGTCCCTCCAAAAAAAGAGTAGACTATCTTTGCTGCGTTAACGCCGCCGACGTCAAAGTGTACTCCCTATTTCCACCTTGACACTGACAGAGGATAATCGCAGTGCATCCTGCTCTACTTCTCACCCGCTGTAGAGTCGCTGTTCAGGCTAGGCACCATGATCGTGTTCTGCTTCGTGTGTATGTGCTAACAGAATAGCTTAAATGACCACCAGTTGCAAGCAAAATTATTGCTCAGGCATGAAGGTGACTGTGGTCCTAAGTTGTAAACTCAAATGAAAACGACTTGTGGTATCAGCAACGCGCTACTTATCTTCGGTTGCATTTGCCTTAGCATCTGCCTTTGCTTCAGTTGATGCAGCAAGCGCCTGTTTAGCATCCTCTTCAGTCCCTTTGCTTTGTGGGACTTTCTCTTCTGCTTTTGTTTCTTCGGTTTGTGACACTGTAGTCTCTGTTTCTTCTTCCGTAGCTTGTGTAGCTTCTTCCTTTGGCGCTACCGGCACCATATTGGTACTCTCTGGATTAGCTGCAGGACGATTACCGAACGCATAATGTTTCTTCGGCTTGTCACTACCATCCATTTCTGTCACCTTTTTAGGGGTTTCTTTTGCTTCTACAATCGGTGCTTTAGAAAGACGGACTTGGTAGAGTTCTTTCTGTTCAAAAAACTCTTCTTGGCGATGATCTTTATCCAATTTGGCATAATTTTCATCATAAATCGCTGCTGCTTCGCCATCAACCACAGGGAACTCCAACCCCTGTAAGACACTGTCCAAGGCTGGCGTTTCCACAGGATCTACTGGCTGTTCACCGTACAGTTTTTCCCAACGTTCATCCTCCAGAGTATCTTTGGCCTGGTTAATAAATCCCTGCATCTGGAACACGTAGCCACGTGCCACATCTTTTAATTGTTCTGTTTCGCGCTTCACAGTGGTTGCCCGATCTGCTGCGTCACTCAAAATGGCTGCCGCTGCCTCTTTTGCCCGTGACACGATGAGGTCCGCTTCCGATAAAGCCTCTGATTTCAAGCGATCCGCGGCTTGTTGAGCGACAACAATGGAACGATTTAAGCTTGCCTCTTTGCTTCGAAATTCATCCAATTGTTGATTAGCAGCATATAATTCCTGCTGTGCGTACTGGTTGGTGGCCTCCATCTGATCGAAATGACGTGCCAATTCTTTCAAATAATTATCGACTTCTTCCCGATCGTAGCCATTAAATCGTTTATTAAATGATTTACTCTGAATGTCTTTTCCTTCCATGGGTAAACTCCTTATCGACTTTTTATGATACTGTAGCGTATCCAATGATTGCCCTTTTTCGTTTCCGTGAGTTTTTCATCGAGGCGCATACGCCCCGACCCACGCAATGAAAGTATATCATATTCACTCACCACTTGAGCGGGATTCGTCGTCTCCAGCCAATTTCGCTTCACTGCGCCTGCCTCAATAAATGCCTTTACCTTCGTACGGGAGAGATGAAACCCTTCAGCCAATAGAGTATCTAAGCGAAAAGAGGACACAGATGACTCCTGCGTTTTCCAGTCCGCCTCAGCAGGATAGGCATCCTCGAGTGGGAGGGGAACCAATTTCACGCTAGTTTTGCCAATCCGTGTCACATTCTGCGCCAGCATTGCCGCAAATTCTCGATCGACTACCACCTGCCAATCGACATTCCCCGCCTCATCCTCACGCTGTACGATGTCGCCAAGGCGATTGCGCTGAATGCCTGCACCGAGGATGGTTCCCATAATTTGGCCATGCGTGAGTGCTCCGAATTTTTTAGGGTAGGCAATCTCAAATAATTGTAGCCCAAAATCTTCGCGAGAAACCTCTTCGTAGTAAGGATACAGCAGCAGGCGTTGATTCTCCGCTGACTGAAATCCCCCATCGCCAGCGATCGTCATGGTATCAGATTGCCCAATCACATTTGCAACGAGGTATCGTTCTCTAGGATTGAGAAAAGGGGTCAATATCCGCTGATAACGTTCACCTACTTGTGTTTGCCAATCGAGAATCTGTTCCACCATGGGCCACTCACTGGGGTCAAAATGTTGAAATAGCGGTTGTTTCATTGTTGAAAGCTCCTTTTTCACAAAAAAGCCCTCCATTAATCAATTGAGGAGGGCTTGGTTTTACTATTAAAGTAAATAGAATAATCCGCGCGAGGCTAATTCCAGTAAAAGAACCCCCGCAACGACACTAAAACTCATCCCTAGTACGGGTGGAAGTAAGTCATCGAAAATCGCCAGATACGGTTCGGCTAAACGACGAATCAAGCGACCAACGGGACTCTCCAACGCCCCCGGGAACCAGGTCAAGAGTGCGTAGATCACAAGTACTGCTGTATAGAGATGGATCAAACGCTGTAGTAATAACACGATGGTAAACATTCTGTCACTCCTTGTTGTTATCGGTCATCGCTTTGGAAGAAAGCTGTTCCTATCCGGACAAAGCTGGCCCCTTCTAAAACAGCAAGTGGGTAATCGCTTGTCATCCCCATGCTGAGTTCGCTACATGGCGCTCCTGGGAGACGTTTTTCCATAATGGCCTGTTGTAACTCCCGCAAAGTCCGAAAGATTCCTCGCTTCTCTTCATCTGGTGCATCGTGTGGTGCCATTGTCATTAGACCGATAATCTCCACTTTTGGGTAAGCGGCACAAGCCTGCACGAATGGCATAACTTCTTCTGGTTTAATGCCATGTTTACTTTCTTCACCAGAAACATTGACTTCCACGAAGCACTTAATAACGTGATCCGCTCGCTTGTTAATCTCCTTCGCAATTTTCAAGCGATCCAAAGCATGAAAATAGTCCACTTGATTGATCACGTCTTTAACTTTTCTGGATTGCAATGGGCCAATCAAATGCCAAGTAATGTCATCGGGCAAAGCGGCTTGTTTTTCCTGTAAGCCTTGAACATAATTCTCAGCGAAATCACGAATTCCCAAATCATAAATGGCTTTTGCTTCTTCAACAGTATGGTATTTAGAAACGCAAATCAGCGTGAGCTCGCGATGAGCTGACGCTGATTCTTGCGCTTGTTTAATGGTTGCTTTAATGTGAGCCACATTATCAGCGAATGTCATTTTTACCGACGACGCTTTCTAAAGAACGGTGGTGTGTCTAATTCATCGTCATCATCGTTCGCCACATTGTCGTAACGAGAGGACGAGTTGTCATAACTTGGTGTATTACTGTAACTATCTTGGTAACGATCCCCATAACCGTTGTCCATTGGCATGGATGGACGGTTGTCATATTGTGGACGATTTGGAACTTGTTTTTCCTCAAATTGTTCCGGATGGTTACTGATGTCTTGGCGAGAAACGCTTTGTGTGCGTGAAGCAGAACTAAACGCTGAGGTGTTGCCTTGACGTTGTGCTTTCTTGTCAGAACGGCGTTTATCTTCATCGATACCTGTAGCAATCACGGTAACAACGACTTCATCATTGAGGTCTTCGTTGATGGTCGTCCCGAAGATAATGTTGACATTATCAGCAGATGCCGTCGCTGCCCCGACAATATCAGCAGCGTCTTGCGCTTCAAATAAAGTCAAGTCTTCGCCACCAGCAACGTTCAAGAGAATCTGTTCTGCGCCATCAATGGAAACTTCCAACAATGGTGAAGAAATAGCTTTCTTCGTTGCTTCTTGAGTGCGGTTTTCACCACTAGCTGCCCCAATTCCCATCAAGGCCGTTCCCTTGTCTGCCATAACAGTACGCACGTCCGCAAAGTCCAAGTTGATAAACCCTGGTGCCGTGATCAAGTCAGAGATTCCCTGTACCCCTTGGCGTAAAACGTTGTCAGCTTCGCCGAAAGCTTCACGCATAGAGGTCTTCTTGTCAACAATTTCCAAGAGACGGTTGTTAGAGATGGTCACTAAGGTGTCCACATTTTGTTTTAATTTTTCAATTCCTTCAGCTGCGGATTGACCACGTCTTGGCCCTTCAAAAGTGAATGGGCGGGTCACTACCCCAACAGTCAAAGCATTGAGTTCATTTTTCGCAATGTTAGCCACGATTGGGGCAGCACCAGTACCGGTTCCCCCACCCATGCCGGCTGTCACAAAGACGAGGTCGGCACCTTCTAAGGCGTCGCGAATTTCTTGTTCACTTTCTTCGGCAGCTTTTGCCCCTACTGCAGGTTGAGCCCCAGCGCCGAGCCCTTTTGTTGATTTCGGCCCTAAGTGAATTTTAGTAGGTGCTTGGGAATGAGCTAACGCTTGCGTATCCGTGTTAGCTACGATAAATTCCACACCTTGCACATTTTCTTCGATCATGCGGTTAACGGCATTTCCACCACCGCCACCGACACCGATAACTTTAATTACAGCATTATTGTTGTAATCTTCCGTGTTTTCGAATTCTAAATCCATTTGATATCCTCCCGTGTGCTCTGATTAACTAAACATGTCGCTGAACATATCTTTGATTCGATCGATAATGCTTTCTGATTCTCCGTCCAGCTCGTCATCCATTTCATAGTCATTATCCTCATTATAATGATAATCGTCATGGCTTTCCATAGCTTCATCATTAAATCCACGATCGTTCGTTTCTGGCGTGGATACGGTTGAAGCAGGGCGAGGTGTGTCATTTTCACTCGTTGCCTGGTTCATAAATAATGAAGAATTTGTCGTGGTTGATTTTGGTTTGGCGGGCTCGTTATTACCAGTGACTTGACTCACATGGTAAATATCCGGCAGTTGGTAAGCATAGAGCACCAATCCATAAGCAGTCGTAAAGGCGGGATTGCGTAACCCCACCTGATCCGACATGTAAAGCGTGGCTTCATGACCAAAGATATCCTCTGCTAAACCGAGAACACCCGGTAATGCGCTACCGCCACCCGTAATGATCACACCCCCTGGTAAATCGAAGGCTTCCACTTGGTCGAGTGGCGTTTTCAGCGTCTCAAAGGTCTGCTGTAAACGAGCCTCGATGATTTCCGAGAGATAGTGTTCATTACTGCGTCCGGCTTCTTTCTTACCAATGGTTTCAACAGGGAAGTATTCCGTTGGGCTCGCAGATTCTGCTTGGGCATAACCATATTCACGTTTCAAGCGCTCTGCATTCTCCACGCTGGTGTTCAAGACGGTAGAAATATCTTTCGTGACATATTCGCCACCCTCTTGGTCCACGTAGGAGAATTTCAGCTGGTGATCATGCATCACACTGGCTGTGGTTTGACCCCCACCCATATCAATCAAAATCGTGCCAACTTCACGTTCATCATTGGACATGGCGGCGTATGCGTTGGCTAACGGCTGTACGACCATGTCTTGGACTTTGAGACCAGCTCGTTTCACACAGAGTTGGATATTGTGAACGACTGTCGTAGGTCCGGTAATCATGCTTGCATATAATTCCAAGCGTACCCCGACCATTCCACGTGGATCGCGAATGCCATCGAAGCCATCAACCACGAACTCTTCAGGAATGACGGAAATAATCTCCCGCTCAGGAGGAATGGCGCGTACCTTGGCAGCAGATAGGACATTATGGACGTCTTTATCGGTGACTTCACGATTATCACTCGAGACGGCAACCATGCCATAACACGGCTCGATACTGATTTGGTTACTTGGCACTCCAACCACTACATTGTCAATCTTGACATTTGCCTTTTGTTCAGCCTGTTGAACGGCACTCTTAATAGACTCGACTGTTTGATCGATGTCAGTGATGACCCCGCGGCTCAAGCCTTTTGAGCGTTCAATCCCCATGCCAATAACATTTAGTCGGCGATTGGCATATTCGGCTACAACAACTTTAACAGAAGTGGTTCCAATGTCTAACCCTACAAAAGTCTTTGGTTGACTCATAAAATTGAAACCTCCAATATTTTTTCAAATAACATTAGGATATGCGTGTATCGCTATTATTCTAACATAAATCAGATTTATAAAGAAACGCTTTTCATTGAATCAATAAATTATCACTGTTGATTTTTTATAACCTAGAATAGTCGTCAATCGTTATTGCTGTGCTACTGATGAAACGGTTGTTCCCGCATCACTCGTACGGCTTGAAGTACTGTCTTCACTCTCAACAACTTGGGAGTGCTGTTGTTCAGTTTCATTCGTCCGTTTCTGGCTGGTGCTACTCGTCGATGTTTTACTGGATTTGGGATGCGCCTCCAGATAGCTACTCTTCTCTTCTTTTGTAGCATAAGGATTGTTTTCAGGCGTCAATTCTGCATAGAAAATGCCCGCTTCCATGTTGATTAATCCCTGTTTGTCACCCAGTTGTTTTTTCACATCGGGGTAGTACGCCATCCGCTCACCCAATACATTAATAAAGCTGACAATGATGTTACCATCGCGCATTTCCAATGCAATACGACCAACTGATTGATTATTGGTTTCAATATTGGTCACGCGTTTGATCTGCTTAACCACATCTTGCGGTAAATGGCCGAGCTGTTCAGATAGAGCTTTCACACCTTGTGGGGTAAAAGATTCTAATAAAGGCAATTGGTCCAAATTGCCACCACTGTCTTTAGGCAAGATGGTTTGGTTTTCCATTACTGGGTAAAGCGTGTCCTTCTTGAATATTTTTGCCACGGGCCGATATTCTTGAACTTTAATTATCACTGTGCGCCCTTTCCGCTCTAATGTGGCATTTTGCACATTTAGGTGGGTCTTTTGAAGGCGGCGATTGACTTCATTTCCCTGTTGCATCACCCATGGCCAGGTCATATGCGCGTGCAACCCAGAATCTTTCAGAATCGTCTCCTTACTCAAATGCTGATTGCCAGAGACCTGATAGGCTGAAACATGCGTTAATGGGGATAACCACAGCACTCCCCCCAAGCATAAAGCCCCAAATACACTGCCCATGACCACTAATGGCCGCGCTTCTCGCCAAGGAAAATGTCTGGGTGTCTGCTTAGGCTGTTTTGTAGCTGTTGGGTGCTGGAATAGGCGATCGTGCCAACGCTGTTTTTTTTCTGGTTGGTTTGCCTTCATTTTCGCTGAAGTAGCAGTGGACGGCTTAAAGGAGTGTGAGGATTCGGCTTGTTCCTGCTCTAATCGCCGCGTGCGCCGACTAGTATAATAACGCGGCACTGTTCCAACCGATTGATCGGAAGTATCTATTTCAGCTTCCTTTTCATTAGAGGATGTCGGTTTTATATCTAAACGCAAGTCGCTGGTTTCTTCAATATCGGTATCTTGGCGTTCTGGTGTCGGTTTGTGTTGCTGGCGATTGTGGTAACGTTTTGCTTCTTTGTCCCAATTAACCATGATCCACCCCTACTTGATGAGTGATTGAATCACTGAAATCAGACGATCGCTTGCATCTGGGACACCCATTTCTTTCGCGCGTTTTCCCATGTCGCTCCGCTTCTGTTTGTCATTCATCAGTACCGTCATCGTAGCTAATAAGCGCTCAGCTGAAAGCTCGCGCTCTAAAATCATGATAGCGGCCTCTTCATGGGCAAGCGTCTCTGCATTAAATTGTTGATGATTATGGGTCACATTAGGACTAGGAATCAAGATGCTTGGTTTACCTAGCGCTGTCAATTCCGTCAACGTTGTCGCCCCACTGCGCGCAACCACTAAATCCACCGCATTCAACAATTCTGGCATCTCTTCCACGTAAGCCGTCAATTTGACTTGCTGGTAGTTCTTCAATTGCGGGTAAGCAGTCATAAATTCATCGTAATAAATATCCCCTGTTACGATCAGCGTTTGAAAGGCTTGTTCTTCTAATTGATCGACAATCGCAAAAATCGATTCATTAATTTTCTGAGCCCCACGCGATCCCCCAAAGACCAATACGGTGGGTTGCTCATTCTTTAACCCGTAAGTCGTCAGATCTGCTTTCTGGGCAATCGTTGCCACTTCCTGTGCTCGTGGATTACCGGTATAGACTACTCTGTCGCTAAATTTAGCAAAGTCTTTTTTTACGGCCGCAAAACTGATGGCGATTTTATCCACGTAGCGTGCTAGGAATTTATTGGTTAAACCAGCAATACTGTTCTGTTCATGAATTATTGTCGGAATACCCAAGCGCGCTGCTGCAAAGAGTACTGGCGCGCAAACATACCCACCCGTACCGATGACAACATCTGGTTGAAACGAACGAATGATCTGGCGAGAACGCTGGATACTCTTCCAGAAGAGCCACATCGTTCGTACGTTTTCTAATGAGAGTGAGCGCCGTAAGCCTTGAATTTCAACAGCTTCAAAGTCAATGCCAGCTTGGGGAACGATCCGCGCTTCCAACCCGCGTGTCGTACCGATGTACAGTATTTCGCTATCGGGATACTGTTGCTTGATTTCACGAATAAGAGCTAGGGACGGATAGATGTGTCCACCTGTTCCGCCACCGGAAAAAATAATGCGCATCTTAGTGATCTCCCTCCGTTGTCATGTCTTGTTGTGTTGTGAATTGTTCGACGGCAGCAATAAATCGATCGCCTCGCACCTCAAAGGAAGGATATTGATCCCAACTTGCACTAGCTGGTGAGAGGAGAATGACATCGCCAGCCGCACTGAAGGTGTAAGCTTTTTTGACAGCATCTTCCACCCAGTCAGCATGCTCAATGGTGGTGATGCCGCAAGCTTTTGCGAGCGATTCAAATTCAGGCGCATTCTCCCCCATAACTACCAACGCCTTCACATGTTTTTTCACAGCCGGTTTGAGCTCGGTGAGTGGGATATGACGGTTCAATCCACCGGCAATCCAAACGATCGGGCGCTCGAAACTATTCAAAGCAGTCAAAGCGGCCTCATTATTGGTTGCCTTAGAATCATTGTAGAAACTGCGCTGCTCGAAGTCTCCCACCCATTGAATGCGATGTTTTACTCCGCGAAATTGCTGCAATACGCGTTGAATCGTCGCATTATCCACCTGCAATAATTTAGCCACTGCGATGGCATTCAACGCATTTTGGACATTATGATCTCCTGGCAATGCCAGGTTAGCACGTTCGCTCACGACTTCACTGCCCCAATTCAAGGTCTTATTCGTTTCATCATACCAAGCGCCAATTGGATCGACACACGGGTGCGTTAAGGAAATAGGAATAATCGTTGCCTTAGTTTCCGTGCGTTTCTCCCATAAAAGCGGTTGATCGGCATTGAGTAAGAGGTAGTCTGATGCGGTTTGGTTGGCCGTAATATGCCACTTTGCTTGGAGATAATCACTCATCGTCCCATGGTAATCGAGATGGGTAGGGTAGAGATTCATCAAAGCCGCAATATGCGGGTGGAAAGTCGTTGTTCCTTGCAGCTGGAAACTCGATAATTCCAAAACCAAACGATCCGCTGCCGTCGCATCTAAGGCAATGTCTAAGCTTGGAATTCCAATATTGCCACCTAAGCGCGTTTCTCCACTGAGTAGTGATTCACTCAAGATCTTTGCCGTCAAAGCACTCGTGGTGGTTTTACCATTAGAAGCGGTGATACCAATGATCATCGCATCACTCAACCACCCAGCCACTTCCACATCGGTGATAATAGGTAAAGCAAGCGCAGTGGCCTTTTCAATCATAGGATGGGTGTAGGGAATACCTGGATTCTTGATCACCGCATCGAACGGTTGATCGAGCAAACTCAACGGATGTTCACCTAAAACGAAAGTAACTGCATACTGGTCCGCTAAGGCCTTCATCTCATCAGTCATAGGGGTTGCTTTGCCATCATTAACCGTAATTTCAGCGCCGAGATGGCTAAGCTGTTTAGCTACGCTCAACCCTGTCTTACCCAAACCAAGTACCAAAAATTTTTTGCCGGTAATTTTTTCTTTGACTGCTGTTTTCTGCATCGTCATAACGCTCCTATCCCAACCACCATACACTGATTAATGTGAAAAGTGCGGTAATGCCCCAGAAGACAAAATCGACCTTCCATTCTGACCAACCGCCCATTTCAAAATGATGATGGATCGGCGTCATTCGAAAGACGCGCTTGCCTGTTTTTTGAAAAACTGCGACTTGAATCATCACACTGGCAGTCTCTACGACATAAATAATCCCTATCAGTAACAATGACCACGGCCGATTGAGTAGCACGCTGATAACAGCTAGTGTTCCTCCAATGGCGAGTGATCCCGCATCACCCATGAAAATTTTGGCTGGCTTTTTATTGAATACAAGAAAGCCTAACAAGCCACCGATCAGCGCACTACAGAGTAAAACGACCTCTTCATTGCCCTGCAGCCAAGCCATCACGAGGTACCCAAAGAGACTGATGACACCATTCCCAGCCGCCAAACCGTCCAAACCATCCGTCAAGTTGTAGGCGTTGGAGAAACCTACCATCCATAAAATCAAAAACGCGGCCACAAGGAACCAATTACTCATCTCCCATCCCAATAACGGAACAGTCCCCTGGAGATCCATCACATATAAACAAATCGAAACAATAACACCTACCGCAATCTGCGCTAAGAATTTTTGTTTAGAGGTTAAGCCTTGATTTTGATGATGAAAAATCTTCAATGCATCATCAACAAAACCAATGAGCCCAAATCCTAATAAACTCAATACACCAACAAAAATACTGTTACTCCAGTCTTGATAGATAATGGAACGAACAATCAATGCCACAATCGCAGTTAAAACGAACACGACGCCTCCCATCGTTGGTGTCCCACTCTTCGCTTGATGCCATTTGGGCCCGTCGGTAAGAATTTCCTGACCAAATTGCTTGGCATGCATATAGCGAATATACAATGGCATGATCCCCACCGTCAGAACAATACTGACGATGAGTGTGATCAATAAACTGATGGCAATAAACATAGTGTTCCTCCTTGTTACTTCCTATTATTTATAGCACGGCGACTGTTCCATTCTGCAATGGTTTGCTGGCTAATTCTGTGCCAGCTCAAAAGTGACCGCTTGCCCTGAAGTTAATCTGCTTCCCACACTGAGGCTCTGACCAACAACCGTCCCTTCACCGCTAAATTTCACGTTGAGATCCAAGAGATGGGCGAGCGCTTCAGCTTCTGTTCGCTTCAACCCACTGAAGTCAGGCATTTTCTTTTCTCCATCGGTAATTAAGAAGACGCGACTATCTGTAGCCGCTTGTTCATTGGCACTTGGATACTGAGCGGCAATATTTTGCCCCGATCCAATCGTTTGGAAGCGTACAAACCCTTTTTCGGTCATCGCTTGCTCACCATCAGGCACACTTTGATTGGTCACATTTGGTACTATTTGTGTTTCCGCATTATCGGAAGCACTTAATTGACTATATTCCAAGCTGCGCGTCACAAATGGAACAAAAATTTCAGCAAGCTGTCCTTCTGGGCCTTTACCTTTCTGAGCTTTCAATCCGCGTGCCGCCAGATAAAAAATGTACTGCGGATTATCGGTAGGTGCGAAGCCAACAATCGAATGATAAAAGGTATTCGGTAAATATTTTCCTTGTTTTTCATCGTAAATTTCAGCGGTCCCTGTTTTCGCCGAAATTTGCGTCCCTTTAATCTGGTAAATATGCCCACTACCATCAGGATTATCAACCACTGAAGTTAAATATTTCAGTGTTTTCTTGGCTGTATCAGCAGAAATCGGAGCACTCACTTCTTTTGGTTCAGTGAATGTCAAATCTCCTTTGTCATCCTCTACGCGATCAATCGTCTGCAGACGCATCATTTTCCCACCATTGGCAATGGCTGTGAACGCCTGGACGAGCTGCCATGGGGTCACCCGTAACCCCTGACCAAAACCGGTATTGGCTTTTTCCAGTTCAGAGTTAAAGCTGATATACCCCGTGTCTTCATTCCCTAGCCCGGAATCGACAGTCTGTCCTAGTCCAAATTCCAACATGTATTGTTTCCACTTATCGTATCCGATGGCTTGGACCAGTTTAACGGCCAACACATTACTGGAGTGGGCTAGTCCGTTCAATTCAGTAATTCTTCCCCAACCTACGTCATTCCAGTCGCTGATCTTCGTACCATCAACGACGATGGATCCTGATTGATACGTTGCGTTTGGATCAAACACGCCTTCTTGAATCGCTGCTGCTACCGTTAACACCTTCATGGTAGACCCTGGTTCATAAGATTCTTCAATCAGAAGGTTTTGCCACATATCATTAACCCCTTCTAATGTTTGCGCATTGAAGGTTGGGCGTTGAGTAGCGGCAACGATCTTCCCCGTTGACGGTTCCACCAGCATGGCCACTAGTTTTTCTGGGTGGTAGGTATCATCCATTTTCTCAACTAATGTTTCTAAGTACGTCTCTAAGCGGCTATCAATCGTCGTATAAACGTCACGTCCCGCTTTAGGTTGCTTAGTTTTTTGGTCATCAGATGCACTGTTAGCCGTTGACCCATAGCCATTCTCTCCTGCTAAAATCTCATCTGCAGCTTTTTCAATGCCCATGACCCCTTGTAAGCGACTGTCAATCGAGGACTGGGCTTCTTGAAACTTTGCATATCCCAACAAGTGTGAAGCAAATTTCCCATTAGGATAGAGACGAGCCGGTTCTTCATCAAATTGAATGCCCTGTAGTTTTTCACTGCGAATAGCATCCATTTCTGCATAACTCAGGTTGCTTCCCGCATCACCAAAATAAACCTGTTTCACATCTGGCGTGTCCAATTGGCGCTTGATGTCTTCTTTACTCATGTTAATGTGCTTACTGAGTACTTCGGCATAATGTTCATGCTGATCGCTCGGCACATAATTAGGCGTGGCACCTTTATCCACCCACTCCGTCGTAAGAGTGGCTCTTAACGTATAAGAAGTAGCATCAATTGCCAAGGGATTGCCACCGACGTCATAGATCGTTCCCCGTTTTGCTGGCAAGACGCTACTTTCTTCATATTGCTTTTCTGCTTTTTTAACGATATTGACACTGCCAACCTTGCCCCCCACCATGATGTAGGTGAAGCGGCAAACAATAACGACAAAAATGGCGACCGTCAGTAGCACGAAAAGTCGAATCACTTGATTGCGATTATGGCGGATTCGCTTTTTCTGTTTCATTTTTTCACATTCCTTATGTTGTCTTCATTCATTGTTAGCCCGTTTTCCTCAGCAATTTTCATCACGCGATCGTAATTACTGAGCTCATTAATTTCCTGTTGGGCATGGGTTTTATCCTCTTTTACTTCACTCGTTTGTTGCTCAATTTGGCGTTTTTCATATTGTTGTTGTGCCAAATTTCCTTTGACAGAGATCAATAAGGTTAATGATAGGATAAAAAACAAAAAGCTGCTCACAAGGATCACTAATTCTTTTTTAGAGAAGAACCGTGCTTTTTCTTGTGTTTGCCTAACCACTTTTGGCAGTGGTTTTACTTGGGGAACAGCTTTTTCAATTGGCATGGCCATTTTTTTAACTTGGTGATGCTTTGGATCCAATGCAAAGATGCTCATCGTTCTCTCCTATTCTCAACATATCTGTGGTGGTTAGTGGATTAAAGTCGTTTAATCACGCGCAGTTTCGCACTGTGCGCGCGGGGATTGGCGGCTAGTTCTGCTTCACTCGGATAAATCGGCTTGCGATTCACTAGCGCATAATCTGCTGTTGGCAAATCATCCGGTAAAATCGGTAAATTGGCGGGCGGTTCTTTGACGCTGCTCGCTTCTTTGAACATGACTTTGACTATGCGATCCTCCAGTGACTGGAAGGTAATCACTGCCACACGCCCATCTGGATTAAGAGCTTGAAGGGCTTGCTCAAGCGAATCTTCAATCGCGCCGAGTTCATCATTAACCGCGATGCGGATGGCCTGAAAGACGCGTTTAGCGGGATGCCCACCTGTTCGTCTGGTGGCTGCCGGAATGCCTGCTTTGATGAGATCAACCAACTCTAACGTGCGGGTAATCCGCTCTGTTTTCCGTTTCTGCTCAATGGCACGAGCGATCTGTTTGGCAAAACGTTCCTCTCCGTAGCGCTTAAAGATACGTACGAGATCATTAAAGTCCCACTCATTCACGATAGTTTCTGCCGTGAGCGGTTGGCTTTGGTCCATACGCATATCTAATGGTGCATCCATTCGGTAAGTAAACCCACGTTTGGCATCATCAAACTGCGGCGAAGAAACGCCCAAGTCATACAAAATACCGTCAACACCTAGAAGGCCATTTTCTGTTAGCGTTTGGGTAAGGTAGCGAAAATTACGATGCACCAGCTGTAATTTCCCACTGGCAATCTCTTTTTCAAAGCGTTTCTCGGCATGCCGGATCGCCGTCTCATCCTGGTCAAAGGCAATCACACGACCTTCATCGTTCAATTGCTCCAACAGATGGGCGGTATGTCCTCCACCACCGAGCGTCATATCAACGTAGATGCCCGCTGGTTTAATTGCTAATTGTTCCACAGCTTCATTGAGAAGAACCGTGACATGGTTAAAATCATCCGTCATGCTTCGTCACCTATAACCCAAAATCAAATAAATCTTCTGCTATTTCTTCAAAACTATCCGCGATATTGGAAGTCATTTCTTGCCAAGTCGCTTCGTCCCAAATCTCAATCCGCTCATTCACGCCAATAATACGGCAAGCCTTGTCGAGCTTGGCATAACTGATGAGCGATTGGGGGAGATTAATGCGTCCCTGTTTATCCACTGTCACCTCAGCAGCAGCAGAGTAGAAGAAACGCATAAACGCACGCGCATTCTTCTTAGCAAGTGGCAGTTGTTGCATTTGTTCCTGCACCGCTTCCCAAGCAGGTTTAGGGTATCCAAAAACACAGCCATCAAGGCCCCGCGTCACAATAAAGGTATCCCCTAATTCTGTCCGCAGTTTGGCTGGAATAATCAAACGGCCTTTGCCGTCCATATTATGCTGATATTCCCCCATGAGCATTGGATCTTCACCCGCTTTCCTCGCTATGCCTAGTCTACCATAACCCACCACTTCTCTCCACAATTCTCCGTAATTATTCCCACCGATTTTCCCTAAGTTTTAAAAATTCTTCCCTTTCTCAGTGAATAGGTGGTTTTACCCAGGTGGTGCGCTGTCCCAGCCTTTAATTTCTGCACAAAAAAAGCACCGCTCTCGCGCTGCTTTTTGACAGAAATAAACGTATTGATAATGGTTAAAAACGCTGGAAAACTCCTGGATGATTTGTTAATGGAAAAGCTCCCACAAACGGTAAACCACTAGCCCATAAAAGCCGATGAATTCCACCGAAAAAAGTGGATTAGAGATTTTGCGCAATAGCACAGGCCCTGGGATCGTACGTTGTCCCCTGCGGTAGTAGCTAATAACCTGCCACAATCCTAAAATACCAATCATCACTAACACAGCTGCAAACAGTGAAAAATAGAAGACATGCACCGATAAGACATGTATTGCGAACCACAGTGTAGGATGGACCAAATCCACTGGTACCAGACGCCAGCGTGGGATTTTTGCCAATAATGGGCGCAACTGCAAGGCAACAGCTAACATGATCAAGGGCATTAAATAAATGATGATTTCAGTCCAGTGAAAAGGCACAAGGCGTCTCTCCTTTATTCTGCGTGTTGAATGGTAATAGTTTTCTAGAACAAGTTTAGCACAGGGGGCAATGTTTCAACAGTGACTTTTTCTACTCAACTATAGTAGTACTCCATCATTCTCGATAAAAGGCATAAAAAAAGCCGGAACGATAGGCGTTCCGGAGGTTTAAAACCGTTTGCTTAGGTTGCTTTAACTTAAGCTTCTTCGGTTGCTTCGACTTCTTCCATGACGTTACGTCCATCATAGTAGCCACAGCTTGGGCACACATGATGAGATTTACGCAATTCACCACAGTTTGGGCATGGGTTCATGCCTGGAACTGCCAATTTAACATGCGTACGACGTAGACGTTTTCTTTGTTTAGATGTTTTACGTTTTGGTACTGCCATTCTACTTACACCTCCTGAACGTGTTGATTAATGGTCATCAGCTTGATTATCCGATGGTTGAAGCAGATCCTTCAATGCGAGCAGACGCGGATCTACCTGATCACTCTGGAGTTGGTGCAATCCATCCTCTGTAATCACTTGCCAATCCACACCAGCTGGCAACTGGTCTGTAGTCTGCTCTTCATCCGTTAACCGGACGATTGGCAATTGAGTTAGCACATTATCAGCAATTGCATGATCGAGATTAATGGTTCGACTCGTCAATTCAAGCTGCAAAGTGTCATCATCCACAATATCTGTGGTCTCACCAGGCATCACATAACGCTCATTAATGTTGAACGTTAATGGCACTGCCACCGGCTCTAATGAGCGACTAGACGGCAATGTCACGCTGATCGCTACTTCTGCTTGAAAAAGCACTGTTCCGCGCTCATACAACAATAAGCCGCGAATCTGTGCTGGCGAGGCACTGAGAACCTCATCATCGCGCGCCATCAAATCCGCTTCCAGATCAATAGTTTCATCGATCATTAACGGCTCACGCGCTTCTATTTGTAATTCTTCAATTGTCCATTGCAAGATTAACCACCTCTGAGCAACAAAAAGATTATACCTAGTTCACTAACATTTGTCAACGAAGATTAACGCACAAAAAGCGGTGGGTGCCCGAAATTCTGCTCACCAGCGTCTGGATTAAGAAAAGTCTGATAAATCCGATCTCCTCTCAACCACATTGCCCAAGTGTCTTCTGCTTGATGATCCACTCGGCTAATGATAGGGAAATTCGCTAATTCCTGTTGATTTTTCAAGTAGTGGCGCCCTTTTTGTGTCGCTCCTAATAATAATAAGGGCTGACGTCCCAAACGCAGGCTAACCATTTCCGCTTCTGTAACCCCGAGAGCAACCATCAAAAGTGCTCGCTTCACACGACCGATTGTCCACTGCCTGTTCGTTACCTGTTCCATAAACTCACCGAGCGTCAGCGCCTGCTTTGCCACCCGCTTAAACACGTGTTCAATGCCTTCATACATTTGATAATAGCCACGCAATGTTTCTTCTGACTGCGATAACAATTGATAGCGCACGTAGGGATACCACTGCTCGCCATTGGGAAAGGCAGTTGCCTGTCGTATGGCTATTAGCGTTTCCTTGGGGACTACTTCTTTTAATTTTTGTTGTAGCTTCACTGATGATAACGTCTCAATCCCCTGCCGAATCGCGGTACTGCTAGTAAAAGCTGCTGTCAATGTGTGATTTTGGTGTTTGGCTCCTTGTCGTTCGATAGGCAAGAACTCTAACCCAGCATGTAACTTTATGCTGGCTTTAGCATAACTGAAGGCTAAGAGCGTATTGCTGACACCATCAAAATCAATGCTTAACCCCTTCAATTCAGGAATCTGCTGCGGCAAAGTAGCAAGTGCCTGCAGGGTGGCTTGCCCCTTATTGACTGTTGCAGGCATCTCTTTTTGCCAATCGGGATGCTTCACTACCCACGCAGCGAGTGCGACATAATCTGAAAAGTTAGGACTTTCCACCCCAAACGCCAAGCTTGAGCAACCTAGTGCTGAAGCCGCCATCACGCCCCCTGTAGCAAAATCATCAGCTGGTGCAGTCGCATACCACATCGGCAATTCCACCACCACATCGCACCCATTTTCGAGAGCAAGACGTGCGCGCGCCCATTTTGAAAGGATGGCGGGTTCACCGCGTTGCACAAAATTCCCGCTCATGATGCCAATCACACAAGCTTCGGGAAATTGCTGATGAATCGTATTCAATAGGTAGCGATGGCCATTATGGAATGGATTCCACTCGCTGATGACCCCAATTCCCTTCATTACGCTTCGTCTTCTAAGATAGCACTAACATTGACGAGGGGCGCATCATTCCATAATTTTTCCAAATTAAAGAGTTCACGCGCTTCCTCGGTAAAGATATGAACGATCACGTCGTTCGCATCGAGTAAAATCCAATCGTGACCCGATTTCCCTTCAATGCCTTTGAGTGGATAGCCGTTTTTCGTGATGGCTTCATCAATCGCATCAACTAACGCCTTGACTTGGCGTTGATTGCGGCCATTCATCAAAACAAAATAATCAGCGATGGTCGTCAAATTGCGGACGTCTAAAGCGACGATATCTTCGCCTAAACGATCATCACCCGCCTTAACAATGAGTTCCATCAATGCTTTTGAATTCTTTTCTGTCATCGTCTCTTGCCTCCTTAGTGAGTTTTCACCCAATGATTATATACAGATAAGGTATGGGGATAGACCACTTTTTTGTTCTGAATAAGAAATTGTAATTCCTGCTGCATCTTGTAGGCAATCGCCTCATCTAACGAGCGTTCTGCCAATGTGCGTGCTTCAACCACTTCAGGAAAGTGGCGTTTCGGCTCAATGAAGTCGCTAATCGCAACAATTTTCGCAGTGGGTGTCCAATTGACACTTCCCACTGTGTGCCAGTAAACCGCCCAGTAAATTTCATCATCAACCAGTCCCAAATGTCGCTGTGCCTGCATCGCTGCGAGTGGCCCGTGCCAGATCGCATTGCCCCAATGTAACCAATCTGCATCATAATCAGGATGGTCAGCATAGGTTAATAAAGTTTCTTCGGTCGCTTCTTTAGCATAATCGTGCAATAAACCAGCAATGCTCGCTCGTTCCACATCCTCGTGATATTTTTCTGCCAAGTGAATGGCCGTCTCTTCAACGCGTAAACAATGTTCAAAGCGCTTGGTGGATAACGCAGCCTGCAAGGTTTTTATCAGGGTAGCGCGGTCACACGCAATAAATCCTTTTCGGTAGGACAAATTAGTCACGATATAAGCCTTCTTTCTCAATAAAATAATAGACCGGCTCTGGCACCAAATAGCGCACACTATTGCCATGTTGAATAGCGGATCTGATTTGAGAAGAGCTGATGGCGATCTCCGGGACATCTACCGTGATGACTGGATAATCCGTCGTCAACGAATAGCCTTCCCGTTTCACCCCAACAAAATGCACTAACTTCAACAATTCATCGATTTTGTACCATTTAGGCAGATATTCCACCATATCAGCACCAATGATGAAATAATAATCGGTGTCTGGGTGGGCTTCTACCAACATTTTCATCGTATCATAGGTGTAGCTTTTCCCTTGGCGTTCGATCTCTGCCATTTCAATATCAAATTGTAAATTCTGATTTAATGCTAAACATAGCATAGCCACGCGATAACGATAATCAATGGCCGATTTTTCGTCCACGTGAGGAGGTTGATAATCCGGCATAAAATATACGCGCTCCAATCCCAACTTATCGCGCACCTGCTCAGCAATCACCAAATGCCCATTATGAACAGGATTGAAGGTTCCTCCCAAAATCCCTACGCGATGGCGGTGTTCCGTGGTTTGTCGCTTTGTTTCTGGGGCGAATGTCACCGCATTTGCTGCCTGATTTGACCACTTAGGCATTACACCATCCCCAACGCTTTCACGCGGAGAGACAGATCGCGATTCTTTTCTTGTTTGGCAGTACGGAATAAGGATAATGTATGTCCAATATGATCGCTCCACTCCAACCCTAAAGCTGAAATGAGCGCTTCTTCTACTTCTTCGTCTGGTTGCGTTGCATTCTGCAAAATGCTGATTTTCACCAGTTCGCGCTTATTCAGGGCCTCATCAATTTGCGTGATGAATTCTGGCGTTAAATTAGCCTTTCCTAATTGAAACAGCGCTTTTTGGCGCTGTGCCGCTTGTTTTAATAATTTTTTCTGTTTGTTATTCATACTTACCTCCTAAATCAGTGGTTCGCGTACAAAAACATCCGTCCCTTTAGGAGCAAAACAGCGCACCTGTCCCGGATGTTTCACATTGATCCAACCGAGTCCGGAAATTGCAATGTCTGAAGCAGCCTCTAAAGTAAAAGTGTGTGATACGAGCTCAGGAAGATGGTCGCGCTCATTGTCTGTCGTTGGCGGTGTTAATAGCTGGCCACGGTGTTTTTGATAAAAGGCATCACTACCTGCTAGTTTGCGGCGATGGATGTTTAAGGCGGAACTCACATAGAGCGTGACCCCTTGTTTCTCCCCAGCAAGGTAGTCAAAACGGGCTAATCCCCCAATAAATAATGTCTGCTCAGGATTCAGCTGATAGACAGCTGGTTTGACTTCTTGTTTAGGGAGCACTTGTTTCAGTGACGGAAAATCAAGCTGAGCAGTGAGCTGCCCTTCAGCAATAATTCCCGGTGTATCGATCAGAAAATGCTCTTCTTCTAACGGAATTTGAATAATATCGAGTGTGGTTCCTGGATATTGACTAGTTGTAATCCATTCTCCTTGGATACCACGACTCTTAATCAAGGCATTAATCAACGTCGATTTACCAACATTGGTCACCCCAACGACATAGACATCCCGACCGTGACGTAAACGTTCAATTTCAGAAAACAGTTCATCCACTGCTCGGTTTTTGGTTCCGCTGGTTAATAAAATATCCTTGACTTGAATGCCTTGTTCCCGAACAAATTTCTTGAGCCAATTTTTGACACGATTTGGATTGAGCGCTTTTGGCAGCAAGTCCATCTTATTCGCTACCAACACGAGGTCATTGTGCCCTGTCAAACGTTGAATGCCTGGAATAATAGACCCCGCCACATCAAAAACATCGATCACATTGATTACCAAGGCATCTTCATCGCTGATGCCGTTCAGTATCGCCATGAATTCTTCTTTACTGGTTTGTACTTTCTCTAATTGATTATAGTGACGCAATTTAAAACAGCGCTGGCAATAGAGTTCGCCCTTTGCTAGGCCTTTTTCGTAGGCACTTTTTGGTGTATAACCGCGTTCATTAGGATCGCTCATTTGAATTTGTGCGCCACACCCCATGCAATAAATGGCTTCATTTTCACTCAATTTTTTGTTTCCACTCCCATCCTGCTTGGCTCTTTTGGAAATGTTTGATGAGGGCTCGTTCAATGCAGCGGTTCACTTTTGAAAAAGCAATATCGGTTTTGACCATTGGCTGAACGAGCGCGCTCTTAATTCCCATCCGGTTCGCTGAAAAAATATCGGTTAGAAGCTGATCGCCAACAAGAACAATCTGATCAGCTTCCAATGCGGTTTGATCCAATAATGAGCGAATACCGCGGCGTAGTGGCTTCAATGCTGAGGCATAAAAAATAACCCCCATCTGTTCCGCCACCCGCTGCACGCGCTCCGTGTGATTATTTGACAGAATCATGACTTTAATACCGCACTGATTGAGGTTTTTCACCCAATCCAATAATTCTGGTGTCGCATCCAATTCATGCCAAGGTAATAAGGTGTTATCCAGATCGGTAACAATCCCACTAATGCCTTGGCGATGGAGATCCTCCGCCGTAATTTGGTAAATCGACTCTACCAACCAAGTCGGTCGAAAATAGCGTTGTAACATTGTTGGCACCCTTCTTCAATTTCATTCCGTACATTATAGCATACTAAAAAAACAGCTGTCCGCTACAACAACCTGCCGCCCCCTCTAACGCTTCAGTCTTGGCTAAGCGCATCTTGATCATAAGCGGCAATGGCTTGTTTAACATAGTTGTGGTCACCAAAGTAAGGATGCATCCCGTCAGCGTACTTCATCTCCGTTTCATCGCCCTTACCGGCAATCCACAGTACGGTGGGATGGGGTTGCTGTTCTGCCCAGGAAAAGGCCGCTTGGATGGCGCTACCACGGTCAATGACAATATCCGCTGGGGTATGAGGAGCAACTTCCTTTAAATATCCCATCATTTCTTCGGCAATCGCTTTAGGATCCTCTTTGCCTGGGTCTTCACTCGTTAATACCACATAATCGGCTTTTTCACCGGCAATAGCGGTCAAATCATGGCGACGATTGTAGGCTTTTTTGCCAGGTGAACCGAACACGACTGCGACGTTGCGGTCAGGATAAATCGCCGTAGATGCGGCAAACATCGCTTCAAAACTTGCTGCATTGTGAGCATAATCTACCATAGCGACAATTTTCTCATCTGCCGTCACGAAACTCTCCATCCTTCCCGGCACGTGAGCGTTGGCGAGGGCTGAACGCATCGTTTCTATATCAATCCCATAGCCGTCTGCAATAGCAATAGCTGCCAAGGCATTGGCCACATTGAAGATTCCACTCATCGCTAAGGTGAACGGTATCTCAGTACCGTTATGAACCAAGGTGAAACGCTCTCCAGCCGGCGTAGATATGATATCTTTGGCGTAGTAATCTGCATGTTGGTTTTCCAAGGCAAAGGTCTGGACGGTTTCCACAGTTGGACTCTGTTCTGCTGCTGTTAAAACCCGTTCAGCATGATCCGTGTCCAGATTGATCACTGCCCGCTTCCCCTGTTGGAACAATTTCAGCTTACTGGAAAAATAATCCTCGAACGTCGGATGTTCCACGGGACTGATGTGATCTTTGGAAATATTGAGAAAGGCAACTGTATCATAGAGAATGCCGTCCGTACGGTGATATTTGAGGGCTTGGCTCGACACTTCCATAGTGACGTAAGGTAATTGGGCTTCTGCTGCTTCAGCGAGCAATTGGTAGAGAGGCAAGGATTCTGGGGTAGTCAGCTGTGCTTCGCTTTCTTCCTTACCGACATACACCGTTGCTGAAGAAATTAATCCCGATCGCATGAGTTGTTGGCGTTCTGCCCAGGCATCGAAAATCTGACGGACATAATAGGCAGTGGTCGTTTTCCCTTTCGTTCCCGTGATACCAATCAAGGGATAAGCTTGCCACGGACGATCATAAAAATGATTGGCCACCACCGGCATCACGCGACGAATAGCGGAGACAATCAAGCCTGGAATGGGAACATCATATGGTTTTTCACTGACATAGGCAATCGCCCCTTTGTCCACAGCACTTTGTAAATATTCTGGTTTAAACTGTGCTCCCTTGCAAAAGAATAATGTTCCCGGTACCACTGCCCTGGAATCCATCTCCAATGCCGCGATATGCTGTTCATCAAATGTGCCGACTTGATCGACGAGTAAGTGTTGGTCTGCTAAATAAGTGACCACTGTATTGAGATCCATGCCTCTCTTTTCCTTTCTCCTTGTTTTCGATAAAAAAAGCCGTGCTCACCACGACTTTTTTAACCTGATCCGCCAGGTCTAACTGCTATGCTCGCTCGTGTTTTGGAAAATTTCCCGGCACGCTTGGCACATCAGTTACCTAAAGTGCGAGCGCCAAATTATTGAATGAGATCATAAATTTCCATAGCGACCAAATCAATGTCGTCAAATTGGAAATTCTCGTTTTCAGTATGATCGTCTAATTCGAAGGTATCGCTTTCTTTGTCATATTTGACAATGCAACGTTCTTCACCTTCTTTTTCAAAACGGCGTACTTCAATTGTTGAATCTTCTGCGGTCATGGCCTCTAAACGTGAAATGATCGCTTTTAATTGTGATGCTTCCACCGAAAAACCCCTTTCGACTGATAGTCTTCGCTATTGTAACATAATAATTTTATGAACTTCAATGGATCCATTGAATCTTTGGTTCTTTATAGATGTGGCAGGCGCCGCCGCTTCACTGGCAGGTGTTGAGCTTTAGCCGCTTCGTAACGTTCTAACACAGCACAAGCAAATGTTTCTGCACTGATGGCTTGTTTCAATGCCCCCACAGCTTCTGTGTAACGCTCACGGTGATGATAGACCTGTTTGATCGCATCTGGGTATTCCGCTGTGCTATCGATCAATTCACCAAAATGGCCAATCGTTTCTAAATTCTCCAGATAATCGTTGGCGATCGCGACAACAGGCAACCCATTGGCCACGGCCTCAATGAAGGTTACCCCCTGTGTCTCTGTTAGGGATAGATTCACATAAACATCCGCCATTTGATAGTATTTAGCTACCTCTTCATGGGGAATCATTCCCGTGAAAAGCACCGTGTCCCCTAGCTCATTCAATGCCACCAATTCCTCCAAAGCTTCACGCTCTGGGCCGTCCCCCACCAATACCAGTTTAGCATTTGGCATTTCATATTGCAGGGCGGCATGAGCCTTGATCAGTGTATCGAGGTTCTTCTCTTCGGCAATCCGATTCACTGAGACTTCAACGAAATCATCGGCCGATAAACCCAAGCGCTGGCGCAACGCCATTAATTTAGGTTTAGCAATAGTGTCAGGTAGCGCTACCCCGGTTGGAATGACGGTAATGGGTTTAGTCACTCCATACTCCCGTAAGACATCTGCAATCATTGCGCTCGGCGAAATCACCGCATCGCAGCGATTACAGAACACACGTGAGAGATATTGCACCATTCCTTTAGTCACCACATGACCATTTAGAACATAATGCAGATACTTTTCATACCAGGTGTGATAGGTATGGATCACTGGAATCTGTAGTTCGCGAGCGACATGTAAGCCCGCAATCCCCATGCCAAATTCGGTCTGGGTGTGAACCACATCGAGATCGAGATTTCTCACACAGCGCATCACCGCACTAAATGTGGCCACGGCGACACGACGTTCCTTGAAGAAGATAAAAGGAATGGATTCAAATCGGTAAACATCAGGCTCTAGTGTCGCATCAGGATCCGTTGTAGTAAAAATATACACCTTATGCCCCTGACACTCTAATTCCCGTTTGAGCGTTTGAATCGAAGTTGCCACCCCGCTCACCTGTGGAAAATATGTATCTGTGAAAATCCCAATCCGCATTCGTCTCATTCACCTATCCTTTCCGTCCTATTCTAACATAGAGGCTTACTACAGAACTTAAAATTACAGAAACTTTTTGTTTTCAGATATAGAAAAAGCCGAGCGTTACCACCCGGCTTTAAATTTAACGACCCAAAGCCATCACTGATGACATTCAGGCGCTCACTTTATTATAAATTCGCTTTGAATTCTTCCACCATCTTAGCTACTTCATCAGAAGTCTGACATTCTTCAACAGCACGACGAGCTAATTCTTTGCAGTCTTCTGTTGATAATTGAGCCATCAAACTACGTGATTTCAAGATGGAGGTGGCAGACATTGAGAACTCATCTAAGCCCATACCAACGAGAATTGGTAAAGCGGTCTGGTCTCCAGCCACTTCCCCACACATACCGGTCCATTTTCCTTCTTTGTGTGATGATTCGATAACGAATTTAATCAAACGCAGAACAGATGGGTTGTATGGTTGGTAGAGGTAAGACACACGTTCGTTCAAACGATCAGCAGCCATGGAGTATTGGATCAAGTCATTGGTCCCAATACTGAAGAAGTCAACTTCTTTCGCAAATTGGTCAGCCAAAATAGCAGCTGCTGGAATTTCAATCATAATCCCGACTTCTAAATCGGAACCGACTGTTACGCCTTCGTTCACCAATTTTTCACGTTCTTCTTCAAGGATAGCCTTCGCTTGACGGAATTCAGTCAAGTTAGAAATCATTGGGAACATGATTCCGAGACGACCGTATGCAGACGCCCGTAACAACGCGCGCAACTGTGTACGGAAGATGTGATCTTGATCCAAGCTCACGCGAATCGCACGGTACCCCAAGAATGGGTTCATTTCTTCTGGTAAAGCGAGATATGGAAGTTGTTTGTCCCCACCAATATCCATGGTACGGATGATAACTTGTTTGCCATCTAAGCTTTCCAAAACTTCTTTGTAAGCTTCGAATTGGTCTTCTTCGGATGGCAAGACGTCAGAATCCATGTACAAGAACTCGGTACGGTATAAACCAACTGCTTCTGCGCCATTTTCATGGACACCTGGCAAGTCTTTTGGTGAACCAATATTAGCCCCAATGGTAAAGATCTTACCGTCTTTGGATTGTGATTGGGTATCTTTTAATTTTTCCCATTCCCGTTTTTGTTCAGCGAAGTTCTTGGCTTCTGCTTCATATTTAGCAATAGTAGCTTCATCTGGAGCGATAATCACATCCCCAGAGAAACCATCAACGATAATCATGTCGCCGTCTTTAATCTTGGTGGTTGCTTCACCTGTCCCTACGACAGCAGCAATTTCCAAACTGCGTGCCATAATGGCAGAGTGAGAGGTACGACCTCCAACATCGGTAACAAACCCTTTAACGTAATCGTTCAACTGCGCGGTATCACTAGGTGTTAAATCGTTAGCAATAACCACAGCGTCTTCAGCGATTAACCCAAGATTAGGGATTTTGGCGCCAATTAAGTGTGCAATCACACGGTCAGTCACGTCTTTGATGTCGGCTGCCCGTTCCTGCATGTAGGGATTATCTTCCATTGCTTTGAACATTTGAATGAACATGTCTGCGCTCTTCTTAACCGCAGACTGTGCATTTAAACCGTCATCTTTGATTGCTGACTCGTAGCTTGCTAACAACTCAGGGTCACCCAGCATAGTCAAATGTGCTTCGAAAACTTCAGCTTCTTCAGCAGACAGACGTTCGGACGCAATCGCTTTAATTTTTTGGATCTCGCCACGACTCTGTTCGATTGCTGCATGCAGGCGGTCAATTTCCTCTGCTGCTTCACCGGACTGAGTAATCTTAACGGATAAATCAGGTTGCTCTAATAAAAAAGCTTTAGCGATGGCAATCCCATCGCTAGCGCCTATACCTTTAAACGTTTGCATCTTATTCAGATAGCCCTTCGTTTTTCATGGTTTCTTCAATTGCAGCCATAGCATCGGCTTCGTCGTCACCTTCAACAGTGATCGTTACGTCTGCACCTTGGCCAACACCAAGAGACATCACACCCATGATGGACTTCAAGTTCACGGATTTACCTTTGTATTCCAATTTGATTTCGGATTCAAATTTGCTTGCTGTTTGTACCAGTAAGGTAGCTGGACGTGCGTGAATACCAGTTTCTGCTGTTACTGTAAAGTCTTTCTTTTCCATGTTGATACTCTCCTTCAACTAACTTTTTCCACTACAAAGAGTGAGATTTTTATATTTGCCATACATTGAGCAAACACAAAATTTACAAAATAAGCTTAACACTAAAAGGGCTTTCTATACAAGTACGAAAGCATAATCCGCCCCTCTTCTTTCCTTTTTCTTCTATCTAAAATGATATTATTCCCTGTTATATATGAAGTAGTGTGGGGATTGTTCTAAAAACATCGACAGTTCCGTTACTCCCCTGCTACTCTCTCATTCTCTTTAGTACTCTCAATATTGGTCATCAGCTTATGCCACATTTAGAGCATGTATTTCTGTTTGATCTCCGTATCTATCCCCTTTTCCCAGAGTATCTATGACCCATTCGTACGGATTGCTCCGTGATAGCATTCTTCACTTTTAAATCAAGTGAATTTATGATTCATTCGTATGGATTGCTCGACATATACGGAAAAGATTCTCATCTCGCAACAATCTATGACCCATTCGTACAGATTGCTCCGTGCTAGCATTCTTCACTTTTAAATCAAGTGAATTTATGATTCATTCGTATGGATTGCT
>JAUMZL010000005.1:73942-77828 GCA_030528155.1 Aerococcus sp.
CCTTTTATTCTTACTCATTGCGCGTTCTTCATCTCCTATCGGCCATCTATTTTACAATCCACAGCCCTCTACCTTTACTTGATAAAACTTTTCTACAGAAGAGAACCTTTTTACTTGAGTGGTTGAACAGAAGCGACTATAATAATTTATGTAAGGTCAAATTTAGTCAAACGAGAGGTTTGACCGTTTAAATAAAAAGGAGCGTGGCTATATGTTATGTCAACGTTGCGGCAAACGAGATGCCGCCATTCACATGTACGCGAATGTTAATGGGCGGAGAACCGCCATTAATTTATGCCAACCTTGCTACTACGAAGTCACTACGGGCAAGAAGAGTGACCAAGAAACTATTGAAAATAGCAATTACTCGAATAACAACAGTAACTTCGGCGGTGGTTGGGGTGACCTCGACGACATCTTCCGTCAATTTCAACAACGCGGTGGCTTCAACGCCTCCAATATCAACCAAGCGCAAATGAACGGCGGAAACGGTGGACAACGTGGTGGTAATAACAGCTTGTTGAGTCAGTACGGTAATAATATGACTGAAGTGGCTCGTAAAGGTGGTTATGACCCTGTGATCGGCCGTGATGATGAAATTCAACAGCTGATTGAAATTCTCAACCGTCGTAATAAAAATAATCCGGTATTGATTGGGGAAGCCGGTGTTGGGAAAACAGCCGTTGTTGAAGGCTTGGCACAAAAGATCGTCAACAAGGAAGTCCCACAAAAGCTACAACATAAAGAAGTGATCAGCCTAGATGTCGCTTCTCTGATTCAAGGGACAGGTATTCGCGGTCAATTTGAAGAAAAAATGCAACAGTTAATCAATGAAGTCACTAAGAATGACGATATTATTCTCTTCATTGATGAAATCCATGAAATCGTGGGGGCTGGTAGCACAGAAGGCAGTTCGATGGATGCCGGTAACATCTTAAAGCCAACCCTGGCTCGGGGTGAAATGCAATTGATTGGTGCAACGACGTTCAATGAATTCCGCAACATCGAAAAAGATGCCGCACTCGCTCGTCGCTTGCAACCGATCACGATCAATGAACCAAGCGTGGAAGAAGCTATTGAAATCATTAAGGGTATCGCGCCGAAATACGAGCAATACCACAATGTGAAGTACACCCCTGCCGCTTTAGAAGCTACTGTTACTTTGTCTAATCGCTATATTACTGATCGCCAATTGCCTGATAAAGCTATCGATCTTTTGGATGAGGCAGGCTCTAAGAAAAACTTGACGATTCCATTCCTCGATAAGAAAACGTTAGATAAACAAATCGAGGAACTCGAAAAACTCAAGGAAATGGCTACCGATTCGGAAGACTATGAAAAAGCAGCGTACTATCGCGATCAGTTGAATAAATACAAAGACATGCGCGAAAAGAACGAAGATGTTCCAGAGAAGACACCAACGATCGACGTCAGCGACATGCAACAGCTAGTTGAGAAGAAAACAGGCATTCCTGTCGGTGAATTACAAGATAGTGAACAAGCACAGTTAGTTGACCTCGATACTAACCTGAAACAGCATGTCATTGGTCAAGATGAAGCGGTAGAAACGATCGCAAACGCTATTCGCCGTAACCGTGTCGGCTTCAACCAAAGCGGACGTCCAATCGGGAGTTTCCTATTTGTTGGACCAACTGGTGTAGGTAAAACCGAAATGGCTCGGCAACTCGCTCGTGAACTCTTTGGATCTATGGATGCCATGATTCGTTTCGATATGTCTGAATACATGGAGAAACACACCGTCTCTAAATTAATCGGTTCACCACCAGGATATGTGGGATATGAAGAAGCTGGCCAATTGACTGAGCAAGTCCGTCGTCACCCATATTCTTTGATCCTGCTCGATGAGGTCGAGAAAGCACATCCTGATGTGCTGAACATGTTCCTGCAGATCATGGAAGATGGGCGCCTAACCGATTCTAAAGGACGCACAGTCTCCTTTAAAGACACTATCCTCATCATGACCTCTAATGCCGGAAGTCAGGGAGTGGAAGCAAGTGTTGGATTTGGTGCTTCTAGCCAAGGTAAGAATCAAACGGTTATGGACAAGTTGGGAGATTACTTCAAACCAGAATTTCTCAACCGCTTCGATGCGATTGTTGAATTCCACCCACTCACTAAGAGCGAATTGATCAGTATCGTTGATCTTCTCCTTGACAGCATGAATCATATGCTCAAGGGACAAGAAATCGAAATTGGCGTGACTGACAGCGTCAAGGAACAATTAGTGACCTTGGGATACGATCCAAAACTCGGAGCCCGTCCATTGCGGCGTGTCATCCAGGATCAAATCGAAAATCAGGTAGCGGATGTCTACTTACAAAATCCAGATCTCCACTATGTTCATTTTGATACTAATACTGATGACGAAATTGTTGTGGATCACTTTGGCGCAAAAAAAGCAGAAGACATCACCACTAATACCGAAGACTAGTTCATAAATTTAGGCGACCAACCCGTCTACCAGGGTTGGTCGTCTTTTTATTTTGGGTCGTTTTTTACACTACAAGCTAGTGAACGGCTTCGTTCCTTAGGTTTGTTATCATTCATTAAGCAATTTTCTATCCAGTTTCTACCATTAATAACCAATGGGTGAGTCATTTTTAACAGATTGTCTATCTAGTTCCTTATATCGCTAACCTGAAAATGTCATTCCACATAAAACTTCAATACGTTACTTTCATGTTTCCCTATCTTTTTTACTCAAGTGGTGTCATATCAGGTTCTCGTGCCACTCAAGTCATCTCTGCTCTCCATTTCTCTACCATTTTACTTTTATTCCTCTTATTGTTGATTTCAATTTTTTCTTTATATTCTATTGTTATCTCTTTTTTCTTCTTTCCCAGTTTTCTCATCTATCATGCTCTTAATCTATACTTTTAATTATTATTTTTCCCCTACTAATCTTTTCAAACTTAGTCTTTGTTCATACCAATCACCTTCTTTGTCACGGTTGTCCCTGCGTTTCTTCTTTCTCAAGCAGAGATGATTTTTCACTTACTCAAGCATAAAAAAAGAGCGCCCTCGCTGGGAGGACACTCTAATTGCTACTTAATACAACTGATTAAGAAAGATTATTCATCTTCTTTTTTGCGTTTCTTGGAGGAAGCGCCAAATTGTAGTGCACCAACAATTGCTAGCAAAGCACCGCCAAAGAGCGAGCTGTTGTCAGTGGAGGCTCCCGTCTGTGGCAAGTTTGCTTGAGGCGTAGAGTTATCCGTTTGTTGGTCAGTTGGTTCAGCAGGAGTTGGCGTTACATTATTCGTGTCGCCGTTATCGCCATTATCACCAGGAACATCTGGAACATCCGGTTTGTTGTCTGGTGTCTCAGGTTTGTTGTCTGGGACTTCCGGTTTGTCTGGCAATTTGTTTGGTTCGTAATGGATTGGCGTGTCATTTCCTGGATGTTCAGGATCTACTGGATATGGATCACCCGGTTTGAGTGGGTTGCCGTCTGGATCCACTGGTGTGTAGCCTGGGACATCCGGAATAATTGGCTGACCTGGTTTGGATGGGTCAGTTGGATCATTCGGATATGGTACTGGATCTACACCTGGAACGTCTGGTACCAAGTGACCTAATTTGTTGTAGGTAACAGTGATTTCCTGATCGCTCATATCAGGTGTGACAGTCATTTCATCTACTTGTGCCTTATCCGCGTAGAATCCTTCAATCACTGGTGAGGTCTTCGCGTCGAAGATGTTGTCATCATCAATAGCTTTCCAGTCGGTGTAGACAATTTCACCAGTAACAAGATCAACCATACCTTCGCGTTCGAAGGTCACGGTGTCAACGACGTCTTTTGCGACTTCATTGCCATCTTTATCCACGTAGTGAACGGTTTGGGTCACTTTATGAACGAGGCTGT
>JAUMZL010000006.1 GCA_030528155.1 Aerococcus sp.
GCCTTTTTTTATGCTCTTTTACTTTATTTTTTGCATTTCATTTTACAATGAAGCTAAATTTCCCGTTTAATATCAGACAAATAATGCCCCCTAAACCAGTATGATTGGCTAGGGGGCATTTTAAAATAATTATAAATTCCTATGCATCCAATAATCGTTGAATATGAATAGTTAAATAGACCTGCTCTTCAGGATGCACATGGTAATCATAACGTTGTAAGACAAAATCAGCGAGACTCTTGGAAATATCAAAAGCTTCGGGGTAGTTTTTCTGTACTTGTTCGTATAAGAAAAGATCATCTTTTGTTGGGAAGTGATCATTATTATAGATACGCTGAGCGAAATACTGCAGGTGCGTCTGTAGGCGACTGTAGCTGGCAGCATCTTGATCAATTGGACGCCCAATTTTTAATTCGATAAGGTGCAATAATCCGCGCACGATGCCCAACATATGCATGGTATCCGTCACTTGCATACCTTCCTTAGCGCCATTGATCAAATGAATGGCGATAGAAGCAGCTTCACTGTCAGGTAGCGCTGTCCCTAATTCTTGCTCAATGAACGTGCATGCTTTTTGACTGAACTCATAGACTTTAGGATAGAGACGTTTAATGTCCCAAGCTAGGGGATTATTTACCTCTAATCCCTCCTCTTCGCGTTTGAGGGCGAAATGAATATGGTCAGCTAATCCGATAAATAGAGAGTCTTGATAGCTTTGATTCAGCTGGTGCTCCGCTTGAGCGATGACCTCAGCTGTTACGGCCAAGATATTATCAGGAATCGTTTGCAGCATCTCATTGGAAGCATGTTCGCCTCGTTGCAATACGAAAACCTTTTCAATTTTCTCTTCATCAATAGCATCGTTTTTCTTCATTTGAAATCCCACGCCGGGACCTGTAATGATAATTTGTTCCCCAGTGTCCAAAATGGATTGGACAGCATTATTGTTCAATACGCGTTCGACTCGCATATGGCTCCCCCCTCCTCATAACTATAACTTCATTGTAGCATGTTGGTTGCTAAAAGTGAGAATAGACTGTTATTTTTTGTGCCACTCTGTGAAAAAATAGCGAAAAATGCGCCTAACTGAAATGATCAGTGATTGCTCATGGGATAGTTATTGGCTATTTTAAAGTGATATCGAACAAGATTTCAAACAAAAACGTGTTTGAAACTGTTTGAAGTTGTTTGATTCTTTTTTATTTATGTTGACGCTTACATTCTTTTGGTCTATAATTTTGGTAGTGAAAGAAATGAGAAGGGAGGTTTAAAACATTGGAAAGTACGCCATTATTTTATGAAGATACCGTGTTTATTAGTGATGCTAAGACACAAGCAGAAATGTTTGAAAATGTTAGTAAAGCATTATTTGAGAAAGATTTGGTCACTGAAGATTTTTATCAAAATTTGGTGGAACGTGAGGAGAATTATCCAACAGGCATGGATATGTCACCTGTGAATAAGAAATACCTCAATATTGCGATACCACATACTGAGGTTGAGTATGTTAAAACCACTCGGATTGTTCCAATCAAATTCCAACACCCATTAACCTTCCACAATATGATCTCCCCTAAGGATACAGTGGAAGCAGGAGTGGCGTTCATGATTTTGAATGAAGATCCAGAAGGACAGGTCAATATTTTGGCGCGTATCATGGATTTCTTCAATCGGTTGAGCGAAGAGGATGCACTAACTTTCTTTGCAATGGATGATGCCACTGATATTTATAATTTCTTGACAGAAAAATTTTAGTAAATAAACACAAGGAGGATGTTAGAAATGGTTAAGATTTTAGCAGCTTGTGGTGCAGGGGTAAACTCCAGTCACCAAATCAAAAATGCGATTGAAGAAGAAATGAAGAATCGTGGACATAATGATGTGCATGTTGATGCTGTTATGATCAAAGATGTTAACAAAGAAATGATCGATAAATATGACATCTTTGCTCAAATTGCCAAAAGCGATTTTTCCTTTGAAGTCCCTATTCCAGTCGTTGAAGCAGGTCCAATCCTCTACCGTATTCCGGCTATGGCTAAGCCTGTCTATGACGAAATCGAGAAAATTATTAACGAAAAATAGTTTTCTCCCGTTGCTGATCTGAATTAGGAGGAAATTATTATGTTAGATGGTTTTATTAGTTTCGCCAATATGGTGTTGAAACCGCTGATTGATCTCGGTCCAGCATCAGTAATGACCGTTGTTTTAACTTTAATCGCCTGGGCCTTTGGAGTAAAATTCACGAAGGCACTCCAAGGTGGGCTGAAACTTGGTATTGCGATCACAGGGGTTGGCGCAATCATGGGTATTTTGACAACGGCCTTCTCAGAAGCTTTGCAGAAATTTGTTGAAAGTACGGGATTGAACTTAAATGTAACTGACGTTGGATGGTCACCACTTGCAACGATCACTTGGGGATCTTCCTATACGTTATATTTCATGATGGTTCTGTTGATCGTCAATGCTATTATGATTTTTACTAACAAGACGAACACATTTGATGTGGATATTTTTGATATTTGGCATCTGTCCATTACGGGGTTGTTTGCCATGTATGTAGGGGCGAACCTGCTCGTGACGACGTTATTTGTTATCTTCATTGGGGTATTGAAGATTATCAACTCTGACTTGATGAAACCGACCTTCAATGATCTATTGGACGCTCCTGAAGGCAACCCAATGACCACCACACATATGAACTACATGATGAACCCAATCGTGATGTTGCTCGATAAGATTTATGACAAATTATTCTTCTGGCTCGACAAATATGACTTTGACTCCGCTACCTTGAATAACAAGATTGGTTTCTGGGGATCCAAGTTTGCTATTGGTATTTACCTGGGAATCTTTGTTGGGGTATTAGCGAAATTACCAGTTCGTAGTATGATCGAACTCGGCTTTACAGCTGGGGTGTCATTGGAATTGTTCTCTGTTATCGGTCAATGGTTTATTGAATCGGTTGAACCACTCTCACAAGGGGTTACGGAATTCGCAACGAAACACTTTGGTAGTGAACGTACCTTCAACATTGGTTTGGACTGGCCATTTATCGCTGGTCGTTCTGAAATGTGGGCAGCAGCTAACGTTTTAGCGCCAATTATGCTTTTAGAAGCATTGGTATTGCCTAAGAACGGTTTACTGCCATTAGGTGGGATTATTGCGATGGGCTTGACGCCTGCTCTGTTGGTGGTTACCCGTGGGAAGATTATCCGTATGGTAGTAATCGGGGCAGTGCTCTTACCAGTATTCCTCTACTCTGGAACCTTGATTGCACCATTTGTTACCGATATGGCGAAACAAGTGGGCGCCTTCCCAGAAAACTTAGGGGCAAATGCCTTGATCTCTCACTCTACATTAGAAGGTCCTATTGAAAAATTTGTGGCTTACTTCGTTGGGAAAGCAAACGGTGATGGCGGACAATTCATTCTATATGCAGTGATCGCCTTGGCTGTTTACTTATTACTCTTCATCTGGTATGCCCGTCAAATGAAGAAACGTAACGCGGAATATGCAGCAAAAGCCGGCAAATAAGCATTAGTGCTTTAACAAGATGAATAAATAACAAGGCTGACTGGCCAAAAACAGTGGACGTGATAAGAAATCGCTGTTTCAAGCCAGTCAGCTTTTTTGTGAGTATCTGCAAACTCTAATAATCAATGACAAATTACAGTAACTATTTTGTTTCTGGCAATATACCGCTAGTTCCTCCTCTTTTGGATCGAACCACGAGATACGCTATAATAAACGAGAAGTCCCTGGCAACAATTTCCCAACCCGTTGTTGCTGGGGATTTTTTTCGTGGGGACATTTTTGTGTACGTTCACTAGAAAACGCCACCATTCGCTTAATCATCAGCTGGATAAATCCGCTCTTCTTTTCTTTTTTATAAGGGGCTAAAGATAGTGTAAAGAAATCTCTAAAAGTTTCACACTATCTTTAGCTCTTTTTTTCTATGCTTATAGCGAAATGAAGAGACGCATGAAGCGCAAAAGGAGACGATGATATGGAAATAATCGCTGGTCTCGTAGGATTGGGCGTATTAGGGTATTTATTCTGGAATTTATTTAGAGGTGATGAATAATGGCAGACATTTGGTATCAAGGGCTACTGTTTTTGGTGCTGTTAATTGGACTGGCAGTTTTATTAGGCAGTGGGATGGAGAAATTGATCTTCGGAGAGGTGCCAAAGCCATTGCGGTTCCTCAAGCCGTTGGAAGAAGGCGTTTATCGCCTGATTGGGCCGATGAGTCAGCATGAGATGACGGCGAAACGTTATTTGTTTCAGTTATTAGCGTTTGAAGGCATTTCATTTGTAGGGTTGACCACACTATTGATGGTCCAACACTATCTGCCAGGAGGACATGCGGTCTCTAATCTCTCGTTCTCACTGGCGGTGAATACGGCAGCGAGTTTTGTGACGAACACAAACTGGCAGTCTTATTCCGGTGAGTTGCAGTTGTCTAACCTCACGCAAATGTTGGGGTTAACGACGCAGAATTTCGTGTCGTGCGCGGTTGGGATGAGCGTATTGTTCGTGCTAGTACGCGCCTTCTGCCATGCCAACCATGCCTTGGTGGGGAACTTCTGGCAGGATTTGACCCGCAGCTTGGTTTACGTGCTATTGCCACTGTCCGTGATTTTAACCGTCATTTTGATGAGCCAAGGAGTTGTGCAGACCTTCCACAGTGGGGCAATGATTCATCCTCTGGAAGGAAGCGACAGTTTCTTACACTTGGGGCCAGCTGCGAGCCAGGTAGCGATTAAACAATTAGGGACGAATGGTGGTGGATTCTTTGGAGCAAACTCAGCTTATCCGTTAGAGAATCCGAACACGTTGACCACATTAGTGGAATCGTTGGCGATTTTAGTCGTACCAGCGTCATTATTAGTGGCGTTTGGACGTGCCGTGAAGGATCACAAACAAGGCTGGCTATTGCTGAGCGTGTGCGTGCTTTTCTTAGCGGTGGCATTTATGGGCATCGCTTGGAGCGAAGTGCATGGGCCACAGTTCCTTCATACAATCGGTATGGGAAACTGGGAAGGCAAGGAAGTCCGTTTCGGCATGGGCTGGTCGAGCATTTGGGCAGCAGCGACAACCGCGGCTTCGAATGGCTCGGTCAATGCGCAGATGGACAGTTTAATGCCACTCGGTGGGATGGTTCCAATGTTTTTGATCCAGCTTGGCGAAATTATTTTCGGTGGAGCTGGTAGCGGACTGTACGGGCTATTGGCATTTGTGTTATTGACGGTGTTTATCGCCGGCTTATTGGTTGGGCGTACGCCGGAATATCTCGGTAAGAAAATTGAGGCCTTCGATATTAAGATGGTCAGTCTGGTAATCTTGACCCCGTTATTGATGATTTTGGTGGGCGCGTTAGGGATGGTGCTCTATCCAAACATTCATGATTATCTGACGAACAGCGGACCGCACGCCTTTAGCGAAATTCTCTATGGGGCAACCTCATGGGGCGGTAATAACGGGAGTGCGTTCGGTGGGTTACTGGCTGATCTCCCATTTATCAATTTACTTGGGGCATTGTCCATGTTGGTAGGACGTTTTGTTCCATTGATAGCCGTTATCTTCCTCGCTGAGAATCTCGGCAAGAAGAAAAAGATTGCGGTCAGTTCTGGGACATTATCGACCACCACGCCAACTTTCTTGGTGACGCTGATTATCGTTATTTTGGTGATTGGAGCCTTGAGCTTCTTGCCAGCGCTAGCGTTAGGGCCGATTGCGGAAGCTTTTCTGTAATGTGTGATGAGGTGAAATAAGAATGAAAGAAATGTATCGTTGGGCGTTAGTGGAGTCGATTAAGAAACTCCGCTTCCGCCAACAATTACAAAATCCAGTCATGTTTGTGGTGTACCTCGGGGCGATTGCGACGACGATTCTCTGTTTCTTCCCGATGTCTGTACCACTGTGGTTTGGCGTAGCGGTAACGATTCTGTTGTGGTTGACGCTATTATTCGCCAACTTTGCCGAAGCGATCGCTGAGGGCCGTGGGAAAGCGCAGGCCGATAGTCTGAAGAAAGCGCGTAAAGCGGTCATCAGCCATCGCCTGCAGTCACTGGATGACGTTAAAACGAAAAACTTTACGGATGTGAATTCCTCGGACTTACGTCGTGATGATTTGGTCTATGTCGCAAGTGGCGAACAGATCCCAGCTGACGGGGATGTTGTCGAAGGGGCAGCATCCGTTGACGAAAGTGCGATTACAGGAGAATCGGCGCCGGTGATTCGCGAATCCGGTGGGGACCGCAGTGCGGTGACCGGGGGAACGACGGTGGTATCCGACTACCTAGTGATCCGCGTGACCTCTGAGAGTGGGCATTCCTTTTTAGACAAGATGATTTCGATGGTCGAAGGGACCTCACGGAAGAAAACCCCCAATGAGATTGGTCTGCAGCTATTTTTAGTCACACTGACGATTATCTTTTTAGTCGTCGTGATGACGTTAGTGCCTTATACCACCTTCAGCGCTGGGGTGGCTGGACGCGGTGAGACGCTTTCTTTGATTGTGGCGATTGCATTGTTGATCTGTTTAGCGCCAACAACGATTGGCGCGTTGATCTCCTCGATTGGGATTGCCGGCATGAGCCGCTTGACGCAGGAAAATGTGATTGCGATGAGTGGACGCGCGATTGAGGCGGCTGGTGACGTTGATGTACTGTTGTTGGATAAAACCGGGACGATCACATTAGGAAACCGCCGAGCTAGTGCCTTTTTACCGGTGGCAGGGGTTGATGAACAAACACTCGCCGATGCGGCTCAGTTGGCGTCACTAGCGGATGAAACGGCAGAGGGGCGCAGCATCGTGATTCTGGCGAAGGAACGCTTCAATCTGCGCGAGCGTCAATTCCAACAATCGGAAGTGGCGTTTATTGACTTTAGTGCGAAGACGCGTATGAGTGGGATTGACTACCGTGGCGACGTGATCCGCAAAGGGGCAGCTGACACGATGAAACAATACGTGGAAGGACTCGGCGGCGTTTATCCGCATGATTGTGCCCAGATTGTCGAAAAAATTGCCAATGAAGGGGGCACGCCTCTCGTGGTGGTGAAAAACAAACAAGTCCTCGGCGTGATCTACCTGAAGGACATCGTGAAACACGGAGTCAAAGAAGAGTTCGCAGATATGCGCAAGATGGGGATCAAAACGATCATGATTACCGGGGATAACCCACTAACCGCAGCAGCCATTGCCGCTGAAGCAGGGGTGGATGATTTCCTCGCCGAAGCAACACCGGAAAACAAGATGGAATTGATCAAACAGTATCAAGAAAAAGGACATCTCGTGGCAATGACAGGCGATGGGACGAATGATGCGCCCGCACTCGCGCAAGCCGATGTGGCTGTGGCAATGAACAGCGGGACGCAAGCAGCGAAGGAAGCGGGGAACATGATCGACCTCGATTCCAGTCCAACGAAATTATTGCAGGTCGTACAGATCGGCAAACAGCTCCTGATGACCCGGGGTGCGTTGACCACCTTCAGCATTGCGAACGACATTGCGAAATACTTCGCCGTGATTCCGGTGATTTTCTACAGCATCTATCCGGGGTTGGAGAAATTGAATATCATGCATTTAACGAGTCCTGAGACAGCCATCCTCTCGGCGGTGATCTACAATGCTTTCATTATCGTGGCATTGATCCCGCTCGCACTCAAAGGGGTACGTTATCAGGAAAAACCAGCGAGCCAGATCCTGCGCCACAATTTGTTGGTGTATGGACTGGGCGGCATTATTGTGCCATTTATCGCCATTAAATTATTGGATATGGTGTTAACACTTATCATTGGATAGGAAGGGAAAACAATGAAAAAAGGAATACTCGCCAGTTTACGGTTTTGGGTGTTGAGTGTGATCATGCTTGGGGGACTCTATACCCTATTGATGACGGGAATTGGTCAGTTACTATTTCCGCAACAGGTGAATGGAAGTTTAGTGATGCAGGACGGACAAGTGGTAGGTTCGGCGCTCGTCGGTCAGTCGTTTAAGGGGGATCAATATTTCTCTGGGCGTGACAATACGATTACTCAGCTTTCTCCTGTATCTGAGGTAGAAAAAAACAAAGTTGAAGCGCGGGTCGAACAACAATTGAAGAAAAATCCTACCCAACAAACGGTGCCAGTAGATCTCGTGACCGCACCCGGGAGCGGCGCTGATCCCCACATCAGTGTCGCGGCGGCGAAGTTCCAATCGGCACGTATCGCTTCGGTCCGCAATGTCTCACAGAGTCAAATTGACCACTTGATCGAAAGACATACTGAAACCGATTGGCTCTCAGAACGGCAATACGTGAATGTTTTGTTACTGAATACGGCTTTGGATAATGAGATGGCAGATTAAGAAGGACGATTCAAGTAACGCCAAGTCGTTAGTAGGGCTAAAAAACTAAGGGAATGACTAATGACATTACTAGCGAAATAGCAGTAGAATAAGGCAGAAATAAGGGAGGCGAGAAGATGCTAATTTATGAGGATGGGGCGATCCATGAACCGCGCCGCGGCAAGTTACGGGTGTTTTTCGGTTTTGCTGCAGGTGTAGGGAAGACTTATAGTATGTTGACGGAGGCCCATGAGTTATTAGAGGCCGGTAAGAATGTAGTCGTGGGGTATGTGGAGCCACACGACCGACCGGAGACCAATCAGTTGTTGGAGGGGTTGCCGGCGATTCCACCACTGACGATTGAATACAAGCATCTTCTGCTGAAAGAACCAGATATTGATCAAATCATTGCTGCTAGACCAGAGATTGTTTTGATTGATGAATTGGCACATACGAATGCCGCAGGATCTCGCCACAAGAAGCGCTATCAGGATGTTGATGAACTCCTGCAGGCGGGGATTGATGTGATGACCACGCTGAATGTGCAACATTTGGAGAGTCTCAACGATGTGGTGGAGAAGGTAACGGGCATTACGGTACGCGAGACGGTGCCTGATACGATCCTGCAACAAGCGACCTTAAAGGTGGTCGATGTTGAGCCGGCTGAACTGATTCACCGTTTGGAACAAGGAAAAATTTATACCGATGCCAACACGCAGCGCGCCCTCCGCCACTTCTTCATGCCAGAGAAATTGGATCAATTGCGCGGATTGGCCATTCAACGCGCTTCGGACTACATTAACCGCATCAGCACCAAAACAGTGGGCATACAAAACCGCTTGTTGACCATCGTTAGCGATGAATTTCCGAAAATGCGAGAGAAATGTATTCGCTGGAGCGCCCGCCTCGCCCAGGATATGGGGGCAGAGTGGACGGTCATGCAGGTGCGCAATTTAGAAGACACCGATACGGAATTACCGCTCGCAGAGAAATTGGGCGCTCAAGTGATCAGTATCGAGGAAACCAATGCCTTTGAAACGGTGATTGAGTTTGCCAAGATGACAGGGATTACCGATATTATTATTGGGAAGAACCGTCTTGCTCCGTGGTATGAGCGGATCTTTTTAGATGATTATGAATCCCGGATACTGCGCCGTTTGCCTGGAACTGAGGTACATTTGGTGCCCTTTATGGAGAAGCGCCAGGGCAGTTGGTGGAAGAAACGCCAGCGTTTGGATGCCGAGAGTAAGGATTTCTGGATTGTTGGTGGTGGGGTACTGCTGACCACACTATTAACGGGACTATTGCAGCAACTCGGTGTCGATGAACAAAATTTGATGATGACGTATTTGTTCTTCATTCTGTTGGTGGCCAGGGCAACATCGGGGTATCTGTGGAGCGCCTTAGCGTCGGTGTTGAGTGTGGTATTCTTCAACTGGTTCTTCGTGGAACCGCTGCATTCGCTCACTATTTATCAACAAGGCTACATTTTGACCTTGTTCATTATGCTGTCCGTTGCATTGATGATTAGTAATATTATGATGCGTCTCAAGAAGCAGGCAGAGCGGGCCTTGGCGCGGGAACATCGGTTGGATATGCTTTATGAATTGAATAAGCGCTACATTGTGGCAGAGGATCGCCAGGAAGTGCTTGATATTTCCACGAGCTATCTCTCCCGGCTATTGAACCGCGATGTGGTGATTTACAATGCGCATGTGCAGGTGGCTAGTTTCTACAGTGCAGGAGAGGCGAATTCGCCCTTATTGACGCGCGAAGAAGCCGCAGTGGCAGCGTGGGTAGCAGATAACCAGCGGATCGCGGGTTACGGAGCGGATACCCTGAGTGGAGCGAAGGGGTTCTACCTCCCGATTGTTGGTAGCGGCAAGACACTTGCCGTCTTGGGAATGACACGAAACCATCATTTGGAGCTAGAGAATGATCAATTGAACTACCTGCAGCTGATTGTGACGCAATTAGCGGTGATTCTCGAACAGATGCAATTGAAATACGACAAGAAACAGGTAGAAATTGAGAACGAACGCGAAAAAGTCCGCGGAAACTTGTTGCGTTTAGTTTCTCACGACATTCGCACGCCATTGACCGTGATCAGCGGGACGGCAGAAACCCTCAGTCAAGAAGAGTCGATGCAAAGTGACACCACCAAACATCTGTTACAGGATATTCAGGATGAAGCGCAATGGTTGATCCAACTCGTCAAGAACCTGTTGTCAATCACACGCATCGATAGCACCACGCAAAAAGTCGCCACTCAAGCGGAAGCAGTGGAGGAGATTGTTGAGGCGGTTTATCGTCACATCAAAAAAGCTTATCCCAAAGCCGATGTGACGGTGGACATACCCGATGAGGTGCTATTTGTAGAGGCCGATTCCATCTTGATCGAACAAGCCTTGTTTAACTTGATTGAAAATGCGATTCGGCATGGGGAAGCAAAGGCACCGGTGACGTTAGCGGTGATGAAGCAAGGCGAAGAGATCGTCTTTACCGTGACGAATGCCGGTGAAATGCCGCTGGCGCATTATCAGCGCATTCAATCCAATCTCGATAACACCCGTTCTGTACCGGTGGATTCCAAGAATGGCTTGGGAATTGGGTTGAGTATTGTCAAAACGATTGTCCACGCTCATAATGGAAGAATGGAAATACAGGTGGCAGATGGCCAGACTCGTATCAGTCTCTATTTGAAGTGAGGAATAATAATGAATGCGACAGTGTTGTTGATTGAAGATGATCCGAATATCCAAGAATTCTTAGCCGTTGCCTTGGCACGGGAGAATTATCAACTCGTTATCGCCAATAGCGGCATGGAAGCTCTGATGCAGCTACAGGAGGCGACTATCGATTTGGTGCTTTTAGATTTGGGATTGCCAGATATTGACGGGCTGGAGCTATTAGCGATCCTGCGCAAACGGAGCGATCTACCAATTGTGATTGTTTCGGCGCGGAGCGATGAAACAGAGAAGGTCAAGGCACTTGATCTCGGTGCTGATGATTATATGACTAAACCCTTTGGCACGATGGAATTGTTGGCTCGCATGCGCACCGCTCTGCGTCATCAGGGACAGGAGAGCAGTCAAGGTGTCATTGAAAATGGAGAATTAACGATGGATTTGGATCGCCAATTGGTCTATAAAAATGGCAACGAGGTGCATCTAACCAAAACCGAATACCGCATCCTAGCACTCTTGTTCCAGCAAATCGGCAAGGTGGTCACCTATCAAAAACTGATGGCAACCATCTGGGGGCCGTACAGCGATGAGTCGCAGGCTTTGCGGGTCAATATGTCTAATCTGCGCAAGAAATTGGAAACCGATACGCTTCAACCCGAATACTTGATTACTGAAATTGGGGTCGGGTACCGTCTGCGCGATCATCGTTAGCAGCAAAGCAACGATCATCGCCATCGTAGAGTTATCGTCTGCGCGATAATCGTTAGTGAGTCAGACAGCCACTGTTAAAATGCAAGCTCACATTAGTGAATGAGACAGGGTGTTGTGATGGCAAGCGCCCTTCTTACTAGTAGTCTTTATTTTTTACTATTCGGTCACTAGCCCCCGCTCATTCGGTTTGAGCGGGGATTTTGGTGTAAAAACGAGTGAAATCTTGCCTTAGAGTGCACTCCAAGGTGTATAGTGAGCATAAGAAATGGAGATGGGGGATCAACCGATGAATATCAATGAAGTCAGTGCCAAAATGAAGATTTCACCGGATACCTTACGCTATTATGAACGGATTGGCATAATCCCAAAGATCAAGCGCCAAGCCAATGGGTATCGTGATTATAGCGATAGTGACCTCAATTGGGTTCATTTTGCTAAGGTGATGCGGAGTGCAGGGGTGACGATTGAGCGCTTGTTGGCGTACATCAAACTCGTGCGTGCGGGAGATGACACGGTGACTGAACGCCAAAATTTATTGCGGGAACAACTCCAGCTGATTAACGATCAATTGGATAAACTCACGGAAGCGCGCGATTTACTCCAATATAAAATGGACACTTATGCGACACATCTGGCGCGTTTCGAAACAGAAAAGCTGGTGCTCTCTCAAACGCCTACGAGTGAAGAGGAGGAAGACCATGATTGAATTGCGCCACCTGCAGTATTTTTTGGCGGTAGCTGAAGAAGGCAATATCACGAGAGCGGCGCAACAGTTACATATCACGCAGCCCACCTTGAGCAGACAGATTCATGTACTGGAGGAAGAAATAGGGAGCGATCTGTTCATCCGCAGCCATCGTCACCTCACGCTCACCGAAGCGGGTTTGTTTTTAAAGAGTCGCGCCGAGGAGATATTGATGCTCTCACAGCAAACGGAGGCTGAATTCCAGCAACGCCGCCATGACTTACTGAGTGGGAACCTTGCCATTGGTGCCGTTGAAGCGGACAATTCCGAGACATTAGCCTTGATTTTGGAGGAATTTACGACGGACTATCCTCAGGTGACGTTTGATATTTTCAGCGGAACGAGTGATGTGATCAAGGATCGCCTAGAAAAAGGTTTATTGGACGTCGCCATTTTGCTTGAGCCGGTGGATGATGAGAAATACCAGACGATTCGCTTGCCGTGGCTAGAGCGCTGGGGATTATTAGTGCCGAGCGCCTCTTTTCTTGCCCAGCAACCCGCCATTACGCCCGAAAATATTATAGGGATGCCCCTGTTGGCAGCGAAACGCCCGGAAGTCAGAGCCATGTTAGCGCAATGGGCAGGCATTGGGGTTAATGATTTGAATGTGATTGGGACGTACAATCTCATTTTTAATATTTTCCCATTAGTCAACGCGAGTGTGGGGAGTGCGCTGGTCATCGAAGGGGTCACCCGTCATCGCTCTAATGATGAGGTGACCTTCGTGCCATTTGAACCGCAAATACAGACGCATTGCGTGCTGGCGTGGAAGAAGAACCGCCCCTTATCGGCGACAGTGGCAGCTTTTATTAAACGGTTTGAGTATGCTAAGAAAGCATAAGGTGTAATTAAGAAAAGTATTGGTGAACCACTCAAAAGGACTGTAGCCTAGAGATAGAGAAAGGCACCGTCCTTTTTTTAATGCAGAGTGAAGGAGGTGAGCGCATGGCAGTCGTCGTTTATTTCTCACGGGCAGGTGAGAATGTGATTGATGGGCAACATGTCGTTACACCGGTGGGGAATACCGCCGTTGTGGCTCGAAAAATTGCCGATCAGCGACACCTGCCCCTCATGGAAATTCTACCGGTGATCCCTTATCCTAAGAGCTATCAAGCAACACTTGAAATCGCAAAAGAAAAAAAGAACGCCAAGGAACGCCCAGCGATAAAGCCACTAAAGCTCCCCGAAACGGAAGCCCTCTACCTGGGTTATCCGATTTGGTGGGGATGCCACCAATGGAAGTGTTTAGTTTTTTGGATCAAATCGATCTTTCAGGGATGATCATTCATCCTTTCTGTACACACGAGGGGAGCGGACTTGGCAACAGCGTGCAGGCATTCGCCAATGAGTATCCCGAATTAATGGTGACGAAAGGACTCGCTATTCGTGGATCGCGCGCGAACAAGGCGGATCAGGCGATTTTCGATTGGCTCACCACACAGGATTGAATATGAGGAGGAACAACTATGGCAAAGAAACAAACCGCAGGACATGATTTACTGGGCGCATTTGCCCCTAAATTTGCCGCATTAAATGATGATGTCTTATTTGGAGAAGTTTGGTCACGGGAAGAGGAACTCTCTGCACACCAACGTAGTTTGATCACGATCTCTGCGTTAATTGCAGCGGGGAATTTAGAACAACTCCCCGCCCATTTAACGATTGGTAAACAGAATGGCATCACCAAGGAAGAAATTGCAGAAGTCATTACCCACCTTTCTTTCTATGTGGGATGGCCAAAAGCGTGGTCAGCATTCAACTATGCCAAGGAAATCTACGGGGAAGAGACCGAGCAAGCATAAACACAGGAAGGGTCGCTTAAATTCGGTAAGACGAATCAAAAAATGGTCCTGTATAAAAAAGCAAAGGAGAAATGACGATGGCTGAAAAACATGAAGAAGTCAAAAATGGGATGATCTTTCCAATGGGGGAATCAAACGATGCTTTCTCCCAGTATTTTGATGGACAAAGTTATCTGAAAATGCTCGTTAGTGATGCGGATATTCCGGTGAGTGTCGGCAATGTGACGTTTGAACCCGGGTGCCGCAACCATTGGCATATTCACCACGATGGCTTCCAGCTCTTGCTGGTGACGGGGGGATTAGGTTGGTACCAAGAAGAAGGCCAACCTGCCCGTGCCTTGAAACCGGGAGACGTCGTGGTGACCAAGGATGGTGTGAAGCATTGGCACGGGGCAGCAAAAGACAGCTGGTTTTCGCACATTGCCATCACGGCAGGTTCAGCAGAGTGGCTAGAAGCGGTGAATGAAGAAGATTACCAAGCCTTAGGGGAATAAGGCTTGTCTGCCACCAAAAATAAAGCAAGTATGCAACAAAACTGATAAACGGATGAAGAAGAAAAGAAATGAAAGAAAACATGTCTATTTTAACGGCAACCACAACCCTGAATAATGGTGTTTTGATGCCAAAATTAGGGTTCGGTACCTGGGAAATTCCTAATGATAAAGCACAAATAGCGGTTGAACAAGCTATCAAAACGGGCTATCGTCATATTGATACCGCCCAAGCCTATCAAAACGAACGAGGTGTCGGTCTCGGCATCAAGGCGGCTGGGGTAGATCGCAAGGAATTGTTTATTACCACGAAATTAGCAGCGGAAATCAAAGACTATGAAGGCGCAAAACAAGCGATTGACCAGTCTCTAGCGGATTTAGACGTGGATTATTTGGATCTGCTGTTGATTCACAGTCCAAAACCATGGGAACATTTCTACGAAGATGAGCATTTCTTTGCTGGCAATCTTGCGGCTTGGAAAGCGATGGAAGAGGCCTATGAAGCAGGCAAGATTCGTGCCATTGGCGTTTCTAATTTTGAACGTGAAGATCTCGACAATCTGCTGGAAAACGCCAAAGTGAAGCCAATGGTAGATCAAATTTTGCTTCATATTGGGCATACGCCGCAAGCATTGATCGCTTATGCTAAGGAGAAGAATATTCAAGTAGAAGCGTATTCGCCCATTGCCCATGGCGTAATGTTGCAGCATCCCGAGTTGAAAGGAATGGCTGATAAATATGGTGTGTCCATTCCCCAATTAGCGATTCGCTACTGCTTAGAGTTAGGGAGTGTGCCGTTGCCTAAAACTGAAAATCCAGAACATATGGCAGCCAACGCTCGCGTTGATTTTGAGATCAGTGATGAAGATATGACGACATTGAAACAGGTCGCATCATTAGATTATGACGAATTTGATCAATTCCCTGTTTTTGGTATCACCAAACGTTAAGCCTATAAAAAGCAACCACTTGCCTTGAGTCAAAATAACAGGCTCCTCTTTAAGTAGACAGGATAAATCCTAAGCCTACTTAAAGGGGAGCCTTTTTATGGGCGTTCCTATAAAAAACAACGAGGCCACTCAGGACCTCGTTGTTTTGGTATCTGTGTTAGGGCTACTCAACCGAAGAGAGGGCCTCTAACATGTCAACGTTTTTCAACCGTTCATGAATCACGATGGCTAAGATAGCGGTGATGATGATGATAATCACGGCTGGAAGGATGAAGGTGTGCATCGTCAGTGATGGATCGAACATGACCTCTTCAGGTGGCACCACCTTGATAATGTAGAGGTGGAGGAGTTCCCCAATCCCAAAACCAACGACAATACCAACCAATGTTAGTAAGAAAGTTTCGCGGTAAATGTATTGGGTAACTTCTTTATCGTAGAAGCCGAGCACCTTGATCGTTGACAATTCTCGCATACGTTCGGACACGTTAATGTTCGTCAAGTTGTAGAGAATAACGATGGCTAAGAGCGCGGCGATAATGATCAAGACCTTCAAAATCTTATTCAACGCTTTCACGATGGTATCAATCATATTCGTGAATACCGTGTTTTGAACCACGTTGATGACACCAGAGTATTTCATGAATTCAGCCGCTTGTTTTTCCACATTGTCTTGTGAGTGATCATTCAGCTGTACCATGTGGGCGTTACCCGTAAAGTCCTTAGCGAACGCTTTTTCATACGCGGTTGGACTCATGAAGGCGAAGTGCCCCATGTACATTTCAGCAATGCCGGCCACTTTCACGGTTCGCTCCTGATCTTCAGCGTCCATCACGGTGAGGGAATCCCCAACCTTGACGTTAACTAGTTGAGCGAAGCGCTCAGAGAGAATGATCCCATCATCTGGCAGATCAATCGGCGCTTGGCTCTTGCGGTTTCTCAAGGAGATGTAGTCAGATAAGGCTTTGGTGTCTTTTGGAACAATCAATTTGATCGATTGCTTATCTTTTTTGGCACCGGCAACCTTGGTGAGTTCTTCATAGTGAATAGGCGCATATTCCTTGACGGTATCGCCATTCAACCGCGCCATGATGTCTTTTTCCTCTTGGTCGCTGACATAGTCATTTTGCGCGACAATCACGTCATAGTGAATGATCTCGCCAAATTGACGCTCGTTGATCCCACCGATGGAATCTTGAACGGCCAACCCAGCAAAGAGCAGGGATACCGCACCGGCCACACCGAAGATGGTCATCAGCATCCGCTGTTTGTAGCGGAAAATATTACGGGCAGTCACCTTGTGTGTGAAGCTCATCCGTTCCCAAATAGGTGTGAGCCGTTCGAGGAAGATCTTAGAGCCAGATGTTGGCGGTTTCGGGAGCAATAATTGTGCCGGTTTTTCCGCTAATTCGCGCTTCGTGGCGATCCAAGCAGGTAGGACGGAACTGATGAGAGACGCAATGAAGGCAATCACCGTAATGCCTGGGTGGAAGTGCCATTCGATTTTCGGCAAGGTAAAGCCGACCTTGTAGGCGTTATAGGCAATGGATGGAATTAAGGTGTGTCCCAGAATCACCCCGATCGTTGTCCCGATTAATCCCGCGGTGAGCCCATAGAAGGCAAACTTCTTGAAGACGTCGAAGTCATCGTAGCCTAAAGCTTTTAATGTCCCGGCATTGATGCGCTCTTCGTCAACGAACCGCCCCATGGTGGTGAACGCCACTAAGGCGGCAACAAAGTAGAGGAAGATAGGGAAGACATTCGCCAAGGCATCCACGATTGTCCCAATGTTAGTGTAAATTTGGGTCCCTTCACCACCAGGAATTTCCCGGCGGCTGTTCAGTGAGTAGGTAGGGAGAGCGAGATTATCGAGACGTTCCTTTGCTTCATTGAGTTCATTTTGTTTGTCATCAATTTCTTTTTGGGCGTCGTCCTTTTTGTCAGCAAAAGCTTTGGCGTTCTTATCGTATTCAGCTTGTTTTTCTGTGAGTGTCGCTTTGCTGTCAGCAATTTGCTTTTCACCATCGGCTTGTTTTTCTGCGAGGGTGTCTTTGGCGGTTTGTAGTTCTTTAGCTTTAGTGGCCAAGGTTTGTTTCGCTTGGGCGAGTTTTTCGGCATTGGCTTGGTATTCTTTTGACTTGGTGTCTAATTCCTTAGCCCCTTGTTGCCATGCCGCTAATCCCTCTGTATAGGTCGCATATTGTGCGTTATACTCGCCGACTTTTGCATTATATTGCGTCAAGCTCGCTTGATAGGTGGTTTCTTGTTTTTGTAGTTCTTTTTCACCAGCTTCCAATTTTTCTTTTGCGGCGTTGAAAGCTTTTTGTTTTTCCGAAAATTCGGCTTTCTTTTGATTCAATAATTCGGTTTGTTTGGCTAATGTCTGTTCTCCTGCTTGGATCTTGGCATTGGCGTCATCCAATTTTTCCTTCGCTTGATCGAGTTCAGCCTTAGCCGCGTCCAGTTCTGCTTTTTGAGCGGTTAATTTGGCCTGCAGCTCTTTAATGCTAGCTATACCTGATTGGTAGGTCTCTGTTAGGAAAGTCTCGCGCTCTGCCGTCGCTTTTTCCTTTTGAGCAGTGACTTGTTTGAGCTGTTCAGTCAATGTCTGTTTATCGGTTTCAGACAGATCTGGCTTTTTCAGTTCTTCATTGAGGGTGTGTTCTTTGGCCTCAAGTTCGCTGATCGTCTGGTCGTATTTTGCTTTTGCTTGCTCTAGTTTTGCTTTGTTTTGATCCACCGTGGCTTGAGCGTCTTGCCATTGCTTTTCGTTTGCTTGATAGGTCGCCGCTTTTTCATCGTAGGTTGCTTTCGATTGATCATAGGCTGCTTTCTGATCCGCCAGTTGCTTTTGACCCACTTGGAGTTTTTGATCGGCAGTTTTGATTTGTTTATCGGCCTCTGTCAAGGCGTCTTGGTTCTTTATGAGTTCTCGGTAACCATTGGCAATTTGCGCCTTGCCAGCTGCAATGGCATCTGCGCCTGCTTGCAGTTTTTGATTGGCCTGATTCAATTGCTGTTTGGCTTGAGCGAGCGCTTGCTTTCCGCTTTCTAGTTGGTTCCAGCGGTCAGTTAAGGTATTGGCGCCAGCATCCAATTGTTGTTTGGCATCTTTTAGCAATTGATCGCTACTTGCCATCTGCTGTTCGGCGCTATTCAATTGGCTGGACCCGTCATTGATCTGTTGTTGGGCAGCACTGACTTGATCATTCAAGGTTTTCTCAGCCGCACTGATCTTTTGACTACCCTCATCCAACTGTTGCTTAGCATTTTTCAGCTGTTGTTCGGTATCAGCTAACTTTTTCTTGGCATCGTCGATCTGTTTTTGCCCATCAGCAATTTTTTCTTGGTATTCATTCTTCACAGCTTGCAAGCGATGTTCTGGTTGATCTTTGAGGATATGGTTAAGATCATCCTTGTGTGCTTGCAATTTGTTGGTGTAGTCCTGGGAATAAGGATCAATCGACTTCAAATCATCGAAACGGAGACGAGCAATCATGTAAACTTCTGAATCAAAAGCCTCTGGGGTTAATACGCCATATCCCTTCAATGATCCGGTTCCAGCTGTCGATGCCCCCAGGTTGTTGCTGGAGAGAATTTCACCAGAGTAGATAAAACCAACGATCTTATATTCTGGTTTTTTCAATACTTTTTGACCAGAAGCATCGGCCGTTTCATCGAACTTGATGACATCACCAATTTGATAGCGATCTTGGTATTCAGCGCTGATAGCGATCTCATCGGTCTTTTCGGGCAGACGACCAGAGCGAATTTCATATTGAGAAATATCATCATCTTTAGCGCGTGAGAAGAGTCGGAAACTGTCGGTTGTATCGGTAACAACGGCATCCTTTAGATAACCATATTCAATGTCACTCGCGCCCTTTGCTTGATCGATTAGCTGTTGGTCATCCTGGTCGATCCCCAGTGAACCGATGATCGCTAAGTCGGCCACATTTAAATCATTCAGATAATGTTCACCGGTTGCCCGCGTATCAGGCCCTGTGACCTGTAACCCCACCAGAGCAAAAGCCCCGAGCATCATCAAGCCTAGGATAGAGAAGAAGCGTCCCTTAGAACGACGAATCGATTTGAAAATATCTTTCCATAAACTTTTTTTCGACAAGGTCTCTCACCTACCATTCAATATCTTTAATATCGTCAGGAATATGGTTGACTTCAATGCTCTGTACCTTCGCGTCATGCATGCGGATTACCCGGTCAGCAATGGGCGCTAAGGCACCGTTGTGGGTAACGATAATCACTGTTGCATTTTCCTTGCGACTCATGTCCTGCAAGATCTGCAAGACCTGTTTCCCTGTTTGGTAGTCTAAAGCACCGGTTGGCTCGTCACAGAGCAAAATTTTTGGCTTTTTGGCGATGGCACGCGCGATGGATACCCGTTGCTGTTCACCGCCAGAGAGTTGGGAAGGAAAGTTGTTGATTCGTTTTCCTAAACCCACAGCGTTGAGCGTTTCAACCGGATCAGCGGCATCTTTAACAATTTCAGAGGCTAGTTCCACGTTTTCCTTTGCGGTCAAGTTGGGCACTAAGTTGTAGAACTGGAACACAAAGCCCACATCTTCTCTGCGGTATTGCGTCAGCTCCGTCCGCGAATAGTTGGAAATATCATTGCCATCAATGATGATCTGGCCTTCGTCATTTGTTTCCATCCCACCGAGGATATTTAAGAGGGTAGATTTGCCGGCACCAGAAGCTCCGAGGATAATGGCAAGTTCGCCTTTTTCAATTTCAAAGTTTAAATCGTTATTGGCGACGATTTCCGTATCGCCCGTTTTAAAGCGTTTATAACTATGCTTAACTTCGATATAGCTCATTTTATTTTCCCCTTTCAAAAATAGACAACGTGTTGATTCTTACAGTGGAAAAGTATATAGTGATAACAGAGAGATTTCAATACACAAAAACAACGATGTGTTGATTTAGTGAATGGATTGCTGAAAGGATGAGTAACATGCAACGCCAAACGAAAACCCTCCCTAAGATTAAACGCGCCTTTATTGAATTAATCTACGCCAAGGGCATGGACAGCCTGACCGTGAGTGATATTGCGCGCGTGGCTAAGATCAATCGTGGGACCTTTTATCTTCATTATATTGATAAATATGACCTAATGGAAAAATTAGAATCACAGGCTATTGCGGAATTAGAAGACATTCTAAACCATGATGAGGCCCCGCACGATCAAGAGGATCCCGTAGATTTTATCTCCTATACAGCCATCTATAAGGCGCTGGTGTATGTTAAAAAGGAATTCGATCTCGTGGCAGCATTGGCGAGTGAGGGGGGCGATCCGTTGTTCCTCGATCGTATCAAGGAAATTATCGGCCAATTGGTGTCTAATAAATTAAATCAGACCCAAACACTCACGCTCGCTACCCATCAATTTCCGGAAGATTATGTCCGGGAGCTATTGCTGGCAGGGACGATCAGTATTATCGAACGCTGGATTCATAAGGGCGGTCGGGAAGATCCAGAAACCGTGGCACGCATGATCGAACAATCGAAATCCCTTGCCCCTACGGATTATATTCAAGTCAAAAATTAGCGCTTAATCAAAAACAGCACGACGCTTGCAATGAAGCAAAGTCGTGCTGTTTTACTAGATGATAACGGCAAACGCGGCCTTTTAGTTGAAAAATCCCACCGTCACGCGATCAGGTCACTTTTGCTGGGACGGGGAGATGAGCTATTTTTTAGATGGGAGGATGGCCCGATCAAAAATTGGGAGGAAGTGCGTCCCCAGATAGAGGACAGTGCTCCCCAAGGACAAACCGGCGCACACATCGCTGAAGAAATGAACACTCAGATACAAGCGGGAGAGCGCGATCAATACGACCAACACCACCGTGCCCGCGATGAATAACCGCTTGGCTTTTGGGGTAGGTTGCCATGCCTTGAGAATAAGGATTGCCAGCGCCCCGAAGAAGATTACGCTCCCCATAGAATGGCCACTCGGGAACGATAGTCCGGACTCACTGACTAACCGCAATGCCTCGTCAGGGCGAGGGCGCGAGACTAAGGCCTTGATGAGAGGATTGAGGACTCCTGGGCCGAGGATAGTCATCACGCCGAGCCAGGAATAACGGTGCGTCTGTTTGATGAAGCGCCCGAAGAAACTGATCAGAATGGCAGCCACGATGAGCAAATAACTGTTGCCCAGCCATGTGAATGCCCCCACAACGCCAGCCAATGAACTTCCTGGAACTCCCCGCAGCGCGCGGTTAACCGCATAATCCAAGGCATAAAGAGAATCTGGGGCGATGAGTAGCCACGCGAGGAACACGAGAAAGGGCAGGAGCAATAATCCGGCGATACCGAGCTGCTTTTTAGTAAAAGGGGTGATTTCTTTAAACATAATGACCTCAATTCTATAGAATCCATCGATTAAAAATACCTGAGTTTTTCTATTATAATGGGAAAATCCTAGCTATGCCATACATGCTACATGTGGATCAGCAGAGCATTTCCGTAAGTTTTTTGTTCCGCTAAAACGGTCGCCTGAAATTTTCACAGGCAAGGACTAGTGTATCATGATCCAAGGTGGACTTTAAAACAAAATTGGAGGAATTACTGGCTAGGACTTGCGAAAGCACCCGCAGACCGCTATAATTAGCGGTGTTGTGATTGACCATGCTCCTCGTTTGACGATTCACCAACGTTTTACGCAGAGCGTGGCGCAAAATAAACGAAAGGTGGAATAATCATGGCATTATCATTAGAAGAAAAAGCAGCAATTATTGAAAAATATGCGCAACACGAAGGTGACACAGGTTCTCCTGAAGTTCAGATCGCATTGTTGACCGCAGACATCAATAAATTGAATGACCATGCAAAGACGCATAAGAAGGATTTCCATTCTTACCGTGGCTTGATGAAGAAAATCGGTCACCGTCGTAACTTGTTAGCTTACTTGCGTAACAAAGACGTGACGCGTTACCGCAACTTGATCCAAAGCTTAGGTTTGCGCCGTTAATAGCAGGGAAAGTATTAATGAGGTTGGCGTTCGTCAACCTCTTCTTTTGTATTTATGGGTAAAATCGAGCAGGAGACTCGATCAAATATTGGCGAGCGCATTACTACTCAACGCTATGCGAAAAAATCGTTTTTCTTGTAGCATTGAATAGTAAGCCCGCTTGTCCAAAAAAAGCAGAAAGAAGGAGACACATTGACGGAAGAAAAGAAAGTCTACAAGATGAATTGGGCGGGGCGTTTGCTCCAAGTAGAAATTGGTCAGGTTGCGAAACAAGCGACATCCGCCGTCCTCGTACGCTACGGGGATACAGTCGTATTGACCGCTGTTGTAGGGGCGAAGGAAGCTGTGGAAGGACAAGATTTCTTCCCATTACAGGTCAATTACGAAGAAAAAATGTATGCCGTGGGTAAAATCCCGGGTGGCTTTATCAAACGGGAAGGCCGTCCCAGCGAACATGCGACTTTGACAGCACGTCTGATCGACCGTCCGATTCGTCCAATGTTCCCAGAAGGCTACCGCAATGAAGTTCAAGTCATCAATACCGTGATGTCTGCTGACAATGACTGTTCTTCCGAAATGGCGGCCATGTTAGGGTCTTCTTTGGCCTTGGCGATTTCACCAATCCCATTCGATGGCCCAATTGCTGGGGTTAACGTGGGACGTGTCAACGGTGAATTTGTGATCAACCCAACCGTTGCTCAACAAGAACAGTCTGATTTGGAATTGACAGTGGCTGGGACGAAGACGGCCATCAACATGGTAGAGAGTTCTGCGGCTGAACTGAGCGAAGACGACATGTTAGCAGCGTTGATGTTCGGACATGCTAACATTCGCGAACTCTGCTACTTCCAGGAACAAATTCGCGCAGAAATCGGCCAAGAAAAATGGGATTACGATACCAATGCGGCGCCAGCCGATCTCGTGGCTGATGCTACCACACAATATCATCAAAAAATGGTTGAGGCGATCAAGACCTTCGATAAGCTGGAACGTGAAGAAAACGTACAAGCGGTAAAAGACGAAATGATTGCGCAATATGACGAACGTTTCGCTGAAGCCGAAGACTTCGATCGCTTGCATGCGCAAGTCGCTCATCTTGCTGATGAATTGGAATACAACGAAGTACGTCGTTTAATTACTGATGATAAGGTGCGTCCAGACGGCCGTAAAATCGATGAAATCCGCCCACTCAGTTCAGAAGTCGGGCTCTTGCCACGCGTTCACGGTTCCGGGTTATTCACGCGGGGACAAACGCAGGTATTGTCAGCCTGCACCTTGGCACCAATGTCAGAAGAACAACGCCTCGATGGGTTGACACCGGACACTGAACGGCGCTTCATCCATCATTACAATTTCCCTCAATATTCTGTAGGGGCAAATGGGCGTTACGGTTCACCAGGCCGTCGTGAAATTGGACACGGTGCATTAGGATACCGGGCATTGAGCCGTGTGATTCCAGACGAAGCCGACTTCCCATACACCATTCGTTTGGTGGCTGAGGTATTGGAATCCAATGGGTCCTCCTCACAGGCTTCAATCTGCGCAGGGACGTTGGCATTGATGGATGCGGGTGTGCCAATCAAGGCGCCGGTAGCCGGGATTGCGATGGGCCTCATTCAAAACCAAGAAGCACCGGAACAATACACCATCTTGACGGATATCCAGGGGTTGGAAGACCACCTTGGCGACATGGACTTCAAGGTTGCTGGGACACGCGAGGGGATTACGGCTCTCCAGATGGATATCAAGATCAAGGGTATCACCGAAGAAATCTTACGCGAATCACTCGCTCAAGCGAAGAAAGCGCGCTTTGAATTGTTGGATCACCTCCACGGCACACTCGCAGAACCACGGGAAACCTTGAGCCAATATGCACCGAAGATCAAGATGATCAAGATTGATCCCGATATGATCAAAGTGGTGATTGGTAAGGGTGGGGAAACCATCAACAAGATCATCGATGAAACGGGTGTTAAGATTGACATTGATGATGAAGGGAACACCAGTGTCTACTCGGATGACGAAGCGGCAATTCAGCGGGCAATCGCCATCATTGAAGAATTAACGTTCCAAGTCGAAGTAGGTCAAGTTTATGAAGGAACCGTCACCCGCATTGAAAAATTTGGGGCGTTCGTGGAAATCTCTAAGGGGCAATCCGGTTTGGTTCACATTTCGGAATTGCAACATAAACGGACGAATGAAGTGGAAGATGTGGTTAGCCTCGGCGACAAAGTGAAGGTTAAAGTTATTGAAATTGATAACCGTGGCCGCATCAACCTATCGATGAAAGCTATCTCCGATCCTAAAGCCGAATAGAAATAAATCATAAGGATAGAAATAAAACGGGCGTCTCTCCAGGGGAGGGGCGCCCGTTTCATGTGCATTGTTATTACTTATTCTTACGGTCTAAACGTTTTTTAGCAGCAACGGCGACAAGAGCTAGGATGAGAATCACTAGTGTTGTTGAGAAGCGACTGAAATCGAGAAAGCCTTGCATTTGGTATTGGATGGCCATACCGATCGCATTGGCGAAAATGAGGATCGTAATGATAGCTAGATAGGGATGGCGATTAGCGATTGCATTCGCTTTTGCCCCGATCTGTTTGAGTTTGGCTTTAAAGGCAGGTTTAGTCACACTGGGTCTCCTTTCATAGGGAATCATCATACAATGTAAGGGATTACGTGCCTAAAGTCAACCGTGGGGCGGAGGATATTGATCAAGACTAGGCGAAGAATGACGGACAAGTAAAATTTTTACATGAAGTTTGAGGTAAGGGGCGTTATTTGCTAGAATAGACCTAACGATTAGCGGTACGGGGCGAATGAACGCCGTGCCATTGATTCAGTACAACCAGGATTCCTCGCGTGATGAATGGGTTTCAGCGGGTAGCGATAAACTACGCGCCGCTAGCAGGAATAGCGCAACAATGGCAAAGAGATAGGTGCTAAGAAAACACCTACGCGCCATTATTAACAGGTGCGCGTTCGTGCAGCAGTAACAGTCAGTTATGAGGAAAAGCAGAAAGGAAGGCTCAAATGAGCGATATTAAATTGATTTCGCTCGGTGGTGTCCGTGAAGACGGCAAGAATATGTACGTGGTAGAAGTCAATGACACCTTGTACATTTTGGACTGCGGTTTGATTTACCCACCGGATGAAATGCTCGGGATTGATGTCATGATCCCTGATTTTACTTATTTAAAGGAACATGAAGACCAGATTGCTGGTGTTTTTTTGACGCATGAGCATGCGGATGCGATCGGGGCGTTGCCGTATTTACTGCGGGAGATTGAAGTGCCTGTCTTTGGGACGGAATTAACGATCAGCCTCGCCAAATTGGAATGCAACCGTCTTGGTGTCAAGAACTACAAAGACTTCTACGTGATCGATGAATCGAATGAAATTGAATTTGATGATGTCACGGTGAAATTCTTCAACACGACCCACTCTGTGCCGGAATCAGTTGGGATTTCGATTGTGACAGACGAAGGGGCTATTGTGTACACGGGTGACTTCAAGTTTGATATGACCGTGGGCGCAGATTACCAAACCGACTTTAAGCGGATCAATGAAATTGCGAATGACGGTGTGTTGGCGTTGTTGAGTGAATCGCAACAAGCTGAAAGCCCGATCAGCAATGCGCCTGAAATTGAATTGGAACAGGCCATCATGGCAGAATTCCAAAAAGCAGCAGGGCGGGTGATCGTTGCTGCGACCGAAAGCAATATTTTGCGGATCCAACAGATCATCGATGTTGCGCATCGTGTGCATCGTCACATCTTCCTCTCTGGCGATGATGTGGAAAAAATCATTGATGTGGCTATTCGCTACAATAAATTAACCATTCCATCCAAAGATCTCTTTAAGCAAATGGATGAGTTAGGTAAATATAAGGATCATGAAATCGTAATTTTGGAAACAGGGACGACGGCTGAACCATTGATGGCTTTGCAGAAGATGGCGCAAAATCAACATGGCACTCTGAACATTCAGGATGGCGATATGGTTATGTTAGCTACGACGCCGAGTGCCGGGATGGAAACGATTGTCGCTGACACGAAGGATATTGTGTACCGTGCCGGGGGACGCACCGTTGACCTGTACGAAGAATACCACTCCAGCGGCCACGCGACACCGAAAGACCTGCAGTTGATGATTCAGCTGATGCGTCCACAGTATGTTTTCCCTGTATCAGGTGAATATCGCTTGATGCATGCCCATCGCAAATTAGCGTTGGACTGTGGGATTCCAGATGAACGCATTTACCTCATGGACAAAGGCGACGTCTTGCACTACCAAGATGGGACCATGTACTTGATGGCGAGCGTACCAGCAGCGAATGTCTTGATTGACGGCAGCGGAGTTGGCGATATTGGCAATATTGTCCTCAAAGACCGTCGCATTTTGTCTGAAGATGGGATTTTCGTGATCATTGCCACGATTTCACGCAACGAAGGGAAGATTCTCGCTGGGCCAGAAGTAATCTCGCGTGGGTTCGTCTTTATGAAACAGTCGACAGACATTATCGAAGGCAGCAAGGCGCTAGCCACCGACGTATTGAACGAATCCTTACAGCACCTCGATCAGTTCGATTGGAGCACGTTGAAAGGGGACATTCGCGAAGCCATCGGGAAATATCTCTATCAAGAAACCCAACGTCGCCCAATGATCTTGCCGGTGATTATGGAAGCCTCAACGCGTCGTAAAAAACGCAATTTCAAGAAAAAAAGCTAGGGAGGAATGCGCATGAAAGCAGCTGACCGCATTATTACTTTCGTGGAAGGATTGTTATTAACGGCTCTGGCCTTCCTCGTTCAATTAGTGTTTCCCCAGGTCGTTCAATCCTTTGACATCATTTTGATGATCGGGGGAGCGTTAGTGGTTCTCTACGCGCTGCGTCGTGGGGTATTGCCTGGGTTCTTCAGTGGAGCATTGTTAGGATGCGCCGCAGCGATTATGATTGAACAACCCGCTAACCATGTGCCAGAGATCATCAGTTTGATCCTCTCGACCAGCATGTTGGGATTGGCTGGGTATTTTGCTCGGAATCTGCAACGAACCCTGCATAATCATCGGATGTTCTCGGTTTATCTTAACTTGGTGACAAGCGTCATTGTGAGTGTTTTTGCCCTGTTCTTGGTGCGTTTCGTGATTATGCAATGGTTTGATCCCGCTGTCAGTGAATCTATGAATATGCTATTGAAGGAAAATGGGCTGAGTGCTATTGTCAATAGTCTCGTGATTCTTTTAATTTTGGTCGTGCTATTGAACACTATGACCAAAGCCTTCATTCCAAAGAACACACCGTATATCTCTAGAAAAGAGCGTTCTCGCCTATTAAATGACTAAATGTCGTTTTGAGAGAGCGTGACAAAGCGATCTTTTCAACAAACAGTAGCTGGAGGGGGTCAGTGTGTAAAGAAAACGGCCTTTTCAAGCCCACCATGATGGTGTTGGGGGCTGATAGGACAACGGTTGTTTTCCACAGTAATGACCCATTTTTCAAGTGAAAGCAGAGGTTACCCCGTAGCCTCTGCTTTTTGTATGGTATGATGCTTAAGACAATAATTAAAAATCACCATTACCCGCAGAAGGGTTAGACTGTGAGGAAGATATGAATGATATCTTAACCTTTATTATTTTTGTAAATACGGTGCTAGCCATCATTACGGTTTTCCGTCAAGAACGACCAGTATCTACAGTCTGGGCGTGGCTACTCGTGCTGTTGCTTTTGCCAGTTGTTGGTTTCGTGGTGTACTTCTTCGTTGGACGGCGGATCTCCAACCACCGCATCTTTCAATTGGATGAACGGGAAGCTATGGGGATGACGGATCTGATTGAAGAATATGTCGATGATGATGGGCACCAGCGCACTATGGAGAAATATCCCGGGCGTCAACGTCAATTGATGACGCTATTGTATCGCAGCAATTTTTCTATTCTAACAGAGCGCAATGACTATACGCTCTATACGGATGGACGCGACAAGATGAACGCGCTGCTGGATGATCTGCGTCAAGCCAAGCATCATATTAATATCCAATATTACATCTTCACTCCCGATGAGGTCGGCAATGCCATTCTGGAGGTATTGACGGAGCGGGCACAGGCGGGCGTCCATGTGCGGTTGCTCTATGATGCAGTCGGCAGTCGGCGTTTGAGTAGACGTCAATTGAAGCCATTGTGCCAAGCGGGAGGTGAGGCGATTTCGTTCTTCGGTTATTCGCATTGGGTGCAGAATCTCCGGGCAAACTTCCGCAATCACCGTAAAACAGTGATCATCGATGGGAAGGTGGGTTACGTCGGTGGGTTCAATGTCGCCAAGGAATACATTGGCAAAGGGCCACTGGGATACTGGCGCGATACGCACATGCGTGTGACGGGTGAAGCAGTGCAGGCGATTCAGAGTCGTTTTATCGTGGATTGGTGTGCGAGTGCGCATATTCACTATGAAGCGTTTCTGAAACAATTTCCTAATGATACTACCCATGATTATTTCCCACGTGTAAAAATTAACCACAACACCCCTATGCAGATTGTGTCGAGTGGTCCGGAAGATGACACCGATCAGATCAAGATGGGGTATCTAAAGATGATTACAATGGCGCGCCATTCCTTGACGCTGCAAACGCCATATTTCATTCCGGACGAATCCGCATTTGAAGCCTTGCAACAAGCGGCAATGTCTGGTGTCGATGTGAAAATCATGGTGCCGTCAAAACCTGATCATCCTTTTGTCTATCGGGCAACGGAATATTACTGTCAGCAAGCGCTGAAATTCAGAATCAAAGTCTACCGCTATGATAAGGGATTCCTGCATGCGAAAGTATTAACGGTGGATGACGAGGTGACGAGTTTAGGAACCGCTAATTTCGATGTGCGCAGTTTCCGCTTAAACTTCGAGGTGAATGCCTTCGTTTATGACAGTGAATTTACTCATGAGATCAGGCGCGCCTTTGATGCGGACTTGCAGAACTGTACCGTGATGGACGAGGCCTATTTTGCTGCGCAATCCCGCTTCTTACATTTCCGCCAATTGATGTCGCGATTGTTAGGACCATTATTATAATCATAATCACAAAAAAACCATCGCTAGCTTTAGGGGGGAGGTTCGAGCGTGAGCCGAATCATTTAGGGAGCTAGGGATGGTTTTTAACACGTTAAGGCGTAGATTGGGAATAGGCGCTGATCATAGGGAAATAATAAAAATAAATAGCGATGAAAAAGGGATTTTCCGAGTTACGCGTCGGCTGAGCCCGTTCTCTTCAGCGGTGATCGGTGCAAAACAAGTCTGTGACTTGGCAGTTGATGTAAAGGGCTTCATAGGCCATTGTCGTGTTTATTAGTGATGGTGCTATGAGATCCCCGTGATTGACGGAGGTTAGTGTCTGCTAAAACTGAACGTTAGATTTAATCCTCCAAGGGTTCCAGTGTTAGAATAGAGGCATAAGGAATCAAACGCTGAATTTGGTTATCGACATCGTTGAAAACGAGAGTTTCCTGGGCTAGATTGTCGGTTTGGAAATACCCCAATAGGCGATCACGCGTGACAGTATGCCCCATTTGGCGACTGACGGTGAGTGCCATCAGTTGATGATGTTTGTGGTAGTAACGGATCGCTTGATGGAGATCTGCTGGTGTTGCTAGTGTCTCTGGTGGTGTGGTAAGCGTGGGAACAGCAACTGTTTTGACCTGTTTAGAGATGAGTCGTGGGAACCACGTCACTAAGGATGAAGTTGGATTTTGCATAGTGAGAGCCTCCTAAATTAAGCGCTGATTAAAGTTGCGCGTCATTTTTATTTGTGGGAACACGTGTTCTTAATTGATGTTCTTAGTTTAGCGAACAGGTGTTCTTATGTCAAGCAATTTTATCCCAAAAACCTTTTTGGGTAAACCCGTAGGAATGAGCGAAGAATGGTTCACATTGTGCGATTTTGTGGTATGATAGTAATCACATTATTGAGTGAAACGGATGAAAGGTGTTCTATGAAATCGAAAGGCTTACTAGTGGTGCTTTCTGGTCCTTCCGGCGTGGGAAAGGGGACCGTCAGAAAAGCACTCTTTGAAACAAAAGAAGGGCAGGATCAATTCTTGTATTCTGTCTCAGCGACTACTCGCCAGCCCCGCAAAGGCGAAGTCGATGGCAAGGATTATTTCTTCGTCACGCGCGAGCGTTTTGAGGAGATGATTGAGCAGGAACGTTTACTGGAGTATGCTGAATATGTCGATAATTACTATGGGACACCGCTCGCTTATGTCGAGGAAATGACCAACCAGGGCAAGGATGTGTTCCTGGAAATTGAAGTTCAGGGCGCATTGCAGGTTAAACGGCGCATGCCGGATGGGGTGTTTGTCTTTCTAGCGCCACCTAACCTGCGCCAATTGGAATCGCGCTTGGTGAATCGCGGAACGGATAGTCCAGATGTGATTGCGAAACGCATGGGCAAAGCGCGCAATGAATTACAGTTGATGACGCAATATGACTATGTGGTAGAGAATGATGAAGTAGATAAAGCCGTACAACGCATTCTCACCATTATTAATGCGGAACATCTGAAGGTGGACCGTTTCATTGACGATGTCGTGGAAAATTATTTAGGAGAGGGCGAATAGTCTTGATTATCTATCCATCGATCGATAAATTAGTTGATAAAATTAATTCCAAATACTCTATCTGCAGTATTTCGGCAAAACGTGCCAATGACTTGCAGCGCAACCAAAATCCGATGTTGGATCATTATGAATCGCCAAAATACATCGGGCAAGCTATGGAAGAAATTGTCAGCAGTGATTTAGTCATTGACCCTGAATCATTATCTCAAAATTAAATTGCCGTTAATTAATGGTACTACCGCTATTCTCAGTTAGGACGACTAAGGGGAATAGCGGTTTTTCTATGGTAAAGGACGACAATAAGGCTTTGGGTGCCTGCTGTTTTTCTTTAGTGAGAGGGCGTCTGTAAATTTAGAGGATGAGTTATCTCAAGACACTTTTTACTAGTAAGAGTGGGGGAGACGGTGCTCCACTTGAATGATCATTTATCCCAAGCCGTTTTGTCACTAGTGAGAGGGGGCTGTTGCTTCATTGGTCGATCATATCAGCAATGTGTATAATAACGATAGTAAGAAAGGAGGGCGTTGGATGACGGGAGAAGAGACAAAAACGACACCAAAATATGCCGCAGTCATTGTCGACGTGCCTACACAGCAGACGGACTGTCCCTTTGATTATGCTATCCCAACCGCCATGCAGGGGCGCATTGCTTTGGGCATGCGGGTGGAAGTGCCGTTTGGTGTGCGACAAGTGCAGGGATTTGTCGTCAGTTTAATGACTGAGAGTGAGTTTTCCGGCGAAGTCAAATCCCTCACCCGTTTGCTGGATGAAACGCCAGTCCTTACGCCTGAACTCCTGCAATTATCCCAAACTATGGCGACAACGCTATTTACTTTTCGAATCAAGGCCATGCAAGCCATGCTGCCAGCCATGTTAAAAGCCAAATATCACAAATATTTTGTGCCCACGGAAACACTCACCCTCTCACATCGCCAGCGCTATTTTGCTGAGCAGGAGGAACGCGAGTGGGACGAGGTGGAAAAAGCCGGCGCATTAGAAGACTTATTGACCCTAAAAGACCGCGGGGAAGTGAGCGTTAAGTATCAATTGGAAGATCAAAAACGTTTGCGCACGGAGAAGTGGATTCAGCCGTTGCTCTCAGCTCAACAGCTGATGGAAAGGCGTGGATCACTCTCTAAGGGGGCCAAGAAACAGCAACTATTGGCCGATATTCTGATAGAACTGGATGGCAAGCGCTTGGCGGTAAAAGAGTTGCAAGCGGAATATGCCATTTCACTCGCCACCATTCGCCGCCTTGAGGACAAAGGGTGGTTGAAACTGTTTGACGTGCAGGTGAATCGCGACCCTTATTGGGATAAATTCCAAATGCAGGCGAAACCAAAGCCACTCCAACCACAGCAACAGCACGCCTATGACCAGGTGAGGGCTACTATGGATCGCCCACAAGCGAAGACCTTTCTTTTGCAGGGAGTGACGGGAAGCGGCAAGACTGAGGTGTATCTGCAATTGATCCAGCATGCTCGCCAGCAAGGAAAAGATGCCATTTTATTGGTGCCAGAAATCAGTTTGACGCCACAAATGGTGCGCCAGTTGAAGGAACGCTTCGGCCGAGAAGTGGCAGTGCTTCACAGTCGTTTATCGATTGGGGAACAATTCGATGAGTGGCAGAAGATGAAGGAGGGCCATGCGCATATTGTCGTCGGGGCGCGCTCCTCCATTTTTGCACCGCTGAATCATCTCGGCATTATTATTATCGATGAAGAACATGAAACGAGCTATAAGCAGCAGAATGATCCGCGCTACCATGCCAGAAATATTGCCAAATGGCGCGCTGAGTACCATCAGTGTCCGGTAGTGTTGGGGAGCGCAACGCCGTCGTTGGAGTCACGGGCACGCGCCCAGAATCACCGCTATGAGCTCTTATTGATGCCTGAGCGTACGAATAAAAAACCACTGCCCGCAGTAGAGGTCGTGGATATGCGTGAGGAATATAAACGTAAGAATTACCATCTGTTTTCCGAAGCCCTGTACCAAGCCATCCAACAAGCGGTTGGGGAGGGGCATCAGGTAGCCTTACTATTGAATCGGCGCGGATACGCGAACTATGTAATGTGCCGCGATTGTGGGCATGTGTTCATGTGCAAGAATTGTAGCGTGGCATTGACCTATCATTATCAAGAGAAAACAATGAAATGCCACTATTGCGGCTACAACGAACCCCTCCCGCAACGCTGCCCGGTCTGCCAGGGTCAACATTTGCGTGACTTTGGGACAGGAACGGAGCGAGTGGAACAAGAATTGAAGGAACTTTTGCCTGCGTATCGTGTGGTACGTATGGATAACGATACCACACGGAAGAAAAATGCCTACGAAAAGATTCTGACTCAGGTTCGCGACCGGAAAGCGGATATTCTCTTGGGAACGCAGATGATCGCCAAAGGACTTGATTTTCCAAATATCACGTTAGTTGGCGTGCTGAATGCCGATACCTCGCTTTATTTGCCGGATTTTCGGGCGTCTGAGCGCACCTTCCAGCTGTTGACGCAGGTGAGTGGGCGGGCAGGACGCGGTGAGGAAACCGGGCGCGTGATTTTTCAAACGTTCAACCCGGATCATTACGCCATTCAATGTGCTAAAGCACAGGATTATCAGCGCTTCTATCAACTGGAGATGCAATATCGCAAACTTAATCGCTATTCGCCGTACTACTTCACGGTGCGCTTCACTATCACGCATTTTGATGAACAAGATGCCCTGAAAGCAGCCCTAACTTTGGCAGAGACATTGAAGGCAGAGGCTAGGGGGACGGGGGACCGCGTAATTGGCCCAAGTAAGAGTGCTATTATTCGTTTAAATAATGCGTATTATTTCCAAATTCTTTACCAATATCGTGACCCCAAAATCATGCAGAATATGTTAACCTTGTTGCGTAATACTGCCCAAGAATGGGAGAAACAACATATTCATCTCAATATCGATGTGGAACCGCAGCATTTTCTCTAGGTCTGTGACTGAACGATAAAAGCGTCCATTCAGCTTTTTGGGCGGGTTAAAAGAAAAAGGTATTGCTTTTGATGAAACATCAATAAAAAGGAGTTTTAACGTGAAAAAAATTATGTTTATGGGGACCCCAGCTTTTTCAGTGAAACCGCTCGAAGCGCTGATTGCGTCTCCTCATTATGAGGTGGTAGGTGTGGTGACTCAGCCAGATCGTCCCGTTGGCCGCAAGCATCGCTTACAGCCGAGTCCGGTGAAGAAAGTAGCCGTAGCCCATGACATCCCCGTTTTTCAACCGGAACGCATCAGCCGGGATCATGATATTCCAGCCTTTATTGCTGAAAAAGAGGTAGATTTGATTGTGACTGCAGCATTTGGACAGTTCTTGCCGATGCAATTGTTGGAATTGCCGACAGAAGGGGCCATCAACGTGCATGCGAGCCTCTTGCCAAAATATCGCGGTGGGGCACCGGTGCATTACGCTATCTGGCAAGGTGAAAAAGAAACGGGTGTGACGATTATGCGCATGGTGAAGCAGATGGATGCTGGGAATATTATTACCCAACGCGCGCTACCGATCGAAGCGACCGATACCGTTGCCATCTTATTTGATAAGTTGAGCGAGTTGGGAACAGCGCTCTTGCTAGACACTTTGCCATTGATTTTCAATCACGAAGCGACCGAAACACCACAAGTGGAGGAGGAAGCGACCTATTCTCCTGCTATTACGCGCGCACAAGAGCGCATTGATTGGCAGGACAATGCGGAACAGATTGAACGCCAAATCCGCGCGTTCAATAGTTGGCCGGTTGCCCATACGGTGATGGGAGGCGTACGTTACAAACTTTGGGGCAGTCGTGTTTTAACAGATACTACTACTGCTACACCGGGGACAATTATCCAATTGACGAAAAAACCCGCTCAACTGGCAGTGGCTTGTGGTGAAGGTAGTGTATTGTCGTTAACGGAAATTCAACCAGCCGGCAAGAAAGCTATGCCCATTGCGAGTTTCATTAACGGTGGCAGTGGCGGATTAACGGTTGGCGATCGATTCGAAAGTCGTGGCGCTCATGGCGAATAAGTCAGCGTTGCTTCATTCAGCGCGCTACCAAGCGATGTTGCTGCTCAGTGAGGTCATGCAGGAGAAGGTGTTCATTAATGAAGGCCTGGCGAAAGTATTGGATAGTGGACGGATTCCTGAACGCGATCAGGCTCTCACCACACAGCTAGTGTACGGGACCATGCAATACCACTACACGTTAGATCGCCTGCTCAAATCCTTCATCAAGCGCCCAAAGCAAGTTAAACGCTGGGCATGGGAGTTGTTGGCGCTCAGTAGCTATCAATATTTTTACCTCGACCAAATTCCCCCGCATGCAATCGTTAATGAAGCGGTGGAAATTGCTAAACAGCGCGGTAACGCCACGGTGGCGCGCTTCGTGAATGGGGTGTTGCGCCACATGCTCCGTCAGTACCAAACGATCGATCAAGCCATCGCCACCCTTGCATCATCAGAACAGGACGCGATCGCCATGCGTTACAGCTTGCCAGAAATGTGGCTAGATTATTTCATCAAGCGGTTTGGTATTGAGGAGGCCGAGCGACTCGCCAAAAGCCTCGTTATGCCCTCCCATGTGAATGTGCGCATCAACCAAACGAAAGGCTGGTCGCTTGTGCAAGTACAGGCTGAACTAGAAAAATTAGGTTATATCAGTCAGCCGAGTGCGATTGCTCCTAACATGCTCCAGATTGAGCAGGGGAATCCATCTACCAGCTCGCTATTTGCCGAGGGTGTGATTACCATTCAGGATGAATCGGCCAGTTTAGCAGTTGAAATGCTCGCACCAAAACCAGGGGAACATGTACTTGATGCGTGTGCGGCACCGGGTGGTAAGACCGTCCAACTTGCCGAAGCAGTGGGGAAAACGGGACAGGTGGAATCCTTGGATCTCGATGCGACGAAACTCCCTCGCATTGAAGCTAATATCAGTCGGATGGGGGTTGGCGAGTGGGTGAATGTGCGCGCACAGGATGCTAGAGAGCTCCATCGGGTTTACAAAGCTGAACAGTTTGATCGTATCTTAGTGGACGCACCATGCTCTGGTGTTGGCTTGTTCCGGCGTAAACCGGATACAAAACAGCACAAGACCTTGGCAGATTTGAAAGCCCTCCAACGCATCCAATTAGAAATTCTCGATGCAGCAACACCATTATTAAAAAAAGGTGGGCATTTCGTTTATAGTACTTGTACAATAACAACAGAGGAGAATGAGCAGGTGGTCTCTGCCTATCTCAAGCAGCATCCAGAAATGCAATTGGTGCCGATAATATTACCGGAAGATCAACCACTGAAACAGGCACTGACCAAACAAGGGACGTTAGAAATTCTTCCGCATTATTTTAATAGCGATGGCTTTTTCATCGCACATTTCATAAAAACAACAGATCAAACAAATCATGAATAGGACGAAGAGGTGAAATAAATGGAAATCGCCCAACTCACAGACGTTGGTGAACGCCGCCACAGCAATCAAGACCAGGCGGGGGTCTTCTACAACCAGGCTCATGAACCCATTTTGATTCTCTGCGATGGCATGGGAGGACATAATGCTGGTGATGTCGCTAGTGAAATGGCTCTCTATCAAGTCGGCGTTGCCTGGGAAGAGACAGAACATAAGCCACTCGCTGAGGTGAAGGCGTGGTTGAATACCATCATCAAAGCCACCAATCAACGAGTACTCGAACAGTCGCAAAAATATCAAGATCTCACGGGGATGGGAACCACCTTGGTGTGCTTTGTGCCACAAGGGGAGCAAGGGATTGTCGCGCATGTTGGCGATAGTCGACTCTATCAATGTCACAAGGATGTCATGATCCAGTTAACCAAGGATCATTCCTACGTACAGGAGCTCGTAGATAGCGAAATGATCACGAAAGAGGAGGCGCGCAATCATCCCCAGAAAAACATTGTGACCCAATCCATCGGCGTGACGGCGGATGTCAATGTGTCTTTTAGCACTATCACGATAACCCCAGGAGATCTCTACATCCTCTGTTCAGATGGATTGACCGATATGTTGGCAGACGATGAGATCCTCGGCGTGCTAGAGAATGCACCGACGCTGAATGAAGCCGTTCAAGAGCTTATTGACCGCGCCAATCAAGCGGGAGGATACGACAATATTACCGTTCTGCTAATGCGTGCGGAAGGAGGAGAAGACGAATGAGACCAGGACAAGTGATTGATGGCCGTTATGAAATCATTCGTCACATCGGGTCTGGTGGCATGGCGACGGTCTATTTGGCACTAGATTCCATTTTAAACCGGGAAGTCGCAATTAAATTCCTCAGACTGAGCGCTAATTCCGATGAAAATGCCCTGCGCCGCTTTCAACGCGAGGCGTATTCGATTGCCGAACTGAATCATCCCAATATCGTGAATATCTATGATATCGGTGACAATGAGGATGGTAATTACATCGTGATGGAATACGTCGATGGAATTGACCTGAAACGCTATATCAAGGAAAATCAGCCACTCGCTCCTGAAACTGTGCAATCGATCCTCGCTCAGATTTTAGATGGCATGCAGACGGCACACGATCATTACGTGATTCACCGCGACTTAAAACCGCAAAATATCATGATCAAACCGGACGGTACGGTGAAAATCATGGACTTTGGGATTGCAGTGATCTCAACAGAAACGTCCATCACGCAGACCAATACGATCATTGGCTCTGTTCACTATCTCTCGCCAGAACAGGCGCGGGGGGGAAGTGCAACCCCACAATCAGACATCTATGCTTTGGGGATTGTTGGCTATGAGATGCTGACAGGAAGCGTCCCGTTTGATGGCGAATCAGCTGTCAGCATCGCTATCAAGCATTTCCAAGAACCGCTACCGGACATCGGTGCCGTGCGCGATGATGTGCCTATCGCTCTGCAGAATGTGATCTACAAGGCCACCGCTAAAACGCCATCAGAACGGTATGAGAGCTGTCAAGCTATGCGCGAAGATTTATTGAACGCCTTAGATCCTGACCGCTTAGAAGAGGAGCGTTTCGTTGCGCCGATAGCGAATGAGGAGACGGTCGTCATGGCGACGGCTGATATTACGGAACAATTGACGGGAAATACCGCCATTCTATCTTCGCAAACGTCCCTGCCAGAGCGCCATACGGATGAACCTAAAGAAGAAAAGCCAGCACAACCAAAGCCAAAACCCACCAAGAAGAAAGAAAAAACCTCTGCACGTTGGCCACGGCTACTGATCCTATTGGGAGGCATTATCATCTTCTTATCGGTCATTTTTATGGTGGTGTTCGGTAGAGAAGGTGGCAGGGAAGTGCCTGACTTACGAGGGTTGACACGCACTGAAGCGGAGAGCCGCTTGGAAGAAGAAGGATTTACTCTAGGTGACGAAACGCACGCCTACAGTGAAGAGGTCGCCAAAGATCGCGTGATTTCTTCTAACCCAAGAGAAGGAACCAAAGCTTCCAAAGACACCCGCATCAGTATTACGGTGAGCGATGGGAAAGAACCGAAGCAAGTACCAAATGTGGTGAATAAAACCTATGATGAGGCGAAGAAACAGCTAGAAGATATGGGCTTTACCGTTCAGCGAGGCGATGATCAGTTCAGTGATACGGTCCAAGAAGGGAATGTCCTGAAACAGAGTGTGGATGAAAATCAGAAAGTCATTCCATCAGAAACCACCATCATGTTGATAGTGAGCCAAGGACCAGAAACGATGACCATGCCTAATATGTTGGGGTGGAGTCAGGCCGCTGTTCAGGATTATGCCGACCGTAACGCGTTGAGTGTCTCCTTTACCGAAGATTACTCGGATCGTTACTCGCAAGGGCAGGTCATGGAACAGAGCATTACGGCTAACAGCACCATCAAACGTGGCGATACATTGAGCATTACGATCTCCAAAGGTAAGAAACCTGAATCGAAGGAAGTACGTTTCACTTATGATGTCACCATTCCGTCCAAAGGTAGCAAAGATAATGAGATCGAAATCTACATTGAAGATAAGAATCATAAATACAGTGATGTTGCTGATTCCTTCACCATCAGTAGTGACCGCCGTTATCACTTCACCTTTACTACCGATTCGGGTGGACCGGCGCGCTTCAAGATTGTCCGTGACGGGCAAAAGATTATGGAAAACCGGGTGGTTCCAGATGATGAATAACCATCAGGAAACCGGCCAGATTGTCCAGGCCTTGAGCGGCTTTTACGATGTGAAACTTGAGGATGGGCGCATTGAGCGGACGCGTGCCCGCGGTCAATTCAGAAAGACCAAGCAGACGCCACTCGTGGGAGATTTCGTGAAGGTTCAGCTCGATGATAAGGGTGAGAGTCTCGTGACGGAGATTCTGCCACGCAAAAATACTATGCAACGCCCGCCTGTTGCGAATGTTGATGTGGCATTGGTTGTGGTATCGGTGACCTATCCGGAAATTCCGCTCAAATTAGTGGATCGTTTGCTAGTCTATGCGGAGAGCCTCAGCATCCAACCCATTCTCTATCTTACAAAATGGGATTTATTGGAAAATGAAACAGAGCAAATGGCCGTGCGGGAACGGTTTTCCATTTACGAAAACATCGGTTACCCTGTCGTTTGGAGTGAACCCAAAGATCAACGTGATCAAGCGCTCAGCGAAGCTATTGCGGGGCGTACCATGGTCGTCATGGGGCAGTCGGGCGTGGGGAAAACGACCCTGTTAAATGAATTATTGCCCAATAAAACGTTAGAGACGGCAGATATCTCGAAAGCATTGGGACGGGGACGACACACGACACGCCATGTGGAGATCCACCAAGTATTAGCCGGACAGGTGATCGATACACCAGGCTTTTCCTCGCTGTCCTTAACGGCGATTCCACTGGATCAGTTAGCGATGAACTTCCCGGAAATCTGGGCATTACAGCCTGAATGTAAATTCCGTGGGTGTCGCCATCTTAAAGAACCCCAGTGTGCGGTAAAAGCCGCTGTCGAAGCCGGTACAATTGCCCAGAGTCGTTACGATAATTATGTGGCGTTTTACGAAGAAATTGAGGCAAACAGCCAAATCTATTAATAATGATCGATCAGTAAGGAGAGACTTCAATGAAAATTGCACCATCAATTCTCAGTGCGGACTTCGCACATTTACAACAAGATATTACCCTCGTTGAACAGGCCGGCGCAGAATGGCTACACATCGATGTGATGGATGGCCATTTCGTCCCCAACCTCACATTCGGTACCGGTGTGATCAAAGCAATCCGTCCGCATTCTAATCTCGTGTTTGACTGCCACATGATGGTCGAACATCCAGAACATTATATTGCTGATTTAGCAGCAGCCGGTGCGGATAGCGTGACAATCCACGTTGAATCCACCCCGCACCTCCATTCCGTGCTCCAACAAATCCAAAAAGCAGGGATGAAGGCAGCAGTAGCGATTAACCCAGCCACCCCTGTGAGCGCGCTGCATCCCATCTTAAGCATGGTGGACATGGTGTTAGTGATGACCGTGAATCCAGGCTTTGGCGGGCAACAATTCATTCCAGAAACACTCGCTAAAATCCACGAATTAAACATGATTCGTTCTGCTCAACAGCTCGATTTCGTTATCGAAGTGGATGGAGGCATTAAACCGGACACGGCGAAACGTTGTTTAGATGAAGGCGCGGATATCTTTGTCGCCGGTTCTTACGTCTTTGGTGCGCCTGATCCAGCCGAAGCAATCGCCAACCTCAAGGCAGCTGAGCAAGCGGGTGACAACCGTGCGTAATGCTTATTTCATCGGGAGTGGCCCGTTTGATGCGGAAGCTTTTCAAGAAGATCTCGCTGCTGACGAAGCACAGGCCAAAGCAAAAGGTGAAAGCTTCCACGCTTATTTCATCGGGTGTGACCGCGGTGCCCGCCGGTTCGTTGAGATGGAAGGGGAGCGCCCCCCTAAGCTTGATTTAGCGATTGGTGATTACGATTCAATCACCGAAGCACAACGCCAAGTCGTATTAGAAAATGCCGGGCGCTTCATTAGTTTGCCAGCGGAGAAGGACGAAACGGACACGGAGGCAGCGATCAATGAAGTCATCAATACCTATCCACCGATGGATCATTATTTGTTCTATGGGATGTTGGCTGGGCGGTTGGATCATACGCTCCATAACGTGTGGTTGGGGCGGCAACCGCGTTACCAGGACGTGATTGAGCAATTTGAGTTTCGCAGTGACGACAACGTCATGACCTTTCTGAAACCAGGGAGCCATATCTTAAAGCAAATGACAGGGATGAAATATCTATCCTTCATCGCTTTGGAAACCGTCACTGGCTTGGATCTCATTGAAGCCAAATACCCACTGGCTAATTACGACATGCCGTTTGCGCAATCCATGATTAGTAACGAATTTATTGGACCAGAAATGACCATTCAATTCAAAACCGGCATTATGTTGGCATTGCATACCCGTGATGCGCAGTCAATATAAAAAGGGACTTGCGTTATGGGGTCTCGTTATGATAAAGTGGTTTAGTATTTGATGTTCACTTGAATGAACATGAAGAGTCTTCGCTACTAGGACAACTGTCTTGCGAAGAATCCATAGAAAGGAGCCCTGCTAGCTATGTCAAGAAAATCTTACTTTAGTGGAAAAGGTACGACTTTCGGTAACACTCGTTCTCACGCTTTGAACGCTAACCGTCGTACATTCAAACCAAATCTCCAAAAAGTTCGCGTAATGATCGATGGCAAACCTAAAAAAGTTTGGGTTACTGCTCGCGAATTAAAATCTGGCAAAATTAAACGTGCCTAACATGCGTTGGGCACTTCTAACCTAAAGCGACACGGCAATCAAACTGTGGTCGCTTTTTTTGTGCTTCAAGCCGCTATGCTTTTCTTTGCTTAGGGAATGTGCCAAACTGATAATGAGGGAGTTTATCCATAAAAAATCAAGGCCGGCCAACACCGCCAAACTAGCGCTATAAAAGACCAGCTAGAACAGCAAGAAAGGGAGTTTTATCATGGGATTCTTTGATTTTTTGAAGAAGGAAGAAACACCACGCCAAAAGACAATTGCACTGCGATCACCATTAGCCGGGAAAATCGTACCGCTAGAGGATGTGCCTGATCAAGTATTTGCGGGTGAAATGATGGGCAAGGGGATTGCCATTCAACCGGAAATGCGTGAACAAACCGTCCTTTCTCCAGTTTCTGGCAAGATCGTGAGTGTATTTCCAACGAAGCATGCCGTGACCATCCGCACCGCGGAAGGACTAGAATTACTGATCCATCTCGGCCTCGATACGGTAGAACTGGAAGGAAAAGGATTTGAAGCGCTGATTCAAGATGGCGATACGGTCAAAGTAGGGGATGAATTGATGATGGTGGATTTTCCAGCCATTGATCAGGAAGGCTATGCGACAGTGACGCCCCTAGTGATCACCAATGGCAGTGACACGCTGCACTTGGACCAAGTCGCATCCGGTGAAGTAAAAGCTGGAGAAGAGCTACTGATGATGACGATTAAGGAGTAGGCATTATTGCCATAAAAAATAAGACTAGATGAATTCGTAGGAAGCCTAGTCAATGAATAAAGCAGGAACGCCTGTCGAACCTTGTGTGCGACAGGCGTTTTTTTGTGGAAATTTCACTCAAGAAGACCCGATCACTAGGACGTGGTCTTCTTTTTCTTTAAGGTCACGTATTTCCTATTAAAAATGGATGAAAGCGGTTATACTGGAAAGTGTAAATGAAAATGTTTTCAGTTTTTACTGTTTTTGAAAACGGATTCACAACGTAAACTGATCTTATAGTAACGATCGGTCACTGCAGAAGCCGTTTTAGAATGGAGTGACCCATGGATGTCATAGCAAGCATTGAAGCAAACTATGCGCTACTGTCCAAAACCGAACAGCATTTAGCGCTATACGTGATTGAGAAGGGGAGTGAGCTGGCAGACAGCAGGATTGAAGAGTTGGCTTCGGCAACGCAAATTAGTTCAGCGACAATTTCGCGCTTTGTCCGTAAATTGCAATTTAAGAATTATGAGCATTTCAAACTCGCCTTGGCCAAAGAACCTAAACCGGTGCATCCACTGCTTGGTGGTAATTCCTCACCAGTGATCAGTGAATCGATTCAAGTCTTCAATACCTATCAGGCAGTGATTCATAAGGCACAAACCTCATTGGATAAGAAGATGATTCAGCGCTTGTTGGATGGAATTCAATCAGCCGAGCGAATTTTTATTTATGGAATGGGAAGTTCCGGTCTCACGGCGATTGAGTTTTCACAACGTCTGATGCGTATGGGCTTGACAACCTTTGCGGCTCAGGATGATCACATGATGACGATCTACAATCACATTCTCCACCGTGAAGATTTGGTGATTGGGATTTCGTCGGAAGGGGAGACAGTTGAGGTGAATCAATCGCTCAAAATGGCGAAGAAGAATGGCGCTAAGACTGCAGCGATTACCTGCAACGCTTCAGGGCGGATTGTCCAGATTGTCGATTGTCCACTGATTACCGGTATGCGGTTGCCGATTACGGAATTTATTAATTCCCAATTTCCGCTAATGTACATGATTGATGTGCTCTGTACGTTATTGCTGGAGGACAAATGTTACCGCTGGAATATCGAACGCACAATTTCAGCGATCTATGCGATTAAAACCAATTATGATGATTAAGAGCTTAAGGAGGCTACTACAATGACACAATTAGACAAATTTACGGGTGTAATTCCTGCTTTTTATGCCGCTTACGATGATGAAGGCCAGGTAGACACAGAACGCATCAAGAAGGAAGTCCAATACTTCATCGACAAAGGAGTCAAGGGCATTTACGTTAACGGGTCATCCGGAGAATGTATTTACCTGACCGTCCCTGAACGCAAAGCCATCATTGAAGCCGTTATGTCGGTAGCTAAAGGCAAGATTACCGTCATTAACCATGTGGCAGCTAACAGTACTATGGAGAGCCAAGCGTTAGCTAAACATGCAGAAGAACAAGGCGTAGATGCGATTGCAGCTATTCCACCGATTTATTTCAAATTACCCCCATACTCTGTGGCTAACTACTGGAATTCTATCTCCAAAGCAGCACCTAATACGCCGTTTGTGATCTACAACATTCCGCAATTAGCAGGCACCGCACTGACCATTCCGCTCTACGAAGAGATGTTGAAGAATCCTAACGTCATTGGGGTAAAGAACTCCTCCATGCCAATTCAAGACATTCAAATGTTTGCGACTGCTGGTGGAGATGACCATATTGTCTTCAACGGTTCAGACGAACAATTTATCGGTGGGCGTGTGATCGGCGCCAAAGCAGGTATTGGTGGGACATACGGTGTAATGACCAAATTATTCTTGAAATTGAATGATTTAGTCGAAGCACAGGACATGGTTTCTGCTTTAGCATTGCAGAATGCCATTGACGCTGTCATCTACAAGATGGTCTCAGGGCGTGCGAACATGTATGCCATCATCAAAGAAATTCTGCGTATCAATGAAGGTCTAGACCTCGGTTCTGTACGTGAACCGCTCGAACCGCTCGGCCAGGATCGTCCTATCGCTGAAGAAGCCGCGAAGATGATCAAAGAGGCCGAAGCGAAATTCTTATAATCACAAATGAGGTGGAAAAGATGGCACTTTTAATTAATACGGCGGTTTTCCTCACAGAGTTACAGGCAGGCCAACGTCAGAGTGAATTACTGCTGCGTCTCCATGATTTTCCTATTTCTGGGGTGCAGGTACGCGGTGAATTCATGGGGGAAGATCCCGCTGATGAATTAGAAAAACTAACCGTCTATTGTCAAGAGCAGGGATGGGAACTGCATTACTCCGTGCCAGAAGCGCTCTTCATTGATGGTGAGGTTAATCCTCATTTAGGAGATTATCTCCAAATGGCTAAGACGTATCAGTTAGCAAGTTTGAAATTTAGCTTGGGTTTAACTACCCCGGAAGCCATTGCTTCTGCTCGGGAACAAATCAAAGCGAGCGAGGTTGTTGTCACGGTTGAAAACGAAGGCAATGATCATGGAACGGAAGCTAATTTACAAGAGGTATTGCCCCAGATTACAGAAGGGCAACAGATTGGTTTTACCTTTGATGCGGGAAATTGGTACTGGGTATCGAAGAATTATAATGTCCCAGCACTCTTCAAGCATTTAAAACCTTATGTGACGGTACTCCATTTGAAGAATATTGATGTTTCAGCATTGGAAACGACGCTGTTGGCAGAGGGAGATACCGATTGGCAAGCCCTTGTTTCTCAAAATAACGCAGAAGTGCCGATCTTTTTGGAATACGCCATTCCCCAAGATCAACTCGCTGCTGAAATTCAATTAGTTACGGACGCTATGTCTGCTTAATGAAATGATATGAGAGGGGCATGTCGCGATAATAAGAGGATGGCTAAGCCACGCATGTCCCTCTTTTACTATGTCACCATGAAATTAATCAAGAAAGAAGTGAAAGAATCATGAATAAAGTCGGTTTTGGTTTTGTGAATGCTGCCGTCGTTGTTGTATATTTACTATTCATGCTCGGTGTCGGCAGTAGCTTTATGAAGAAAGCCTCAAAAAGTGCCGATGCCTTCTTCCGCGCTGAAGGGAAATTACCGGGCTGGGCAGTCGGGATGAGTATTTTTGCGACCACGCTGAGTTCAATTACCTTCATGTCAATTCCGGAAAAATCCTTCACGACTGACTGGGCGTTTGCGATCGGTTCGCTCTGTATTATCCCTATTATTCCTATCTTGATGGCTTATTACGTGCCGTTCTTCCGTAAGCTGAATGTCACAACGGCTTACCAATATCTTGAAGAACGGTTCAATCCGCTGATTCGAACATTGAGTAGTTTGTTATTTATGATTTACCATTTGGGACGGATTGCGGTTGTTATTTATTTACCTGTTTTAGCAGTTGCTTCTGTGACGACGATTAACCCTGTCTTGATTGCGATCGGTGTTGGGATTATCTGCATTGTCTACACCTTCCTCGGTGGAATGGAGGGGGTTGTTTGGAGCGATGTGATCCAAGGTTTTGTTCTCCTCGGTGGGGCGCTTTTGATCATTATTGTTGGGGTCACCCAAATTGATGGTGGTTTAGGTACCGTGGTGAATGATATCGCGGTGGAAAATAAATTCCTATCAGCAGCTAACTTCAATATTCACGATCTTGCTCGCTTTGCACCATTGATTTTCTTTGGGCAATTCTTCAACTCGTTGTACCAATACACCGGCTCACAGGACGTGGTGCAACGTTACTCCTCTACTGGCTCGATGAGAGAAACCAAGCAATCGTTGTGGATCACCGGGGGCCTGGGGTTATTGACCATTCCTCTGTTCTTTGGGATGGGGAGCATTCTCTACAGCTTCTACAAGAATAATGGAGGGTTACCTGCGGACTTCAACACGAGTGCCTTAGTTCCTTACTTTGTTTTGCGGCAATTGCCAGCTGGGATCGGTGGGTTAGTGATCGCCGGGATCTTTGCGGCGGCACAATCGACCATCTCCAGCAGTTTGAACTCAATGTCGGCGTGCTTTGTGGTTGACTTTAAACAACGCTTCTTCAATGATAAATTCAAAAATGTTTCAGATGTAGCGATCGCACGTTGGGTGATTGTTGTTGCTGGGATCTTGGGAACCATGATTACGATCTACTTCACCGCCGGCAACACGTCTCAAACCTGGGAAATCTTCCTGACGGTTAGTGGGTTATTCGGGGTGCCAATTGCGGGGATTTTTGCACTGGGAATCTTCACCGAACGCGCCAATGGAAAGGGTGTGCTCGTTGGGTTCATTCTGAGCGTTTTGTTGGCATTGTGGGCAAACTACATCCATATCTCCTCCATGTTGGTGGCTACCATTGCCTTCATTGCTTCCTTCGTCTTTGGTTACGTAGCGAGTTATTTCTTCCCGAACGACAAGAAGAACATTGTCGGTTTGACCTACTCCACGCGTAACGAAGAATACAAACGCCAATAGTGGGGAGCGAACAGGATGCAAGTTTTAGTCATCGATATTGGCGGAACGGCGATCAAATACAATCTATTTGATGCCAAAGGAACGCCGATTGAAACTACTCATGAAGAACCCACTCAAATTGATTTCATTAAAGGCACCAATCATATTTTGGACCAAGTATTAACAATCACAGCTCATTATGCCCCAGTGATCGAAGGAGTGGCGATTTCTAGCGCCGGAGTGGTGGACGCTCAAAAAGGCGAAATTGCCTACGCAGGCCCAACAATTCCTGCCTACCAGGGAACGGCCTTCAAGCAAGCAATCCAGGACGCCTTCCAACTGCCGGCGAGTGTCGAAAATGATGTCTCCTGTGCGGCACTGGGAGAGGTGTGGCGCGGGGCGGCTAAGGATCAAACGAGCGCGGTCTGCCTCACACTCGGCACCGGCATCGGCGGGGCAGTAGTGTTAAATGGCGAAATCTGGCACGGGTACGCCCATACTGCCGGCGAGGTGGGGTATCTGCCAATCAATGGTCATGCCTGGCAAGAAATCGCCTCGACAACCGCGCTCTGCCAGCGCTATAGTGAACGTGCCAAAGTCGCGCAGGTGGTTGATGGGCGCTATATTTTAGCCCAGTATGATGCTGGGGAGGTCTTAGCCAAGCAGGTATTAGAAGAGACCATGTTAGATTTCAGCTTGGGGTTAGCAAGTATTTGTTACCTCATCAATCCTGAACGTATCATCGTTGGGGGTGGCATTATGGCACGGTCTGATGTCTTATTACCCATGATCAAAACGAGCCTCAGTGAGGTGATTCAGGGTGAGATTTTTCTCCCCAAAGACATTGTGGCTTCTCCACTCGGCAATGATGCCAATCAATATGGGGCACTGTACCACTTCTTAAAAGAAATAGTAGTACAGCCCTAACAGAAGGAAGGATGAATTATGGAACGTGACACATTTTTAACAGCCATCAAAGGGGGATTGATTATCTCCTGCCAGGCATTGCCCGGGGAACCGATGTATACCGAACAGGGAGGCGTCATGCCCCTGTTTGCCAAAGCTGCCAAAGAAGCAGGGGCGGTAGGATTAAGAGCTAACTCTGTGCGTGATATTTTGGAAATTCGTGAACAGGTTGATCTGCCAATGATCGGTATTATCAAGCGGGATTATCCACCAACGGATGTTTACATTACCGCAACCATGAAAGAAGTGGATGAGTTGGTTGAAACCGGCGTGGAAGTGATCGCTTTGGATTGCACCCTGCGCGAACGTCCAGATCATCAATCCGTTAACGACTTTATTCATCAAATCAAGGAAAAATATCCCGATCAGTTACTGATGGCGGATATTGCCACCTATGAAGAAGGCGTTAATGCCTATCAAGCGGGGGTCGATTTCGTGGGCACAACGATGAATGGTTATACCAAGGAGAGTCAAGCCCACCCAGTAACTACCGAAGTATTGGTGAAAAAATTTGTCGCTGACCAGATTCCTGTGATTGCCGAAGGAGGCATTCACACCCCAGAACGATTACGGCAAATCCAAGATCTCGGTGCGGATGGCTTAGTGGTTGGCGGTGCGATTACGCGGCCAAAAGAAATTGCTGAGCGCTTTATCCGTGCTTTAGCGCCCAAAGACGCTTAGAAAGCGGAAGGACCATGTTTAAGAAGTTTTCACAACTAGGGCGGGCGTTTATGCTGCCGATCGCCATTCTACCGGTAGCAGGGCTACTGTTAGGACTGGGCGGCGCCTTGACCAATGAAAGCGCAGTGGCTGCCTATCCCTTCCTCAACCAGCCATGGCTACAGACGATCCTCAGCGTGATGAGTTTCGCCGGAAATGCTGTGTTCACTAACTTAGCATTGATCTTTGCGATTGGAGTAGCAGTTGGGCTTGCCAAGGGGGACAAGGGAACCGCGGGATTAGCCGGTGGTGTGGCTTTTCTGGTCTTCACCGCTACAATTAGTGGATTATTAGAGCGCTTTTCTGCGCCTAATGCTACGATCGATACCGGTGTCATTGGATCGATTGTTATCGGTAGCATGGTGGCGTTTCTGCACAATCGCTACCGCAAAATCGAATTGCCGCCTTTTCTCGGTTTCTTCGGCGGATCGCGTTTTATCCCCATTGTGACATCGCTTGTGGCGATCGTCATTGGGAGTGTGTTCTATCTGATTTGGCCACCGATTCAGAATGGATTAGTGGTTGTTGGCCAGCATATTGCGCAGATGGGGAGCATTGGCACGTTCTTCTACGGTTTCCTGTTGCGTTTGACTGGTGCAGTAGGGCTGCATCACACGATTTATCCGATGTTTTGGTATACGTCGCTCGGTGGAGTAGAAAGCGTCGCCGGAAAGAGTGTCGCTGGGGCACAGAATATTTTCTTTGCTCAGTTGGCTGATCCCCATCATACCGGACTCTTCACTTATGGGACGCGTTTCTTTGCTGGTCGATTTGCGACCATGATGTTTGGTTTGCCAGCGAGCTGTTTGGCGATGTATCATTCCATCCCAAAAGCTCATCGTAAGCAAAATGGCGGATTGTATTTCAGTGGCGCCTTGACGTCATTTTTGACAGGGATTACGGAACCGATTGAATACATGTTTCTCTTTGTTGCTCCCTGGTTGTATGTGGTGCACGCGTTCTTGGATGGACTGTCCTTCTACTTTGCCGACATCTTGAATATCCGAATCGGAAATTCTTTTTCAGGTGGGTTGATTGACTACCTGCTCTTCGGTGTTTTGCAGGGAAATGACCAGACCAACTGGGTGCGCGTGCTTCCGTTTGGGCTTATTTGGGCGGTTGTTTACTACCTCGTCTTTCGCTTTGCGATTCAACATTTCCACGTGGCAATTCCAGGTATGGTGGCGGATGATGAGCAATCAGTAGAAACTCCGTCAGTCGCTACAAGTTCATTACAGAGTGAAGCCAACCAGCTGATTCAAGCATTGGGTGGTGCTGCTAATATTGAGCAAGTAATGGCCTGTGCTACGCGTTTACGTGTGAGTGTGAAGGACTCCAATCAGGTACAGCAAGCGACCTTAAAAAAATTAGGGGCAACGGCCGTTCTTTCGGTTGAAGGTGGCATCCAGGCCATTTTCGGTGGAAAATCGGACCTGTACAGCCAGGAAATCAATCAATTGCTCGGTCGCGATGATTAATCATATGAATGATTTAGTAGCGGAGCCACGCTTTTAAACGCAGGGCTCCGCTTTTTATGTGAAAATAACAAGAAGTCAAGCACTGCAAAAAATTAAGTGTTTTAGGTGAAAAATGTTTCAAAAGAGATATTGTAAAAGGGCTTTCACTGTGCTAGATTGATAGTGTTAACGGCACGTGGTATTGATAAACCAATGAGGTGGAAATCATGGCAATTGTTGACGACTATATCAAGACGATGCCCAAAGCGGAATTACATTGTCATTTAGATGGCTCCATCCCGCTAGCGACCTTGAAGCAATTGGCGCGAGAGATGGGGATGGACGAGCAGGTAATGGATCAGGCCGTGGCAGCCGAGCGTTGTTCGAGTTTGAAGGATTATCTCCAATCCTTTGAGGTGATCTTGTCCGTTCTACAGACAGAAGAACAACTCGAACGGGCGACAGCAGCTACCATCGCTGAGGTGAGTAAGGAAAACGTGCGCTATATTGAGCTACGGTTTGCCCCGCTGTTACATACGAATCAGGGCCTAACGCCTAGTGAAGTCATTGAGGCGGTGCGGCGCGGTATCGCACGTGCGGTTGAAGTGACACCGGTTTTTGTTAATCTCATTCTCTGCCAGATGCGCCACATGGATCAAGCGACCCAACTGAAATTGATTGCTGATCTCTCTCCTTATACCTGGGATAATGTGGTAGCTTTTGATTTTGCAGGAGACGAACCGGACAACAGCAACGATGAAGTGGTCGCATTGGCCTGCCAAAATGCTGGATATGCGTTGACCATGCACGCTGGCGAGTGCGGCTGTGCCCATAATATCCTCGCTGCCATCAAACTTGGAGCGAGTCGTATTGGGCATGGCGTAGCAGTGAAATCATCCAGTGAAGTGGTGCAACTGGCTAAGGATAAGCAGGTACATTTTGAGGTCTGCCCGACCAGTAACTATCAAACCGGAGCCTTGCCATCCATTGCGGCATCACATTTGAAGTTGTTAATGGATAAGGGCATTTCCTGCAGTGTGAATACTGACAACCGCACCGTATCTAATACCACTTTGAGCGCTGAATTTGAAAAAGTCACCCACGCTTTTGATTTCACGATTGCTGATATTTACCACTTATCGACTCAAGCGGTTGTCTTTGCTTTTGCGACACAGCCGATCAAGCAGCAACTATTAGAAGAGATGCATGCGCACTATCAACAGTTCGTTTGCCCCTCGAAAACAGAAAAAAAGGAGTAATTACCATGTACGAAGAAACCATCCAGTATCTCAAGGAAAAAGGCATGACCCAACCCACAATCGGTTTGATTCTTGGCTCGGGCCTCGGTGCCTTAGCGGATGAAATTGAAGAGGCCATCACGATTCCTTATGCTGAAATTCCTGATTTTCCAGTCTCTACCGTTAAGGGGCATGCCGGTAGCTTGGTTTATGGGCAATTAGCCGGGCAAACGGTGTTAGCATTGAACGGTCGTTTCCACTATTACGAAGGGTATGATCTCAAAACGGTGACCTATCCGGTACGCATCATGAAGGAATTAGGTGTGAAAACGGTGGTCGTTACCAATGCAGCCGGTGGGATCAATGAAACCTTTGAACCGGGGGACCTGATGATTATTACGGACTACATTAACTTCTCCGGGCCCAACCCATTGATTGGTCCAAATATTGATGCTCATGGTCCACGCTTTGTTGATATGACAGAAGCTTATAGTGAACGTGGGGCGCAAGCTTTGCGGGATATTGCCAAAGAAGAAGGCTACGCCATCAAAGAGGGCGTGTACTGCTGGATGAGCGGCCCAACGTACGAATCCAAAGCTGAGATTCGGGCCTTGCGCGTACTGGGCGGGGATGCAGTCGGTATGTCAACCGTTCCTGAAACTATCGTCGCTAAACACTGCGGCATGGAAGTTGTTGGGATTTCCTGCATCACTAACTTAGCAGCGGGAATGCAAGCGGAACTCAATCATGAAGAAGTGATGGAAACGAGTGCACGCGTCAATGAACGGTTCAAGACCTTAGTGAAGAAATATCTCGCACGTTACACGGTTAACCAGTAGCCACAAGCGCTTGCTTAGCGCGTGACAAATAACCAAGAGATGGATTAAAAAGGCAGGGAGCTCCCTGTCTTTTTTGGGTTGGTATGGATTTAGAGAGGTGTTTGAAGCCGATGACTATAGATCCATGTTATAATGGGGGAGCAGACGATCATTTTCACCGGATCACAGCGAAACAGACGCCATACAAGCCATGGTAAGCTGGGAAAGGGAGTGCGTAATGCGAATCGATGAACTCTATGCCAAGTTGAATGATTTTCGTTTTATAGAAAATTACTATGTTGCGATTAAACACTTCGGTGAGGATGATGAAGAAACTGCGATGCGTGTCTTGAAACTCTATAGTGAGGCAGGTAAAATTGCAGAGGTTAATCTCGATGCCCCTTACATGCTGAGAACCACCTACTCACCATTCGGGGTGCTCACATCATTAGAACGACAAGCACTATTGAAAGTATTGGTAGAATTTGCGATGACGCCGATTGAAAAACGTCAAAGTGAGGTTTATTTTGCCTATTTTAATGATCTGCATCACCTGCCGCATTTCATTAAACGCATGGCCAATCAGCGACTGATCGATGAAATGATTCCAATGGCGTACCTCAGAACGCTATCTGAGGAACAGTTGCAGAGCTATTTGTTCACAACGAGTGAGATGGAGAGTTTTCCGAGGGACTACCAACCCCGTTTTACCCCGGATTCCTTTGTCAAAGTGAAATCATATGATGAAATGTTAAATGAACTTGATGATCGTTTTAGTGATTAACGCTCATCATGCAGTCAGTGAGGGAGAGTATGGAGAATAAGCGACAGGCACTGCTTGATGCCATCAAAGCACATCACACCGGCGATATTGTAAAGGATATGCGCTACGTCACGGAAAAATTGCGTGGGCAGTTTGATGCTTTGCGCAACGATGACGAATTCCGCGAGCAACTCGAGGCCATGCTGGTGGAATGGTATCCAGAACGTCACAATACGATCACGGAGATGTGGCGGGATTTGGCCGTACGCAGTGATGATGAATTTATTATGCGCATGTTTGGGCTAGTTCAGTCCGATCAGGCCACCCAAGCGCAATTCCAGATGAATCTATTTATTTGGGCAATGGAAGAAGAATTCCGTCAGTTCAAACCAAAATTTAATGAGAAATATCTCAGCATCTATGACAATATCGATCTTTTCGAATTCCACCTGCATGAATCTGCTGAGATGGAATTGAGAGTGACTGAGCGTAATTATGCTGGGCTCTATATCACCTATGCGAAGATTTTATTAGCTGCCAATGAGTGGCAAGAAGCGGCGGAAGCCTATCAGCAGGCTTTGTTGTGGAATCCGTATGCAGTGGGAACGATTTTCGACTTAGCAGATCTCTATCAACAATTGAATCAATATGGGATGAGCTACGCGACCGCGTTGAGCGGGCTAAAAGTAGCGATTCGTCCTGAAGATTTGGCGCGGGGATTCCATGCTTTAGGGAATTTCTACCGCAAAAAAGGCGAAGATCATATTGCTTATGGCTTCTATCAATTGAGCGATTATTGGCATCCAACCAAGTCAGTTTCAGACCAGTTGCAGGAACTGCACTCATTAGCCGATGAAGCGGCATTAGATCTGACTGAAGATGGCGCGTCACGTGCTTTTCTGGCGCGTTACAATATTGGGAGCTACCCAAATCCGCACCATATGAATGCGTTGAAAGCTTTTGCGAGTCGGATGCTAGTGGCCAAGCAATACCATGCGGCTTACACCTACTATTCCCTTTATCGCGAGTTGATGCGTGACCGGGAAACGGATGTCGATGAGATTCTTGCTGATTTAAAAGCGCGTTTGGCTGACGCTTAAGGCCACAACAAACGCCACCTAAAAAATAGCAAAAAAGCGCCTGAATGCGAAGTGAGTGCCTCTCCTTAATAGGGGAGCGGATTCACTTTGTGTTCAGGCGTTTTCGTTAGGAGTCGGATTTGCGTTCAATATCGTGGGGTGGGAAATGATAAAACTTGCTGAAGGCGCGGTAGAACGTGCTGTAGTCGTTAAAACCGGCTGCTTTCCAGGCGGCATTCACGCGTTGCCCTTGCTCAATCAGCCGATAAGCAAATTGCACACGCAGGAAAATCAAGCGTTGATGAATCGTGGAATGATAATACATTTGAAAATTGCGATTGAGGGTTGAGGCGCTCGCTTTGAAGTAGTCCTCTAAATGATGCAGTGTGAGCGCTTGTTGAAAATGTTGTTCCAGGTAAGTGGCAATGTGCCGTGCCATTATTTCACGCTCATCAATCTGAATATGATTAAGTTCTTCGCTGAGGCGATAGCAGACTTCACCGAGCAGTTGAATCACAATGCCGTAGCAGAGTTTCCGCTTGAGATCGGTGAGGGTACTCTGCTGCTGTCTTTTGAGCTGAAGGGTAATTTGAATGAGCCATTGCCAAATATCATCGGAGAAGGTGATGATATGGAGCGATTGAAAAAGTTCGAGCATCTGTGGCGTATCAATGAAATCTTTTGCGATCGTTTCTAGATAGGTATCACCAATAGAGAGCAGATAACCGTACGTATTGGTAGATTTGCCTTCATTATCAGCCATTGTCTTTTCAACATTGAAAACCACCTCGCTCTGCTCCGGAATAACAAGCACTTGCCTGGGAGCAATGACAGTTTCTTTGCCCATAAATTGCAGCGTAATCGGTTGTTGAATAAACATGAGCTCTTTGCGGTGGAAATAGGAGTGATTGTATTGCCCCATTTGTTCGATGCCAATGGGAATGACCTTGATACGGTAGGGGGCTTCGCTAGCCATGTTTACCCTCCTCTCTCTTAATGATAGACACGTTGGACACGGGTGCTGATTCCGCAGAATACTTCATGAGCAATCGTGTTTAAATAATTACTGATGTCTTCTGCAGTATTAGTCACGCCACGGTTCGTACCGATAATCGTGACCCGCGTTCCCACAGGCATCGCTTCGGGAAGACGAATCAGACATTGATCCATGCACACGCGCCCGACGATAGGACAGCGTTTGCCATTTGCAATGAGTTCAAAGCCGGTCAGTGCCCGGTTAAAGCCATCTGCATAGCCGATTGGTAGGGTAGCAATCCATTCGCCTTCGCTAGCCGTATAGGTCGCACCGTAACTGATCGTTTCCCCTTCGTGCATTTGTTTCACAAAGTCCATCTTCGTTTCCCAAGTGAGGACCGGTTGTAAATCGAGATCGTCTGGTAATGCCATCGTTCCGTTAGAAGGATTGACTCCATAGAGGGCAATACCGAGGCGGGCGAAATCTAAGGTTTTGTCCGGTTGCCACACAGCCAGAGCAGAGTTCGAACGGTGGAAAAGTGGCTGATTCGGTAATTTGGAGAGATCGATCGTCGCTTCGAAGTGATCAAACCGCTCGCTCTGTTTATCGCTCAATGCGACTTCGCGCGCTGAATCGCCATCTGCTGTCGCATAATGCGTGAAAATCCCCTCTAAGATAAAGGCTTCAGGGTGTTCGGCAATAAAATCAACGATGGCTTGCCCCTCAGCTAGGGAACGAACACCGATCCGTCCCATCCCCGTATCTACTTTAAGATGTACATGCAAAGGAGGAAAAGTGTCAGATGCAGGGCGATTAGCCAAGGCGGCCTCTAACCAAGCCACGCTGCTGACCGTTACGCTGATATTTTCAGTGGCATGTAGCCAGGCATAACCTGGGTGAGTGATACCGAGAATCAGAATAGGAGCGGTAATTTCTGCTTGACGCAGCTCCAACGCCTCATCACTGATGGCAACGCAGAACCCATCTGCACCGATCGCATCAAGCGCTTTGGCAACGGGAATGGCGCCGTGACCATACCCATCTGCCTTGACAACTGCCCAGACCTTAGCATGATGGGGAAGACGATTTTTAATGGTTAAATAATTATGTTGAAGCGCACTGTTACTGATAATACAGCGCGTGGAACGATGTTTTCCTGTCAGCATGAAAAAAGAAAACTCCTTTCAAGGATGATATGAGCCATTGTAGCACTATTGAAAAACGTCCCACTGATTACTAGTAGGATTTATGGTAAATTTATGCTAATCTTAAGGCAACATGGTATTGGAGGTGACAGTGTGAAGCGAGAAACTTATCGGCAAGAACTGAAGAAGCTGGAGCGAGAGAAGCGCCAACAGAAATCAACAACGACACATGTGTTGGAGCAGAAAACAACGACATTTAAGCGGGAAGATTTTCAACCCATCGACCAACAGCACACTGACGCCGATCTTAATCGCCTGAATACTACGGAAATTTTTTATGAAGAACAGAAAAAACGCCAATGGTTTTGGTCGAACGCGGATAGCTTCGGGAAGCGTGTCGCTTTGGTTTTATTGGTCGTATTTGCGGCTCTCCTTGCACTGATCATGTTTCCAGTTATTGTCGACTTGTTCCGTGGAGTCTTTCATTATGGCTATGGGATTTTTCCCCGTCTTTAGTAGAAGAGAATTCAAAGCTTTGTATTCATCAAACTGAGCACTGGATTTTTTGCCTTTAATAGGGAGGCGCTGGCAACTTGAATGGGTCTGTTAGTGCTGGCTTTCTCTGAACCTTAATAGCAGGGAATGGATGCGCACTGATTGGGAAAAAGCTTTGACTGATTGGGAAAAGATTTGGAAAATATTCAGTAAATTATGAAGAGGGATGGAAAACGGCTCTTGGCTAAAATAAGCAGACTAGACGGAGATCGTAATGGGAAAATACTGGTCACTTCGTATGAAGTCACTGTTGATCAGGCCTGCAGAAGCTAAATAGCAGGTGTTGGCAAATGATGCTAGTCATCTGAAATCGAGAGAAATAACCCTTTTCCAAAACGATACGCATGAATAACATAAGAAAAGAGCGGCTCAGCGAGTGAATCAGCTGGGCCGCTCTTTTTAAATGACTATTCAGGTTTTGTTTTTGGTTCGATAATTTGCAGTTCTTTCGTGTAGTGGTTGAGGACTTCAGGGCCATCTGGTTGAGCGATTAAGAGGTCTTCAATCCGCACAGCCGTGTTGCCTGGGAGATAGATGCCTGGTTCCACAGAGAAGCAGTTTCCGCTCTCAATCAGAGTATCGTTGACGCTGGACACATCGCCGTGTTCATGTGTTTCACGACCGATGAAGTGGCCGATACGATGGGTGAAGTACTGGCCGTAACCTTGTTCGGTAATGTAATCACGCCCTGCCAAATCGACGCTAGAGAGTGGCGCACCCACTTTAGCCGCTTTGAGGCCACGTTCTTGCGCTTCCAGAGTGATTTGGTAAACTTTTTTCGCTTCTTCGCTCGGCTCACCGTAATAAACGGTTCGCGTCATATCAGAGCAGTAGAAATCATTGCGGCAACCCACATCGATAACAACGGCATCCCCGTATTGTGGACGCGAGTCATCACTTTCATGGTGCGGATCAGCCCCATTTGCCCCGTATGCAACGATTGGATCAAAGCTAAAGCCCTGGTTAGCGCCTTCTTCTTTATAAATGCGCAATAATTCATCACAAGCCTCTAATTCACTGACCCCATATGGAATGACTTCCTTGATCAAACGTTCGATCGCGCGGTCATTGATCTGTGAAGCGAGACGCATTTTTTCCTGCTCTTCAGCGGTCTTCACAGCACGCTGATTGTCCACCAGTTCACTGGCAACTTTGAAGGAAAATTGTGGGAAGGCTTCGATCAATGGCAGGAGATGATCGGCAATGAGGCGTTTGTCTACACCAATTGCCCGTGGTTCGTCCTCAGGCAGCAGACCGGTTTCCTTGAAACAAGCCAGCGGTTCATCTCCGTCTTTTACCCATAGGACATCGACATCGCTCGGTTCGTCGAAGACAAAAAGTTCATTCGCAATGAGCGTTGGTGTGCCATCGATTGGGACGAGGAACAACCAGAGGCGTTCGAGCGGATCGAACTCAATGTTCAGATAGTAAGAAATAGCTGCCGGATCACTGATGATCATCAAATCCAAACCAGCAGTCTGTAAGTGCTGGCGCAGCGTTGTTAATTTATCAACGGACATGTACAATCACTCCTCCTAATAGATTAGCTAAATTATATCACGAATACGGGGGAAGGGAAATTGGAGAAAGTGTTTTCACAAACTTGAGAAACCTATGATTAGATTGGCAAAAAGATGAATCTCTGGCTTTATGATAGAAAAAATGACATAAGAGAATAAATAAAAAATGGTTGGGGGTGGTAAAATCGAAAAAAATGAGTATAATTAAAGCAAAATAACCGGCGAAAACCTTGATATAATAAGGGTTTATCAGATTTAAGCGTTTTTGATAATAATTTGTCAAAATAATTAACATTTGTGTGTGGAGGAGACAAATGTCACTTTAAGTACAGACGATTGAAGGAGGATCGTGAGTTAGGACGTGTCTTTTAGCCTTAATTTAACAAAAGCGCAGATCATAACACAGCAATCGCGATGAAAATGTGGTGGATCCGACATTTTTCAAGATTATCAGTCGAGTTTTTTAGAAAAAGTTTAAAAGTATCGTTGAAATCTTTTTTAAGATAGTGTAAAGTATCATTTAATCACATTCAAAGTGCTGACAAGTCTACTTAGTTCGGCATTTAAAAATTTTAAGGCAAAGGTTTGAAATTGTCTGCCTATATCACTGGGTAAAAAATGCGGTGAAAGAAAGGCAAGAGGGCAGTTTGCTACTTTAAAAAGTCTGAAAATTTTTAAAAGAATTACTTGATGTAAGTCTTGAATGTGTAGTCAATGAAAGTAGCTCGTAAAAGCGAGTGAGAGCGATGAAGGCCAAACGGCGGGGATGTTAGGAAGCTTAACATTCCTCAGCGACGCAGCGTCATGTGTCGGGATTCATTGAATAAGAGAGGATGTCACGCCAATGAATCATGAGAAGTTATTAGAGGTGAAAAACCTCGACACAGCGTATCGGTTTGGAGACGATTACTACAATGCTGTCGATAATGTGTCTTTGACACTGCATCGTAATGAAGTATTAGCAATCGTAGGAGAGTCCGGATGTGGGAAGAGTACGCTAGCAACAGCGGTAATGGGATTGCATAATCCACAAAATACACGGCTGTCCGGTGAAGTGCTCTACAACGGACGCAATTTATTGGAATACACAGAAGACGAATATAACGATATTCGTGGGAAGGAAATCGGAATGATTTTCCAGGATCCGTTGGGGTCTTTGAACCCATTGATGCGCGTCGGTGATCAAGTTGCCGAAGCGTTATTCTACCATTCCGATAAGACAAAACAGGAACGCTATGACCGTGTCATTGAATTGTTAGATCGCGTTCAAATTGTCAATCCCGAACGTGTCTACCGCCAATATCCCCATGAATTATCAGGGGGGATGCGGCAGCGGATCGTTATCGCGATTGCTCTGGCGAATGACCCTAATATTATTATTGCGGATGAACCAACAACAGCGTTGGATGTGATCATTCAGGCGGAAATTTTACGCTTGATGAAAGACATCGAACACAAGAGTAATTCAGGAATTATTCTGATTACGCATGACTTGGGCGTTGTAGCTCAAATGGCTGACCGCGTCGCCGTAATGTACGCCGGTGAAGTGGTGGAAGAAGCCGATGTCGTTGAGCTTTATGAAAATCCGCTCCATCCTTATACACGTTCGCTATTGCGTTCGATTCCGCAGAATTTGGATGATGATGATGAACGCAACGAACTGCATGTGATTCAAGGAACCGTACCATCATTGCGCAATATGCCGCGCCACGGGTGTCGGTTTGCACCGCGTATTCCTTGGACACCAGCGAACGCACACGAAGAAAACCCAACCTTGCATGAAGTCACACCAGGACATCTGGTTCGCTGCACGTGCTGGAAGCATTTTGAATTTAAAGATGGTGAATAATTATGGGAGTAATCGATCTAAAAAATCTAAAAGTTTATTTCCCTATTCGTGGTGGTTTTTTCAACACCGTTAAAGACTGGGTCTATGCGGTAGATGACGTCACGATGAGCATTGAAGCCGGTAAAACATACGGCTTGATCGGGGAATCCGGTTCCGGTAAAACAACGATCGGACGTGCCATTGTCGGACTAGAGAGCATCTCGGGGGGACAAATTCTCTACGAAGGTCAAGACGTGACTGGACATGCTCGCGGTCGTAAGGGATTGATGAAGGAATACAACCGTTCAGTACAGATGATTTTCCAAGATTCGGCTTCCGCTTTGAATCCGAAGAAACGCATTTATGACGTGATTAAGGAGCCGATCGTTAATTACGCGGATGAACGCCTGTCTGAACCGCAAATTAAAAACCGCATCATCGAATTACTAGAGATTGTTGGTTTAAATGAAGGGTCACTCTACAAATACCCCCACGAATTTTCTGGTGGACAACGCCAACGGATCGGGGTCGCGCGGGCCGTGGCAAGTAATCCTAAATTGATTATTGCTGATGAACCGACGAGTGCTCTGGATGTTTCCGTTCAAGCACAGGTATTGAACTTTATGAAACAGATCCAAAATGAATATAACATCAGCTACCTGTTCATTAGCCACGACTTAGGGGTAGTAGAACACATGGCTGACGATATTGCGATCATGCATCATGGCCGTTTCGTAGAACAGGGCGTACGGCGCGAGATTTTCGATAATCCGCTCCACATCTACACCAAACGCCTATTAGCAGCGATTCCTCAAGTCAATCCGCATCTGCGTCATGAAATTATTGAACGCCAACAAGCGGTAGCCATTGAGAGTGAGCGGGATCATTCCCTCTACTATGACCAGAATGATCGGGCTTACGATCTGACCCATCTCTCAAAAGAGCACTGGGTGGCCTTAGATCCAAATCAAGATTGGGGGAATCACTAATGTGGAAAACAGTCGTACGGCGGATTCTCATTATGATTCCGCAGATTATCATCTTAAGTGTATTGATCTTTATGATTGCGAAAATGATGCCAGGGGACCCCTTCACTGGGAAGGTTGATCCTAATACCGATCCCGCTCAGATTGAAGCGTTACGGGCAGAACTAGGATTGAATGATCCATGGTGGCAACAATATGTGCGTTGGGTCCAAAACGTGTTCCATGGCGATTTTGGTCAGAGTTTTACCTTTAAGGTACCAGTTATTCAATTACTGGGTGAACGGATTGGAAACACCATCTGGCTATCCATTCTGTCGTTAATTCTGACTTATATGTTGGCCTTGCCTTTGGGGTTATTGGCAGGACGATACAACGGGTCACGTTTGGATCGTTTCGTTACCTTCTATAACTACCTCAGCTACTCTATCCCAACCTTCGTTTTGGGGTTGCTGTTCTTGTGGCTGTTTGGTTACAACATGGGGTGGTTCCCAACAGGGGGGTCGGTTGATCTGGGTGTGGTACCAGGCACGATTCAATATGTTGCCAATCGCTTCTATCATATGTTGCTGCCAGCAATCACCTATGCGTTGCTCGGGACAACAGGGATTGTTCAATACCTAAGAAGTGAAGTTGTGGATGCCAAACAGGAAGACTACGTAAAAACAGCACGTTCTAAAGGGGTACCGGTAGAAAAAGTGTATACGAAACACATCTTCCGCAATGCTATTTTGCCAGTAGCTTCCTCATTTGGGTATGAAATTACCGGGTTGATCGGTGGGTCTGTCTTCATTGAGCAGATCTTTGCCTACCCAGGCATGGGGCAACTCTTTATTCAGTCGATCACGAGTCGTGACTACTCTGTCGTTTTGGCCGTGATGTTACTAACCGGGATCATGGTACTGTTCGGGACATTGCTCTCCGACATTATTTTGAGTATCGTCGATCCACGAATTCGGATTGAATAGGGGGTGGATCGAATGAAAACGATTAATGAACAACCAGTGAGCCCACAAGAAGAAGTGTTAAAAGAAATAGAACAAGCGCCAGTACGCGCAAAAGATGCGATCGGTTGGCGAGTGCTCGTGCGCGAGTTTGCTAAAGACCGCGGAGCTGTTGTTTGTCTCGCGATTCTCGTCGCCTTGTTGGTGGGAATCTTTAGCGTATCGATCTTCCTCAATCAGGAGAAGATCTTAACGATTGATTTATTGAAATATTACATGCCACCATCTAGTGAAAACTGGCTGGGGACCGATTCTGGTGGTCGTGATATTCTCGGACAATTGATTCTCGGCGCCCGCAACTCGATTACGATCGGGTTTTCCATCACCTTGATTACCGGGGTGGCAGGGATTATCCTCGGTATTATTGCGGGGTATTACGGACAAATGATAGACAATGTCATCATGCGTATCGTGGATTTTATCATGATTCTGCCGATCAGCATGATCATCATCGTCTTTGTTACCTTGATTCGGGATTACGATGTTTTCTCATTCGTTCTCATCATGAGCGTGTTCAACTGGGTTGGGACCGCGCGTCTCATCCGGGCTCGAGCGCTCTCTGAATCAAGACGTGACTACGTCAGCGCCTCCAAAACAATGGGGACGCCGGACTGGAAAATTATGTTCCGCGAAATCATGCCCAACCTAAGTTCGCTGATTATCGTTAACTTAACTTTGCGTTTTGCAGGGAACATCGGGATTGAAACAGGGTTGACTTACTTAGGGTTCGGGTTACCGACCTCTGTTCCAAGTTTAGGGACTTTGATCTCTTATGCTCAGTCGCCAGACATCTTGGCACACCGCGCTTGGGTATGGTTACCCGCATCACTATTGATCTTAGTCTTAATGATTTCGATCAACTACGTCGGTCAAGCATTGAAACGGGCGGCAGATGTGCGTCAACGTCTCGGCTAGGCTTTAACTATGGTTGCTTTTAAATTAAAACTATTGGCTGTTGTTTTTAGCGAGAAGGAGGAAGACCTATGAAACTGAAAAAGTGGATGATTGGTATGGTTTCCGTCCTCACCCTAGCTATGGCGGGGTGTGGAAACGGAGGCTCTAAAGATCAAAAAACGAGCGACTCTGGCGATACCTCTTCCGGACCGGCTGTGCCGATCAAAGAAGAGATCAATAATGAGGGAAATGCCATCAATGGCGGAACATTAAAGGTAGCACTTGTCTCTGATTCCCCATTCCAAGGAATCTTTAGTCTGACTTACTATCAAGATGCTCTTGACGCTAACTTGATGTCATTCTCACATGAATCCATGTTCAAATTGGATAATAATAACATGATCTCTGATAAAGGGTCTGCCAAGATGGATGTTGATAAAGACGCCAAAACAGCAACGGTGACCCTGCGTGACAACTTGAAATGGTCGGATGGTCAAGATGTGACGGCGGATGACGTCATTTTCAGTCAAGAATTGATCGGTAACCCAGACTACTCGGGAACCCGCTATAGCTCTGAATTTGAAAACGTCGAAGGAATGAAAGAATACCACGAAGGTAAAGCTGATCACATTTCTGGGATTGAAAAAGTGGATAACAAGACCGTTAAATTCCACCTCAAAAACGTTGAAATTGGTCTGAAATATGGGGAAGGCGGCATTTGGAGTTACCTTGAACCAAAACATGTATTAGAAAAAATCCCAGTGAAAGACATCGAAGCGAGCGATGCTTTGCGGAAAAATCCAGTGGCTTATGGGCCATTCCGTGTAACCAAAGTGGTTAACGGGGAATCGGTAGAATACGAAGCCAATGAATACTACTATGAAGGTAAACCGAAGATTGACAAGATCCAACTGACCCGGGTACCATCTTCAAACATTGTTTCTGCGTTGCAAAATCATCAATATGACCTTGTGTTAGGCATGCCAACCAGCTCCTACGATACCTATAAAGATATTGCTGGCTACCAAATGGCTACGCGTAGCGCTCAAAGCTACAGCTACCTTGGCTTTAAGTTAGGGAAATGGGATGCTAAACAAGCGAAAATTGTACCAGATGACAAAGCCAAAATGGCGGATAAATCCTTGCGTCAAGCGATGGGTTACGCGATCGACAATGATGCGATTGGGACGAAATTCAGCCATGGTCTCTCCTGGCAAGCCACATCCTTGATCCATCCATTGTTTGGAGATCTGCACGACAGCAGTATGAAGGGCTACCACTATGACCCGGAAAAAGCGAAGAAATTGCTCGCTGACGCTGGGTATAAGGATACTGACAATGACGGCTTGGTTGAAAAACCAGACGGCAGCAAGTTGAAAATCAACATGGCAGCGATGTCTGGTGGTGAAACAGCTGAACCAATTGCTCAATACTACTTACAAGCCTTCAAGCAAATCGGTTTGGATGTTCAATTGGTAGACAACCGTCTGCAAGAATTCCAGAACTTCTATGACCGCGTTCAAAGCGACGACGAAGCGATCGACATTTTTGTTGGTGGTTGGGGCTTAGGGACGAACCCATGGCCTGGCAATCTTTACGGACAAAACTCTTGGAACTACACACGTTGGACTTCTGACAAGAACCAAGAACTGTTAGCGAAGATGCAAGATGACAAAGCTTATGACGACCGTGCGTACCAAGTGGAACAATACAAAGAATGGCAAGAATACATGATGGATGAAGCACCAGCCATTCCATTACGTTACTCTGAAGAAGTAATGCCAATCAACAACCGGGTGAAACATTTCAACTGGTCACGTGATGAAACGACTTCTACGAACTGGAACGAAGTGGAATTAACCGCTGACAACCCAGTAGCCAAATAATTGAAAGAACGCCCGCTCACTATACAAATGAAATAATGAGCAGAAAGCAACATTTAGAGGGAGAGAGCGCTCCAGCTGAGCGATCATCTCCCTCTTTCTATAAGGAAGAAATTTAGCTACAATGAAGCATCAAAGGAATGAAGGAGAGATAAAAGTGACAAAATCATTACTATCTTCATCTTCACTGCCACAGATGCGGACTTTTCCCAATACACCGATCACGGGGATGACGCTCAAAGTAATTGCGATGATGACGATGTTGGTGGATCATTTCGCGATAGTGTTGTGGCCTAATGTGTCACTCACCCAGACGAGCTTATGGGGTGGGAGTTTACTCCCACTGCCTTATCTCATCATGCGGCTGATTGGGCGGATAGCTTTTCCACTGTTTGCTTTCTTATTGGTAGAGGGGTTTCTCCATACGCACAATCGTAAACGCTACGCCATTAGGTTACTATCATTAGGGCTGGTCTCTGAGATTCCTTATGACTTAGCGTTGCATCAATCTTGGTTTGATCTGATCAGTCAAAATGTCTTTTTCACCTTATTTTTGGCACTGGGGGCATTATGGCTAGTAGATGATTATCGCCAAAACAACCCGTTTTTGGGGTTTATGGGTGTTATGGGAATAGGGTTGTTAGCAGAGGGGTTACATACCGATTACCAGTCTTTTGGGATAGGACTCGTGATTATCCTCTATGTTCTTCATGATCGTCGTTATCTGGAAAGTTTATGGGGGAGCTTACTTTGTTTATGGGAAGGACCAACCGTTTTAGTGAGCTTTTTCTTGACGTGCTACTACAATGGCCAACGTGGCAAGGGCAATGGGCACTGGTGGTATTGGATTTATCCCGTCCACCTGTTAGTGTTTGCGCTCATCCGGCGACTATTGGTAGAATAGGAGCAGAGTAGATGACCATTCAGTTGAGGAGGATAACGATGGAAGACAAGGAAAAAGTAGGACGCCAAGCAGCGACATTAGTGAAAGATGGGATGAAAGTCGGCATTGGCTCTGGGTCAACTGCCCGTTTCTTCATTGAGGCACTGGCAGAACGAGTAAAAGCAGAGAACCTCGCGTTGCGTTTAGTGGCTACATCGGAAGAATCAAAAACACTAGCCGAATCATTGGGGCTGAAAATCGAGGCGCTCAATGAAGTGGGCCCACTTGACTTAACCATTGATGGCGTGGACGAATTTACAGATGAAATGAACGGCATTAAAGGGGGCGGTGGCTGCCTGCTGGAAGAAAAGATCGTTGCCGTAAACAGTGAACGTGTCATTTGGATGGCAGAAGAACGCAAGCATGTGGAAAAATTGGGGGCTTTCCCATTACCTATCGAAGTGATCAAAAATGGGAGCGAACTATTGAAGAAACGCTTGCAAGAAAAGGGGTATCGCCCAGAATGGCGCTTGTTGGCATCGGGTGAACGCTTCCACACGGACAACGATAATTATATTCTCGACCTGCATTTGGAACAAATTGAGGACCCACATACCTTACACGACGAATTGATTCACATGGTCGGTGTGGTTGAAACGGGATTATTCCTCAATATGATCGAAAATGTCCTGCTCGCCAGTGAAGGGGAAACTTACTGGACGACGGATAAACCGTTGAATGCGTAAGGAGATTTGGATAGCGAATATCCAGTGACGAGGCTAACAGCCGATAGATTTTAATGAAAAGTAACGAAAAGCGATGAACGATTTGAAGTGGGCGCTAGTGACATCCCATCTGCTTCGAAACCGTTCATCGTTTTTTATGGGCAGGTGTTTGTGTTTTCCCTAAGGTTTAAGCTAGGATGATTCTTTAAAACATGAGATGTGCTACAATACGCGAATGATAACGAACGATGCGTGAGGCATCGAGAAGGAGCGATGAAAGCGTGAACGTAGGGATTGATAAATTATCCTTTTATACACCGGGTTATGCCTTAGACATGGCGGACTTAGCCGCAGCGCGTGGCGTGGACCCTGCTAAATTTCAAAAAGGACTGGGTCAGGAAGTGATGGCGGTATCGCCGAAGACACAGGACGCAGTGACATTAGCGGCCAATGCAGCAGATAAACTGTTGACAGATGCGGATCGTCAGGCTATCGATTTGGTGATTTTGGCTACGGAGAGTGGGATCGACCAATCCAAAGCCGGCGCCATTTATCTGCATCATTTGCTAGGCATTCAACCCTATGCCAAGAGCGTGGAAGTCAAAGAAGCGTGCTACAGTGGGACGTTTGCCCTCCATGCAGCTGTCGATCATGTGCGCTTGCATCCGGAAAAGAAAGCCTTAGTTGTCACTGCTGATATTGCTCGTTACGGCCTCAATACTGCTGGGGAGGTGACACAAGGTGCTGGGGCAGTTGCGATGTTGATCAGTACGCATCCGCGCATTGCGACTGTTCACAGTGATTCTGTGGCATTAACGCGTGACATTATGGATTTCTGGCGCCCTAACTATACCGATACGGCCTATGTTGATGGGCACTACTCCAACGAGCAATACCTCGATCAGCTGCAACAAACGTTCGCAGAATACTGCACCCAGAGTGGACATGAACTCGCTGATTTTGCTGCGATGGCGTTCCACTTGCCATATACCAAGATGGGGGTGAAAGGTCTGCGTCACTTGTTAGAAGTGAATACTGTCAGCGAAGAAACTGCTGCCTCGTTGTGGGAGTCACTGGAAGCCAGCCGTACATACAATCGTCAGGTCGGTAATATTTATACCGGCTCGCTTTATTTGAGCCTGATCAGTCTATTGGCTAATGATGAGACACTGTCTGGCGGGGATACGATCGGCATGTACAGCTACGGGTCTGGAGCCGTGAGCGAGTGTTATTCGATGACGCTGGTTGAAGGATACCGATACCAATTGGACAAGATCGGCATGGAAGCCATGTTAGCTGACCGTCAGCGTTTGAGTGTGGCAGAATATGAAGCAATGTTTACTTTGGACTGGCCAACGAATGGCGAAACCGTTCACTATGCACCAAATAATGATAGTAATGATTTCCGACTGTTAGGATTCGATCAACATAAACGTTTATACGGTAAATCTGCTGATTAACTGATGAAAAATAGCCGCATGCTAGCGTTAAGCGTGCGGCTATTTTTAAGGGGATTATTAAAAAATAAGTGAGTTAGGTGAAGGTTAGTCTTTCACTTGGCGCAACTTGGCAAGGATGGTAGTCGCGTTCTTTAGGGAAAAATCGTGCGTGTCGACGAGCTGGTTGACGACCTGATCAACTTCTGTTTGGGTAGCACCAGCTTGCAGGGCTTGGGAGCGTGCTTGGAGGGCCATATGTCCCTGTTGAATACCCTCTGTAACCAACGCTTTAAGAGCGGCTAAGTTCTGAGCCAAGCTGACGCTGGCGATGATGCGCATTAATTGTTTGGCATCAGGATGTTGCAGTAGAGCCTGGGCGATCTGAGCGGTAGGGTGGATAGCAATGGATCCGCCCACTGTGCCCACAGGTAATGGCAAAGCGAGTGTCCCTATGAGTTGTTGTTTCCGAACATCAACTTGCCAGGTGGAGAGGGATTGGTAATGGCCATTTCTGGTGGCATAAGCATGCGCCCCAGCCTCGATGGCGCGCCAGTCGTTCCCACTGGCCATGACTACAGCATCAACGCCGTTCATAATGCCTTTGTTATGGGTAGCGGCACGGTAAGGATCGAATAGCGCTAAGCGGCTCGCTTTGGCAATGCGCGTGGCGACCTTTTCTCCAGAGCCGTCTTTGGCTAGCGCGGAGAAGGGAATCGCTGTAGTGGCCTTTGCGACACTTGCTGTTGCATAGTTACTGAGGATTGCCATCAGTGGCTCAGGTGCGCTGTCAGGAAATTCATGCGCAAATTGCGCAGTGATGGCTGTTTTAACGGCTTCCAGCATGGTATTCATCATATTAGCGCCCATTGCTTCTTTAGTATCGACACTCAAATAGATAACTAAGAATTCAGCCTCTGCCATGGTAGGAAAGGCATTGTGCCAAATTTTTCGAGCGCCACCGCCTCGTTTCACGAGGGAGGGATGCGCTTGATTGGCGATAGTGAGCAGGTCAGTTTGATGACGATCGATCCAATCGATAAGAAGTGGTAAGGTAATGCGATCCACCATGGTAAAAGCAATCTCACCGATCATCTGACGCGACAAAATTTCGGTAGTGAACCCACCGCCGCTCTGTGCCATACGGGCGCCATTAGAGGCGGCGGCAATCACACTAGGTTCTTCGATCGCCATGGGGACGATATAAGGGACACCATCAATGAGAAATTGAGTAGCTACCCCCAATGGTAAGCTGTAGGTACCAATAGTATTTTCAATCATCGCATTGGCAGTAGATTCACTCAGCGCACTCGGCGTTGTCAGTGTTTTCAGCTGTTCGGCAGTTAATAATCCATTCTGCTGGAGAATGGTTTGGCGTTCAGCGGTTGTCTTTTGATAGAACTGATGAAAATCAGCTGGATTCATCGTAACTCCTCACTTTCGTAGTGATGCTATTAGTCTCCAATTATTGCTACTCCATTGACAGCAGAGACTCATACTTTTGTAGCAATACTCGCTAGAATGATTAACGCTCCAATTATAACAATTTCTCTAGTGAACCCCAACTGGTAGTCAATCTCATCAATAAAAAAGCTCTCCTTAATGGAAAGCTTGCTTAGCTGATGTTATCAGTGCCTCAACTGATAGCATTAGCTCTTGTTTTGTAGATACAAATTGTCGTCAATCATTTGACCATCGCGCAAGAACACGAAAACTTGACGAAATTCATCAAAATCAATACGGTTATCGGTACCAAACAATTTTGTCGCATCATCCGAAGCATAGAGGGGCCCCACGTGCGTTTCGAATTTGTGCGAGTACTGCGGCAATGCGTCGTCCGCTTCATTCGTTCTCAACACCACTTGATCAAACGCGTGTGGCGATCCATTTTCTACTTCATTTGAGGTCAGTAGGATCATATTGTGAAACATTCCGAGTTCTTTTAATTTATCGATGGCTTTGTGACTAAAAAAAATCTGCATGTCCAACCCTCCAAATCATAGGACTATGACGAACAATCACGAACCGTTCAGGGAAACTATCCACCCACAGTGAGTTACTGAACAACAACTTGGTTGTTTGTTTGATAAATAATCAAAATCCAGTGTGAATATTGCTGAATGTAACTACCTACTAATGTTCCAATCATAGCACAAAATCATCAAGAATAGGGGGTAAAAGCCATATAATCGCTCAAAAAAAGTCATTGAAGTTTGTGAAGTTTTAAGAAAACGGTTACAGATCGAGTGCTGATCTTTCAAAGGGGTCACCTAGCCAGTTGTTACGTCTATTTAACCTGTGTAGTCAAAAGAAAAAGTAAGACTAAAATATAGGAAAAAGTGGGCATGGGCCATTGAAAACCTGCGTAGGATGGGAACTCATGCTAAAATAGAGCTTAGCCAATAAATCACAGTGAATGAGTAGAAAGGGGATTAGTAATGGCTCGTAATCAATTGCTCAGTGAAAATGATATGAAGCGTGCATTGACGCGCATGACGTATGAAATGATTGAGCGCAATCAAGGAACAGATAATTTAGCCATTGTAGGAATTAAAACGCGGGGAGAAAGTTTAGCTGAATGGATTCATCGCCGTTTATGGGAATTAGAGGCCGTCGATGTGCCATTGGGATTTCTCGATGTGAGAGGATATCGTGATGATCAAAGCGACCCCCAATCGATCCAATCGTCTAAGGCGGCATCCGACCTACCTTTTGATGTGAGTGGCAAGCACGTTTTTTTAGTCGATGATGTGTTGATGACGGGACGAACCATTCGTTCAGCGATGGACGCTCTGGTCGATTATGGGCGCCCAAGTAAGATATCCTTGATGACGTTGATCGACCGCGGGCACCGTGAACTGCCGATTCGTGCTGATATTGTAGGAAAAAATATTCCCTCCTCACATAAAGAACGCGTGCAGGTGCTTGTTGCGGCTATTGACGGTGAAAATGGGGTATACATTGAAGAAATGCCGGCTGATACAAAGGAATAGCATAACCCAAAGCGATCTAACGTTTTAGCGTTAGGTCGTTTTTACGTCTATTACGAGATAACTTATAGTGTCTTTGGACTGTGGTGTCGACTTAGAGGGAAGCAAAGAATGAAAAGTAAGGAAAAAGTGATTATTGAAACAAAACGGCTTTATCTGCGCCAATTGGAAGCACGAGATTTTTCAGCACTATGCACCATTCTGCAAGATGATGAAACAATGACAGCTTATGAAGGCGCATTTACCAAAGCAGAGGTTAGCGAATGGTTGGATCGCCAACTCGTCCGCTATGAAGAGTGGGGAATGGGCTTGTGGGCAGTAATATTGAAGGAAGAGGAGCGGTTGATCGGACAATGCGGGTTGACCTGGCAACCTCGGCAGGAGAGTGAAGTGTTAGAAATTGGCTACTTGTTTAATCGTTCTTACTGGCACCATGGCTACGCTACCGAAGCAGCCATCGCCTGTAAAGCGTATGCCTTCGAGACGCTGGCAGCTCATGAGGTTTGCTCAATCATTCGCACAACTAATTTTGCCTCACAGCGCGTGGCATTGCGAGTAGGTATGACGAAGAGCGATCAATGGGTAAAGCACTATAAAGGGATAGACATGCCACACGATCGGTATACCATTCAACGTTAAGCCACTAACATGCTTGGTATATGATGATGTTGGGACCTCAACTGTACGGAAAATAAACAATCGCTAGTGAATTTTGCATTCAGTAAAATTTAATTTTTTTAATAAAGCAGCGGGGTATTCATTTATGTCCGTTGCTTTTGACTATTCTCTTATTGTTTACACGTGAAAAAAGAAAAATGGAAAATGTTGAAAGCGTTTTATAGACGCGCTATAATACGATTATCCTATATTAATATAATAAACCGTCGAAAAGTGACTGCCTATGCGGAACATTGAGGGATGGAGCGCCCAGACTGAATGTGAGGATCGAGGTGATCGAACGTAGGCAGTGAGTGGAGAGCGGTTTTGGTATGGTCAGTTTAGAACACCGACTCGTGGACGGTGTTTTGTTAATGAAGGAGGAAGTGCAGTTGTTAGGAAAGAATAACCAGCAACAACTCAAATACAAAATGAGCGAACGCAAACAACGCTTTGCCATCAAACGTTTGAATTTGGGGGTTGCCTCAGTACTAGTTGGCTCATTGTTAATGTTTGGTCAGTCGATCGATACCGCCAAAGCAGCCGAGGTCTCACCAACCGGCGCAGCAGCGCAAGTGAAGGATGAAGCGGTTCATTCTGATGAGCAAGTGGAAGCCTTTTTACGTTCAACAGATCAATCGACCCACCAAGCGATTCGTGATGCCGAAGCAACGGTTGGCGCTAAAGCAGCCGGTGAAAAGGTAGATGCAGAAGAAACACCAGTGTCAGGAACAGACCGTGATGCTGGGACAGACGAGACATCGGCTGAGGAAACGGCAACGGATAAGAACGCGATTACGGACAAAACCACAGCAACGGATAAAGCTACCGAAACCGATAAGGACGACCCTGCGGATAAAACAGAAGTTGCACCCGACTACACCCAAAAATCAGATAAAGGGACCATTTCTGTCGTTGAACATGATGGGAAACGTTACAACCACTTAGAATCCACCAAGGACAATGACAACGTCACTCATCCTGCCTTGTTCGGTAAGGATGGATGGAAGGTTGATGAACAAGGGCAAGCAACCACTGATATTACCTTCACCGATTTATCGGAAAAAGATCAATCCCGGTTTGGTATTTATCTTGGCTACCAAGATGCCACGCATAACTTATTTGTTGGTTACGATAAAGTCGGCTGGTTCTGGGAATGGAAGAACGGTGATGGTGGTCAGTACCTCAGCACCTCGCGTATCCCGGCACCTCTCAAAGGCGAAGTGAACCATCTATTAGTATCATTGAAATCTGATGGACAATTGAATGCGTCTAACAATGGAAAGCAAGTTTTCAGTACCTATAACGTACCAAAAGACATCATGGACTTGATTAAAGGGCATCCTGATATTTATCTGAAACTCGGCTCCTTCAATAATGAGCGCACGATCATTGAAATTGAACATCAAAACCAAGACAATGTTGCGCCTGATAAGGGACAAGAGCCAGATGTGGGGCCAGAAGCTAATGATCAAGATGTGACGTACGTGCGCATTGGGAATGAACAACTGAGTGCGATTATCGACTCTGCTTTCCCACGTATCAAAGCTTATACCTTCAACGGTAAGACCTTGCTCGGACAGGTGAACAAGCTCGATACTGTCAAAATCAACGGCCAATCCATCAAACCAACCGTTAAAGCAACGAAAATTGATGCTAATACGATGGAATATGTGATGGATGTGGTAGGCACGGGTGAATCCAAACTCAATGCCACCATTACCGTCCGCTTGATTGTTGATTTGGACAAACAGGCCGTTCGCTTCAAAGTAACGAACATCACTAACCATAACAAGATCACGCCAGGAGCGATGATTGATGATCCAACGAAATTGGTACAATCGATCGAATTTCCAGGTAACTACCTGGTTGCTGTAAGCTCCGCTGATGACAATGCCAAGTTTGATGGGGCAAAAATGTCCACGAACACCCACGTTAACGGGGATAAACATTTCAATGTGGACAACCCAATGACAGATGGCGATCCGACTGGTGGTTACATGTACGGGTTCGTGTCAAATGGTCAATTAGCCGCTGGAGTGTGGTCAAACTCGCAAGCAGGGGGTGCATTAGATTATGCGCGTTTGAACGTTTCCAAACAAACAGTAGGTCATGACAATCAAGTTGGTATTGCGAGCTTGCCATTCTTGTATCAATTGCAGTATCAAGGACTCGTCTATGCTGAACGTACTTGGGAATTGCCAGAAGCCGCTGTTGTTTTTGCTGAAGATGAAAACAACGATAATGTGGTAGATTGGCAGGATGGTGCGATTAAATATCGTGGCATTATGAATAATCCACTCGGTTGGGAATCAGTGCCTGATTTGGTGGCATACCGGATTGCGATGAACTTTGGTTCGCAAGCTCAGAACCCATTCCTAGAAACAGGAGATAATCTCAAGAAGATTTGGTTGAACACGGATGGTCTCGGCCAATCTATTCTCTTGAAAGGTTACGGTAGTGAAGGGCACGACTCCGGACACTTGGACTACGCAAACATTGGGGAGCGCATGGGTGGTTTGGAAGACTTCCTGAAATTGATGGAAATCGGGCAAAAATATGGCGCCCAATTAGGGATTCACGTCAACGCTTCGGAAACTTATCCAGAATCCCAATACTTCGATCCAGATCGCTTATTGAAGAATCCGGATGGGACGTTCAATTACGGTTGGAACTGGCTTGATCAAGGGATTAATATCAATGCCGCTTATGACTTAGGACATGGACGTTTTGAACGGTTTGAAGACTTGTATAAATTAGTCGGCGACAAACTCGACTTCATCTACGTTGATGTTTGGGGCAACGGCCAATCTGGTGATAATGGGGCTTGGATGACGCATGAACTTGCCAAAGAATTGAACGACTTAGGTTACCGCGCGGCCTTTGAATGGGGGTACGCTGGTGAATATGACTCCACCTTCCAACACTGGGCAGCCGATCTGACTTACGGTGGCTACACACTCAAAGGGATCAACAGTGATATTACGCGCTTTATCCGCAACCACCAAAAAGACTCCTGGGTAGCCAATTATCCACAATATGGTGGGGCAGCTTACTATCCATTATTGGGTGGCTACTCCATGAAAGACTTCGAAGGTTGGCAAGGACGCAGTAATTATGCCGACTACATGCAAAACCTATTCGAAGTGAACGTGCCAAGCAAATTCATTCAGCATTTCAAAGTCGTGAAATGGGAAAAAGGCGACCCTGTTCAGATGAGCGATAATGGGCAAACCTATAAGTACGCACCGGATAAACGCATTGTGCTCCAAGATGATGAAGGGCATACGCTCGAAATCACCCGGAATTCGATGGATATCAATAATCCAGGCTTTAAACAACGGACCATCAAACTGGATGGGCGTGTCATCCTCAGTGGGGACAGTTATTTATTGCCATGGAGCTGGAGCGCAGATGGTAAGAAGCTCGACAATGACAAGTACTACTACTACAACAAGGTAGCAGGCAAGACGACCTGGACCATGAGTGATGATATGGCAGGTAAGACCGTTTATGTTTACCGCTTGACCGACCTCGGCAAGACGGATGAACAAGCCATTACACTTAATGGCACGACCTTGACGCTCGATTTGGCGGCTAATACGGCTTATGTTATCCACCTCACCAAACAAGACACTACCGCGGACGTGGATTGGAGCGAAGGGATGCATATCTATGACCAGGGCTTCAACAGCGGGTCTTTGGATCATTGGGATATTAAAGGTGACACCGCTAGTGTAGACATTGAACGTTCCGAAGGGGATAACCCAATGCTCGCAGTCGGTGATAATAATGAAACGGTGACGATTTCGCAAACCTTAACGGACTTGAAACCAAACACCACCTACGCCGTTTATGTGGGAGTTGACTCTCGCAGTGATGCTGCGGCACGCTTAACCATCGACACAGGTGAAAAGGTATTATCCAACTACACCAACCGTTCGATGGCGCAAAACTTCATCAAAGCCTATGCCCACAACACCCTAGCCAAGAATGCAACCGTTGATGGTACCAGTTACTTCCAAAACATGTACGTTTACTTCACCACGGGCGCAAATGTAGACCACGTAGTCTTGACACTCAGTCGTGACAAGGGCGTTGGTAAGACTTACTTCGATGAAATTCGTGTCTTTGAAAATGATTCGAAGATGTTCAATGGAAAACATGATACGCCAACAACAGAGGCAGAATCCGGTCACTTCAAACAAACCTTTGAAAATGTTGGTCAAGGGATCTTCCCATTTGTGATCAGCGATGTTGAAGGGGTGGAAGACAACCGTCAGCACTTGTCAGAAAAACATGAGCCATACACGCAAGCCGGGTGGAACAATAAGCGGATTGATGACGTGATTGAAGGCAACTGGTCATTGAAGACTAATGGATTGGTTCAAAAGAACAAATTGCTCTACCAAACCATTCCATCCACCTTCCGCTTCGAACCAGGCAAAGCCTACAAAGTTTCCTTCGATTATGAATCTGGTGGGGAAGGCACTTATGCTTTTGCGTATGGTGATCATACCTACCAAGTAGGCACAGGAGTAGCTAACCAAGACATTAAATTGACGCCATTAGGCAAGACCTGGTCAGGCGATCAATCGAATGTTGGTCATGCGGAATTTGTCATTATTGCGGATGACTCAGGCAACACGTGGATTGGGATTGCGTCAACCTCCAGACCAGCAGATACGGAAGGCACCTCTGATAAAGAATCCAACTTCCGTTCTTATCGTGACTTTATCATGGATAATTTGACGATCGAAACGATTGACTTGGATGCAGAAGTGATCGTTCAAAATGCGATCAATCAGTTGCAACCGATCGATCCAAGCCTCTACACGGAAGCGAGTGGACGCGCTTACCAAAATGCCGTCATCAACCTACTCAAAGCTGACACAGCGAACATGACCGTTGATCAAGCCAAAGCGTTGGTTGCGACTGTCCAAGACTCCTTACAAGGCTTACAAGAAATCAAGACGAATTTAACGAGTGATGACTTTGCTTCCCTGAAAGCAGACCAAAACTCTGCTTCTGAAGCCTTTGCGAATGCGTTCGATGGCAATACCAGCACCATTTGGCACAGCCACTATAATGGTTCCGGGATGAAAGTGCCGGCTGAAATGACGTTGAAGACGCCAACTGTTATCAACGGCATCAACTACGTGCCACGTCAGGACGGAAAGAACGGGCGTATTCAAGCAGGAACCTTCGTCGTAACCGATCAAGACGGTAAGGAATACACCTTTGATTTCAAAGACTGGGCGAATGATGGGGCAGTGAAGACCATTAAATTCGATCAACCAATCACCGCTAAATCGATCGTTCTGCATGTGTTGCATACTTATGGGGACACGCCGGATACCTTTATCTCTGCCGCAGAGATTCAAATGCTGATCAATAATGATGAGCCAAGTGCTGCGGTTGACCAGACGCCATTAGCACAATTGTTCAAGAAACTACAGGGATCCGTTCCAGAAGACACCTTCAAAGCGCTATTGGGAAGTTATCAGAAACTCAATCATTTGGGCGTCATTACCCCAGAAGTCATGGAGGAATTGATGGCTGCCCTCAAGGCTGCCGCTAACCCAGATGTTAAGCCAGATGACCTTGAAGCCAAACGTACGGAAGTGATGGCGACCTTAGATGCCAACAAAGATAAATTGGCAGACGATGTTTACGCGTCCTTCAAAGACCAAATCGCAAAAGCGGACAGCGTGGACGCGTTAGGTCAGATCGAAAAAGCACTGGCTGAAGCGATCAAAGACGCGGAAGCCGACAAAGTGCTTGAAGCCAAACGTACGGAAGTGATGGCGACCTTAGATGCCAACAAAGATAAAT
>JAUMZL010000027.1 GCA_030528155.1 Aerococcus sp.
GAGCTATGAGTTTTTTTGCATATAAATCTGTTCCGTTTTATTTTACAAGTCACCTGGGTGGAGGAATGCCCTCCTACTACCTCAAAAGCAACTCATCATCCGTTAATGATTCGCCCATTTCTTTTTCAAAGCGCTCGGTCAAGCGTTCTACCGTGAGTGATTGTTTCTCCTCCCCGGATACATCGAGTACTTTTTGTCCGTGATGTAACATAATCAGCCGATTGCCATAATGAATCGCATCCTGCATATTATGTGTGATCATTAGGGTGGTGATCGCATTCTTAGTGACAATTTTATCAGTGAGCGTCATGATGCGTTCACTCATCGCTGGGTCAAGGGCTGCGGTATGTTCGTCGAGTAATAGGACTTCCGGAGTATGCAGGGTGGCCATCAGCAGCGTTAACGCCTGTCGTTGCCCTCCTGATAAAGCCGCTGCTGGTACATTTAAGCGCTCTTCCAATCCTACTGAGAGCTGGGCTAATTGATCGCGAAAAATTTGCCGTTTTTGCTTGCTTAATCCCCAGCGAAATCCAGCAGATTGCCCACGCCGCTCTGCCACAGCCAGATTTTCCTCAATGGATAAGTTATCAGCACTCCCCAGGCGCGGATCTTGAAACACCCGACTAATATCTGTGGCACGTTTGGACGCAGGGACGGCGGTAATGTCAGCATTATTCAAAGTGATGGTGCCACTCGTTGGAAAAAGTTTGCCAGCAATCAAGTTCATCAAGGTCGATTTGCCTGCGCCATTACTACCAATGATGCTCACAAACTCTCCGCGTTGCAGGCTGAGGGAGAAATTATTGGTCACCTGGGTTTCATTAATCGTCCCTTGGTTAAACACTTTATTGAGTTGTTTTAAGACTAATTTTGGCATAGCTTAGACTCCTTTCTTAAGTTGGTGTTGCTTCAAGTAGGATGGTAACCAGAGAATCAGTACCAAGGCAATGGCTGAGAGTAGTTTAACATCGCTCGGTTCAATTACAATCAGCTCTTGCCGCATGAGTAGGTCGATCAGCACACGATAAATCACTGCACCGAGCGCAATCGTCACCAAGCGTTGACCAAATGTTAGATTTTGGAATAGGACTTCGGCAATAAAAATTGCTGCCAACCCAATGACTAATACCCCCGTTCCCATGCTAATATCTGCATAGCCATTCGTCTGCGACAATAATGCACCCGCTAAACTCGTGCACCCTGAAGAAATCGCTAGCCCCACGCGCTTCATCCGCTCAACCGGGATGCCATTTGCCTCTGCCATGGTCGGATTATCCCCAGTCGCTCGCAGGTTTAATCCCAATTCGGTGTACATGAATCCCACCAAAATACTAATCACTAGCACAATAGCCACGCCTCCGATGACTAGAGGCACCCAAGCAGTCGGTATCTGCCATGTGGCGAGCTGTTTTGAAAGCGTCTCTTCTCCCAATAATGAGAGGTTCGCCTGCCCCATGATGCGCAAATTGATGGAGTAAAGTGCTGTCATCGACAAAATACCTGCAATCAATCCAGGAATTTTCATTTTTGTCTGCAGAAAACCGGTTACATAGCCGGCAAGGAGGCCTGCCATAAAGCCAAACACTGCACCTAACCACGCTGGGAATCCGCTGAGAATTGCCACGGCACTCACCGCTGCACCGAGTGGATAGGCCCCTTCTGCCGTCATATCTGCAACATCTAAAATACGAAAAGCCAGGTAAATCCCAATGGCTAAGATAGCCCACATGAGTCCTGTGCCCACACTAAAGAGTAAAAACTGTCCCATTATTTTCCCTCCTCGAAATCTGCTTGGGTGACATGGAGTTGCTCTGCAAACGCAGGATTGAGCGTTAATTCAAACCGCTTGGCTGTTTCAACGGGAAGATCATTAGGGCTTTTTTGACCACGAAGGATCTGGGTAGCCATCCGTCCTGCTTGACGTCCCAGGGTGTAGTAATCTACCCCATATGTTGCCACACACGCTTCCAGTTGGGCCGCGTCACTTCCCATCACCGGAATATTGGTTTCTTTGACAGTTGCAGCGATAATCGGAATGGCAGACGTGATCGTATTATCAGTGGGCAACACCATCCCATCGACCTTTAACGCTAGACTCTTAATTGCCGTGGCGACATCATTGGTATTAGCGATCGTTTGTCCCACCACCGAAAGTCCCCGCTTCGCTCCCTCTTCCTTGAGGCGCTCAAATTGCCCTTTAGAATTGGCTTCACTGGCATTGTAGATCATGCCGAGACGTCGCATTTTAGGGAAAGCTGCTTGAAAATGATTGAGCAGTTGATCCATCGGTACCTGGTCACTCGTTCCTGTCGCATTGGTTTGGGGATGGTCCCATGCCTTCACCAATTTTGCCTGTTTGGGGTCGGTAATCGGTGAAAAAATCAATGGTGTCTGTTGGTCTGACTGCAACATTGCCTGCGCTGCCACGGTCGTGATCGCTAAGTTGAGCGTGTGACGTCCAATAAATTGCTGGGCAATGCTGGTGAGGTTTGCCTGATCCCCATTCGCATTACGATAACGAATGTGGAGATTTTTCCCTTCTTGGTAGCCTTCTTGTTGTAACTTATCAATAAATCCCGTGCGCACCTTGTCGAGTGGCTCTTGTTCAATCAGCTGAATAATGCCAATTTCTAGTGATTTTTGTTGAGGTTGATCCATCCGTAACGCTACCGTCAGCAATCCCATCGTTACTAGCGCTATCCCGACATATCGCCACGTTTTTCTTTTCATCTTCATCACCCTTTCTATTCACACTGCCGTCATCGCCTTTTTGCCCACAAAAAAAGACCCGCCTAGCGAAATCACGCTAAGCGAGCCTTGTTTGTGGATCCCCAGCCTGCCAGAATGATTCCGGATTTGGCTAAGGTCTTTTTACCGTAGCCATCATGGATTGTAACGCCAAAGAGCGCTTGTCCATGATGGTTGATCATAATGGGCAAACGCTATCCATAATAGCCACGGTAATAACGTAGGGAACGGGAATCCCCACTGAAGTTTGTACTGGTTAAATGTGACATGAGAATTCCTCCTTCCCCCAAAGTAGTTTCAGTGTACGCATAAATGCCAAGTTCGTCAAGACTGAAAATTAAATTCGGACAAAATTAGTGCTTTTTCACTAAATTCTAACGCTACGCTCCTTATTTTGTTGATGCCTTATCATTAATCGCTGGCTTGCCTCGCTTTTAATTGCCTTAGTGGTCATAGGCTACTATCAGTCGTCGCCCTATTTTTAATTGCCTTGGCGATCATAGGCCACCATCAAATCGAGCAGGCGTTCAATGTCCGCCGTGGTCGTTGGCCAGCCAAAAGAAATACGTAATGTCTCACTCACACGTGGACTATCCATCCCATACATATCCACTAAAACGCGACTTGGCGAAATACTGCAGGCATTGCATGCTGACCCCGCTGAGATGAAGACGTCTTGGGCATTGAGATAATCCAACACGTCACAGCTCTCGTGTCCCGGCCAGTAAACGCTCAAAATGTGGGGAAGTTCCGGCGTTTTAGGGCCGTTAATCTCAAGTGTTAAATCACGCTCCTCAGCTCCCTTAAGGAAAGCTTCACGCATGGCAATCAAATGCTCGTGATGCGCTTGGGCATGGTCAATGAGCCACTCAATAGCACTCCCCATTCCAAGAATTTGATGAATGGCTTCCGTCCCCGCGCGATGTCCATTTTCCTGGCCACCGCCTGGCAGATAGGGGGTAAAATGCGTTTTGGCCTCACGATAATAGAGAAAACCAATGCCTTTGGGGCCATAAATTTTATGGGCCGAAAGAGAGAGAGCATCGATATGGTATTTTTCGACATCGAGTGGGACTTTGAGATAGGTCTGTACCGTATCGCTTTGGAAAAACAACCCATTTTCATGGCAGAAGTCACCAATGGCTTGAAGATCCTGCAGTGAGCCCACTTCATTATTTCCCGCCATAATAGAAACAATGGTTGTTTCAGGTGTCAAGGCCTGTTTGAGCGCAGCGAGCGAAATATGCCCTTCTTCATCAAAATCCAAGGTGGTCACGCGAAACCCTTCTGCTTCCAGGCGTTTAAGTGTCTGATGGATGGACGAATGCTCCGCCACCGTTGAAATAATATGGTTGCCCTTTTCCTTCAAGCGATGAGCCGTTTGGATAAGGGCACTGTCATTCGCTTCAGTGCCGCAACTCATAAAAATAATATCTGCAGGATTGGCATTAATCGAGTTCGCAATTTGTTGGCGAACCGCCTCGATCTGACGATGCGTCTCTTGGCCAATGCTGTAATTACTGGAGGGATTGCCAAATGACTCTTTTAGGGCTTTGGTCATGACTTGAATCACCGGTTCACTGACCGGTGTCGTTGCTGCGTAATCGAGATAGGTTGGTGTCATACTCATAGTGCATGTCCTTTCTTTGTTTGTCGCTTATTGGACGTATGAAAAATGCAGATGTCGTTGGAAAAGTCTCCTCTAATGGGAAAAGCGCCCCCACGTCTGTCCGCGAAGGCGCCTCATAAAAATCATGCGTTAATCTTCAACCACTAATTCGCTATTGTCTTCGCGATTGTATTGTTCAACATCCAAGGTACGGTTCATTTTGGCCACCAATACCCCGGTGCTTCCCCCTGCAGAAACGTTGGTTGCTGTTCTTACCATATCGGCAATGGCTGCAATTGGTGTCATCAAGATGATGACTTCAACAGGCAAACCAATGGCCGTGAACAAGGAAACCGCATTGATTGTCCCCATACCTGGCACACCAACCGTCCCCGCGGAAACTAGTAGGTTAACCACGATAATCAACAGATAATCAGTCAATTGGTAATGAACCCCCATCGCATTGGCGGTGAACAATGCCAAGATCGTTGGCCAGATAGCGCCACATCCAGGCACCCCAAACGATGAGCCGATGGAAGCAGAGAAAGAGGCAACCTCTTCTGGTACCCCTAAGCGCCGTTGTGCAGCAACACTTGTTGGAATCGAGCCAACCGAGCTTTGTGTAGTGAAAGCAATGATCCATGCTGGAAGATATTTCTTCATGTAGCGCATTGGATTCAAACGCCCGATGAAGAATAGCATACCACTAGTCGTCACCACCGAGTGGAATAACCCTGCTAACATTACGGAAATCATCACTACTAACATCGAACTGATCGCTTTGCCATCAATCCCGGAAATACGATTGGCAATCAGTGCCAATACGGCATATGGGGTGAAGCGTGTCACTAACCCAACTACGCTGAAAATCAAGTGGTTACCAGCTTCAAGAAAATCCGTGAATGGTTTAATTTTTTCTTTATCTTCGTAAAGAAGAATAGCGATTGCCATGATCGTTGAGAATACGATGATTGGAATTACGCGATTATTAGCTGCTTCATTGACAATATTTTCTGGGAAGAAAGAAATAATCGTCTCTGTAACAGACGGCACTTCTGCTAATTCTGCGTTTTGAGGCACAATCACAGAAGCATTCTTACCAATTCCAAACAGTGTGACTGCAATAATCGCTAACAACGAGCCTAGCACATTATGTAGGCTCAAGAAACCGATCGCTTTCCCACCGATATCGGTCAGCGATTTGATACTTCCTAATGAAGAGACGGTATAGGTGATTGAGAAGAATAATACAGGCACCACCATTGCTAACAGCATGTTGACATAAATCGTCCCAATCGTTGCGACGTAGTCTGTTGCCCCTTTGAAAATAATACCAATCACGCCACCTAAGATCATCCCAGTAAATACACGAACCAAGAAGGACTGATGATGCTGACGCTCAAAAAAGATAATACCAAAACCAACAAGCGCTGCCAGTAGCGCTAACCAATTATTCAATTCCAACACTCCTTTCATTGCTATGACATCTGCCTCGTTAAAAAGCTATAAATAACCCACGTGTTGTTACACAACGAGTAACTTAACGTGACATTTATCACAATATGAGTGTACCCTCTTGAAAGCGTTAAAACAACCTTTATTTGACATTTTTCCTAATATAAAATCTTCAGAAATTAATCTCACATTCACGCGGTAATCGCTACATAGAATGTGACTTTTATTTACAATACTTCGTCACCCTGACTTATCTTGACACTTGCTATGTTGCTTCCTACAATGCTCGTAACACTACTGTTCATTTTGAGGAGAGGATCACGATGTACTACTATGCCACTTATCCATCGCCCCTCGGTGAGATCACTCTGCTTAGCAATACCACCATTTTATTAGGACTCCGCTTTACGCATCAACGTCACATTGCTCATCCTGATCACTGGCAACATGCTACTCTGCGAGAGACCTTACCTATTCTAATGGCCAAGGACTGGCTAAGCGCCTACTTCGCTGGAAAAACGCCCGATCCAAAACTGGTCCCTATCCAACTGCATGCCACGCCCTTTCAAACAGAGGTATTCACACAATTACAAAAGATTCCATATGGGACTACGGTGACTTATCATGAGTTATCACAGGTATTACAGACAAATAACACAAAAAAGAAAAATTATGCGCGCGCCATTGGCAATGCTTTACGAAATAATCCGCTTCTCTTGGTTTTCCCCTGCCATCGAGTCGTCGCTAGCGCCGGTGGATTAGGCGGATATGTAGCGGGAAGTGAAACCAAACGGGCGTTATTAAGGTTAGAAGGCGTCAACTTAACAAAATAAAAAATGGTCCCCATTTTTCTTCAACTTTTGCTTTTCTATTCAGATGTGCTACCTATTTAGTTGCTATTTCTCATCCAAGTCCTTTCCTTCAACATTTATTCCCCTCTCATAGCCACACTCCTTTGCATCTGCTATTTTTGATAACCATCCTCTACACTTTTAGCCTCGCCTAAAAAATCTTTTACTCTACGACTTTTCTGGCTTATACTAGAGATGGTTTGAAAAGCTCGCAATAACACGGGCTGTCATGCGTCTAAAGCGACGTCATGATTAGAAAGGGAGTCAAAATATGGGAGAAAAATCCGAAACAAACCACAAGCATAAGTTGATTGAATATGCCAACGGGCCGTCTCTGGAAGAGATCAATGGAACAGTGAGTGTGCCCAAAGGAAAAAGCTTTTGGCGCACATTGTTTGCCTATTCTGGTCCTGGAGCATTGGTGGCAGTTGGCTATATGGATCCCGGAAATTGGTCGACAAGTATCACCGGCGGACAGAATTTTGGGTATCTGTTGATGACGGTCATTCTGATCTCTAGTTTAATCGCGATGTTGTTACAGAATATGTCCGCTAAACTAGGCATTGTCACTCAGATGGATCTTGCTCAAGCCATTCGTGCTCGCACTAGCCGCCGCTTAGGACTGGTGCTGTGGGTCATTACCGAGCTAGCAATTATGGCCACCGACATTGCGGAAGTGATCGGAGCCGCTATTGCGCTCTACCTTTTATTCCATATTCCATTAGTCATTGCCGTATTCCTGACTGTATTAGACGTGTTGGTGCTGCTACTATTGACGAAGGTTGGTTTTCGCAAAATTGAAGCTATTGTTGTCTGCTTAATTTTAGTTATCTTATTAGTCTTCGTTTACCAAGTGGCCCTGTCTAATCCCGATTGGCATGCAGTGTTCACTGGATTGATTCCATCTGCTAACGCCGTAGCCACTCAACCGGAAATTAATGGTATGACACCACTGAGCGGAGCTTTGGGGATTATCGGTGCCACCGTTATGCCACACAATCTCTATTTGCATTCGGCCGTCTCACAAACGCGTAAAATTAACCACGCTGATGAAGAAGAAGTCGCTACAGCCGTGCGCTTTTCTCAGTGGGACTCGAACATTCAGTTGAGTTTTGCCTTTGTGGTTAATGCACTCCTGCTAATTATGGGGGTGGCCGTGTTCAAGTCCGGTGCTGTGAAAGACCCCTCTTTCTTCGGGTTGTACCAAGCGCTCTCCGATCCTTCCACTCTTAGCAATGGGGTGTTGATTGCGGTCGCTAAATCTGGGATTTTATCGGTATTATTCGCGGTAGCATTACTTGCTTCGGGACAAAACTCCACGATTACTGGGACATTGACAGGCCAGGTCATTATGGAAGGATTTATTCATATGCGGATGCCACTGTGGGCGCGGCGTTTAGTAACGCGTCTTCTATCAGTGATTCCTGTACTGGTCTGCGTGGCCTTAACGAGTCGCTTAAATACCGTTGATCAGCATGAGGCACTCAACAACCTGATGAATGATTCACAAGTGTTCCTCGCATTCGCTCTGCCCTTCTCTATGTTGCCACTATTGATGTTGACCAATAGTGCCGCCGAAATGGGATCACGCTTTAAGAATAGCACCTGGGTTAAGGTACTTGGTTGGATTGCTGTTATCGCGCTTACCTTCTTGAATCTATTAAATCTACCGAGTGCTTTTATTGAGATTGCTGGTGCAGATGCTGCGCCAAAAACCATCCAACTCGCACAGTGGCTAGCTTATGCAGTGATTGTCATCATTCTATTGCTATTGGCTTGGTGTATACTGGATCTTTATCGCAGTAACCAGCGGCACACAGCTTATCAAGGTCAGGAGGGAGAATAATGACACTTTCATTTCATTCGATTCTTGTCGGCGTAGATGATTCACCCGATGCGCTTTTTGCCTTTCGAACAGCCATCGACATTGCCAAGGAAAGCCAGGCGAAATTAACGATTGTCTCCGTACTCGAGAGTGACACAATGAACGTGTACCAGGCGCTCGATAAGGACTATATCCACGGCGAACGTGCGGCTTTGGAGAAACATTTAAAAGACTATGTGCAAACTGCCAAAGACGCAGGCATTTACCATGTACAAGCGGTTGTCGGTGAGGGCGATCCAGGGAAAACGATCGCTAGAGATATTATTCCCGCCCTTAATCCCGACCTGCTCGTGATTGGCGCTAAGGCTCAAAATGGCGTGGCAAAATACTTCGGTAGTCAAGCGGCGTACATGGCTCAGTATGCGGGTATCTCCGTCTTCATTGCCCGCGATCCCAACTCTACACCAGATCCTCATCCCCTTCATCAGAAAGGCGATTAATAATTAATCATCGATGACACCAAAAAACCCGCTGCTCCACACTAATGGAACAGCGGGTTTTGTTTTGCTTTTATTAATCGGCCTCAATCCAGCGGGAAATGTGTCCTAATAGCCAAATAAAGAGAAAGGCCAAGAAACCATTCAATAATAAGGATGGTGTGAAAATAGTCACCAAGAAAGCGCCGTAACTGGAAAAGTTCACGCCCAACATTCGGAAGACGAAATACGCCAACTGAGCATATACGGCTTGAATGAATACCGTCCACAACCAGGAAGCATACAGATTCACCGGCAAATGTGGCTTCACCTGTTGCGTCACATAAACGACTAGTGGGAAAAGAAATAAATTGATCCCAAGAATCTCTGTATAGTACAAATCATATAAAAAGCCGATCACAAACCCCGCAACGTAAAGAGGCAAAAGGTCTTCTAAATTTAGTGCAAATAAGACAAAAGCCATCAACAAGCATGTGCTATCCATCCGAAACGCACCATCCCCGACAAAACCAGGCATGATCATTGCCATGACACCATCGAGGAAGAAAAAAATCAACAATAACAGTGGCACCAACACACGGCTTTTAAAATACTTAGCCATTCGCATCACCGCTGTCTTGCGTAGCTGATGTGTCGGTTTCTTCGCTATTTTCATTGCGATCGATGCTCTCGCGGGCATCACGACCGTTCGAGGTATTTGGTTTCTCATTGGTACCCGAACTCATGACCACAAAAACGTGACGAATGCTGTTGAAGTCAGCCCCTGGTTTCACCCGCACTTGCTGGGATAACCCGAAATTATCCACTGAGGTGCTGACAACTTTACCGACAATTAAGCCTTCTGGGGAAACCCCACCTAAGCCATTAGTTGTTACCACGCTGTCTTGTTTAATCTTCGCCTCTGGAGACACTTGATCAATAACGAGCTCGTTGGCGTTTTTATCATAAGCGCTCACGACCCCATAAATAATGTCATCTCCGCTCTGAATCCCTGCTGCAACGGACAGCTTTTCATCACTCTCAGACGTCAGCAAGCGCACTTTGCTGGACGTGGCCCCCACTTCTGAAACGCGTCCGATCAAACCAGTATCACTCATCACTGACATATTCTTCTTAATGCCATTATTGGATCCCACATCAATCGTCAGCGTATCTAACCATTCATTGGGCGAGCGCGAAATTACCGTCGAGGAAATAATGGTTTTCCCCACTAAGGTTGGCTCTAAATCTAATAAGTGATTTAATTCAGTATTTTCAACTTTGAGCTGTTGATTCTGCGCTTTTAATTCTTGCAAGGAATTCACCTGCTGCTTAAGCGATTGATTCTCTTCGTAGGTATTCTTCAATTCAATGACCGATTCGCCAAAATCCATAAAGGCATTGGCCGGACTGGATACCACACGCCCCACCATCGCCGTCACATCGTTTACCCAGGTTAATGGCTGTGGCACGTCTTGATGACCAAAAATGGAGAACGCCATCAGACTAAGAGAAGTGATCACACTTAACAACAACACAATCAGCCGTTTATTTTCAAAAAATTGTCGCACTCTCTTCGATCCCTTCACTCTTCATTACTTCGACTAGTGTACCATATTCCCAAAAGAAAGCGGAACTAGTCTTTCCTCACCATATTATAAGCAAATTCTAAACGAATGAAAACTGAATTCTCAAAAAGTCGGTCATTAATCAGTAGGAACAACACATTTTCAATCTCTGTGGATATTACAACTTCTAAAAAAACATTATTGACATTTTCTCAATTTCTCCTTACACTAACTGGCGAAGTCAAACTTCAAATTTTAATTCTGTCCAGAGAGACATGAAAAATTTGATGTGTCAATCCACTGGCTGAGCCTTGCTAGCCAGTTATATAGATACTGACGGGAGCTAGACCTGGAGGCATAGCCTGCCTTCAACATTAGCTAAGCCATTTTAGGTGGATTGAACCATAACAAATTTTCATATCCAATTAATCCCCTGGGCACATGATTGTTCAGGGGATTTTTTTGCGGGCAAAGGAGGAAATTTTTATGGAAAGTACAGCTTTTGCATTACGGAATATCGTGAGTGTCCAAGATTTATCTAACGAACAGGTGATGGATCTGATCAAATCGGCTCAAGCCTTCAAACGTGGCGAAAAGGCGGATCTCCCTGAACGTCCTCGTTTCGCAGCGAATATGTTCTTCGAAGATTCTACGCGAACACACACCTCTTTTGCCGTTGCTGAGGGGCGGTTAGGCATGAACGTGATTGAATTGAGTCCTGAACACAGCTCCATCAAAAAAGGTGAAACATTAGCTGACACCTTCCTCACCTTGGATGCTTTAGGCGTAGACACCTTAGTGATCCGTCATAAAGCCGATGACTACTACCTTCCTCTCCTGGACTTGCAAGAGGAACTCAACTTAAATATTCACCTCCTCAATGGTGGAGACGGTCGAGGCCAGCACCCAAGTCAGTGCTTGTTGGACCTGATGACGATCTATGAAGAATTCAATCATTTTGATGGCTTGCATGTGGCTATCGTTGGAGATATTAAAAACTCCCGTGTTGCTCGTAGCAACGCTCAACTGCTCACCCAGCTTGGAGCAACCGTCTCCTTCTCCGGTCCAGAGTACTGGTACGATCCTTCCTTCTCTTCATTCGGTGAGTTCGTTCCGCTCGATGACCTCGTTGAAAAAGTCGATGTGATGATGCTCCTGCGCGTCCAACACGAACGCCACAATGCAGAGGAAGCCAGCGAGCAACAATTCAGTGCTACAGACTACCACGAGAAATACGGCATCAACCAAGCCCGCTATGATCGCTTACCAGAACAGGCAATCATCTGCCACCCTGGCCCAATCAACCGTGACGTGGAGTTTGCCTCGGAATTGGTGACCGCACCAAAATCGCGCTATGTCCAACAGATGCACAATGGGGTCTTCATGCGGATGGCGATGCTCGAAGCCGTTATGCATGACTAATGAATGATGAAGACGCTGATTACAAATGGCACTGTCTATACTGACGGTGCCCTCACCCAACAAGATATTTTTATCGTCGATGACAAGATCCAAGCCATTGGTCAAGCACTCAGCCGTTTCATTACGGCTGACGCTACCATTGACGCTTCAGGATTACTCGTGACGCCAGGACTGATCGATGGTCACGTCCATTACCGCGAACCCGGACAAACCGAAAAGGAAAACATTCATACGGGTAGCCGGGCTGCTGCGCACGGCGGCTTTACTACGGTTTGTGCCATGCCAAACACCACACCGACCCCCGATACACCAGAGCGCATTGTAGACATGGTTCGCCGCAATCAACAAACGGGCATCATCCATATTCAGCAATATGGCACACTCACACACGGATTAGATAGCGAAGAACTCGTTGATTTTGCTGCTCTAAAGGACAGTGGCGCCTTTGCCTTCAGTAATGATGGTTCTGGCGTTCAAACAGCCGGCACCATGTACGACGCTATGGTTGAAATTGCTAAAATGGGTACCTTCCTTGCTGCTCACGTTCAAGACAATTCTCTCAGCCGAAATGGTGTCATGACTGCTGGCAATCGACAGCGAGAATTGCATCTTTCGGGCCAATTACCTGAAAGCGAAACGAGTCAGTTAGCCCGCGATCTCATGCTTGCAGAAGCTACCGGGGTCCACTATCACGTCTGCCACGTCTCCACCAAAGCCTCCCTCGATTTGATTCGCTGGGCAAAGGAACGGGACATCCACGTAACTTGCGAAGTGACTCCGCATCATTTGCTCTTTAACGATGAGGATGTTCAAACGGATAATCCTTTATTGAAAATGAATCCGCCCTTGCGCAGCCGAGCGGATCAAGAAGCGCTATTGACTGGCTTACTTGATGGCACGATCGATTGCATTGCCACCGACCATGCCCCACATACCGCTTTTGAAAAGGCTGGTTCTATGCAAGACGCTGCCTTTGGAATTATCGGCAGTGACTTTGCCTTTGCTGTGCTCTACACCCACCTCGTCCAAACAGGCAAATTACCGCTCGATCTGCTCATCGAAAAAATGACAACTGGGGCTGCCACAACCTTTCATTTACCGCAAATTGGCCGCATCACGCCAGGTTACCAAGCCGATCTTGCTTTGTTCGATTTAAATCAAAGCTGGACCATCTCGCGGCAAACAATTGCTTCTAAAGCCATGAACACCCCGCATTTAGGTGAACGCGTGAATGGACTCACTATGCAAACCATCGTGAGCGGGCAAACTGTCTATACTGAAGCAAACGGATTCACTGAAAAAGAGTAACCACTATCCATTCTTTCTATTCTTAATCACTATCATGTTCTCACACGTCAACAAGGAGGATTTTCATGTCACGTTTAGCTGTTTCATTGCCAGGCCTACAATTGAAAAATCCACTCATGCCTGCGAGTGGCACCTTTGGATTTGGAGATACACACATTGCCAACAGTTATGATCTCAATCAACTCGGAGCTATCGTCATTAAAACCACCACCCCCAATCCACACGCCGGCAATCCCGATCCTAAAATTGCCCTGCTCAACCACAATGGGGTTATGAATGCTGTGGGACTGCAAAATCCGGGTGTTGACGCGGTCACGCATGAAAAGATCCCGGCTATCAAGGAACATTACCCAGACTTGCCACTGATCGCAAGCATAGGCGGATTTGCGTTAGAAGATTATGAGCGTGTAGCCAAAACCCTTAATGAGAGCGACTTGATTGCCGCTTTTGAATTGAATATCTCCTGTCCAAATGTTCATCACGGTGGTATGCAGTTCGGAACAACCCCAGAAATGACCGAACAAGTGGTCAAAACGGTCCGCCAATGTCTACCTAATCGCCCACTCTATGTCAAATTAACGCCAAATGTGACAGATATCACTGCCATCGCTAAAGCCGCCTTGGCTGGTGGAGCTGATGGCTTGGTGCTTATCAATACTGTACTGGGCTTACATTTTGATCTGAAAACGAAGCGCCCTGTGCTCGGCAATGGCATGGGCGGGTATTCCGGGCCTGGCATTAAGCCACTCGCCATCCGCATGATTCATCAAGTTCACCAAGCCTGCCCTAATGTTCCACTGATTGGTGTCGGCGGGGTGGAAACTGTCGATGACGTGTTGGAAATGCTGCTCGCTGGTGCCAACGCCGTTCAAGTAGGGAGTGCTCATTTCCAAAATCCGCATATTCTTCCTGATCTGATCAGCCAACTACCAAAACGCATGGACGAATTAGGGATTGCTACTCTCAGCGATTACATCGTCAACCGCCCGACCTGGTAAGTGCCCGTTCCTTTCTGTCTTTGGCTACCTTGAATAAGTTATGATCCGTACCTATTTCCTAAAAAAATACGCATAATAGCGTTATCACGAACATTTTACGCTCGCATTCATTAAAAATTCATGGTATGCTGTTAGACGATATAGGGACCTTTAATAATATCCCGTGAGATATTCAAGGTCAGGCAAATGTTTACGATAAATAAATCTCTGCTTTTGGCATAGATGTAGGCCCCTATCAAAAATTACGGGCCTCTTTTTTTACGCCCAAAAGGAGTCGATGAATTCATGGAAATGAACGTCACACGATTGAAAATGCGCTACGATATCAATGAGCGTCCCCCACTAGGTGAAGGGGTGTTATTGAGTATCCAACACGTTTTTGCTATGTTTGGCGCCACCATTCTCGTGCCATTAATTTTAGGGATGCCGGTCGCCGTTGCCCTCTTCTGTAGCGGTGTTGGTACCCTCATTTACCACACTGCAACCAAGAGTCAATCCCCTGTTTACCTTGGTTCGTCCTTTGCCTTCGTTGGTGCCATGCAAATTGCTATTCAACAGATGAATGGTGACTTCTCTGCCGCATTAACAGGGGTTATGATCTGCGGCCTTATTTATGCGCTGGTGGCTTTCTTAGTTGGTAAAATCGGGAACGCTTGGGTGGATCGTCTGCTGCCCCCTGTTGTTATCGGGCCATTGATCATCGTCATTGGCTTAAGCTTAGCAAATTCCGCGGTGACTAACGCAGGTTTTGTTGAAGGATCAAGCTGGAAAGAAATGGTCGTGGCCATCTTCACCTTCCTCGTATGTGCCTTCATCAACACACGTGCAAAAGGCTTCTTACGTATCGTACCTTTCTTGATCTCCATTATTGCCGGCTACATTCTCGCAGCGATTTTGGGCATTGTTGATTTTACTCCGGTAGCCGAAGCCCACTGGATTCAAGTTCCACAATTCTACTTACCATTTGATACCCCATGGTTTGATCGCTATCATTTTTATTTTGGACCGGAAACCTGGGCACTCGTTCCCGTCGTACTCGTGACTATCGCTGAACACATCGGCGACCACACCGTCCTAAGCGAAATTACTGGCAAAAACTTACTGAAACAACCTGGTCTTCATCGTACGCTGATGGGGGATGGGATTGCTACCTTTGTTTCCGCCTTCCTCGGTGGCCCAGCTAATACCACATACGGTGAAAATACCGGTGTTATCGGTCTTACCAAAGTCTCCAGTACCTTTGTCTTGCGCCAAGCAGCGATCTTCGCGATCCTGATCAGTTTCTTAGGCAAATTAACGGCAATGATCTCCACGATTCCAAATCCAGTGCTCGGTGGGATGTCGATCCTACTTTACGGAACCATTGCCAGCAACGGATTGAAATTATTGATTGAGAAAAAAGTGAACTTCCAGAATGTCCGTAACTTAATCATCGCAAGTGCTATCCTTGTTTTAGGCTTGGGTGGAGCTGAGCTTCATATATCAAGCGTCCTCACTCTTTCTGGCACAGCACTTTCTGCGTTGACAGGCATCTTATTGAACCTCATCTTGCCTCAAGATATTATGAGTAAAAAATAGACATTAAATAACTAAGGGGGGGCTGTGACAAAACATATTTGTCATTGGCTACTATCAACAAAAAATAACTCAGGAAGTCTGATGATTTCCTGAGTTATTTTTTGTTACTTTTATGTACTGAAATTTGAGCACTTATGTCATGGCTACTTTAGATAATTTCCTTAAATTAATAGCTATTATTAACAGCCCTGTTTGTTTTCTAACCTTATCCAGCCCTCTAATCGTAAATCGAGTGAACCCCAAAGAAACCTTCATAAATCCGAAGACTGTCTCTACGTCAATTTTTCTTCTGTTATATATTTTCCCTGTCTCAGAAGATGAAAGCAGTGTTTTTTATTTAGCTTTATAATATTCCTACGATGGATTGGCAGTAATTTTTTTGATATATCCCTTTAGGGTTAAAGCTTCTGGAATCACTTCTGCATTACTATCTAGTTTTTCAACGCGATATTCTTTAAAGTCTCGAGTAAAACCCTCTTTATCTGTTCTTTTAGCTTCATTGTAAAATGAAATGCAAAAAATAAAGTAAAAGAGCATAAA
>JAUMZL010000007.1:0-5329 GCA_030528155.1 Aerococcus sp.
TGGATCGATCGGTTTGTCCGGTTGTTCTGGATCGATTGGTTTATCTGGTTCAGCTTTGGCCACTACTTCTACGGTTACCTCAACCGTGTCTTCAGACCCATCGGCATACATCACTACCACATCCGCTTGGTAGATTCCCGGTTTTGTCGTATCTACCGCAGCACTCCAGGTGACTTTGGTTCCATTTGGCAAGTCTTTGAGGTTTTGAATTCCTGCTTCAGCATTTGCCATTTCTCCTTGATTTACCGTGATTTTCTGTGGCATTGGTGTGTGTTCATCCGCCATTGTGGTAGACTTAACGACTTCTACGTCCACCATCACCTCGTCCATAGAGCCATCAACATAAGTCAATACAATTGTCCCAGTGTACATCCCAGGTTTCGTAGTGTCGATCAGCGCTTTCCATTTAATGGTGGTATTTGCTGGCAACTGATCAACGGCAACAATACCATCTTTCGCATTAACGATTTCACCCTGTTTTACTGTGATCTTTTGGCCTTGTGGGTTTTGTTGATCCGCCACCGTTTGTTTCTTATTAACAGTCACTGTCACAGTAACTTCGTCCATAGACTTATCAGCGTAAGTCACGATCACTTTCACCATTTGTGTCCCTGGCTTTGTCGTGTCCGGTACTGTCGCCCAAGCAAAAGTAGCGTCTTTTGGCAACTGATCCGCATTTTCAATCGCAGATTTGGCTGCTGGTTGATCGCCAACGGTTACCACAAGATCCTTACCTTTTGGCTCATTGGCATCTGCCATTGTCATTTGTTGCTTCACGGTCACTTTCACGCTTACTTTATCCATTGATTGGTCAGGGTAGGTCACAATAACGGTGGCCATTACTTCACCTGGAGTCATGGTGTCAACCGCATTTTCCCATTTGAAAGTGGTACCTGCTGGAAGTTGGCTAGCAATCGCATCCTTAGCATCCACTTTATCCCCTACTTGCACCACGAGATCTTTACCTTGCGGATCAAATTCATCGGCTTGGGTGCCAGCAACACGCACCGTTACTTCTACCATGTCCGTTGATTGGTCGGCATAGGTGACGATTACGGTCGCCTTTTTGTCGCCCGGTTTTGTGGTGTCTGGTGTTTCCTTCCAAGCAAAAGTGGTGCCTTGTGGTAATTGATCGGCATTTTCAATGGCAGATTTGGCTTCTGGTTGATCGCCCACATTGACAGTGAGGTTCTTCCCTTTTGGCTCATTTTCCTCAGCTTGCGTCTTTTTATCATTTTGATCGTCAATGACACGCACTAAAACTTCAAACTTAAACTCTGAGCCGTCTGGGTAAGTCACCACGACTTCCGCCTTTTGGTTGCCAGGTTTGCTGGTGTCAACTGCTGCTCCCCAGCTATATTTCGTCTTTTCTGGTAATTCGTCGTGATTCAACACCGCATCCATTGCTACCGGTGCTTCACCCTTCTTCACAGTGAGATCATGCTGAACCACTTTGTGAGTGTCTTTATCCCAAGCTTGAACCGTCACTTCCACGTCAACGGTTTCACTTGACCCATCTCGGTATTTTACCAAGACTTTAGCCGCTTTCTTACCTGGCATGGTGGTGTCTAAACCGTCTACCCATTCATAGGTGGTCCCATTTGGCAAGTCTCCGGCATTTTCAATCGCAGATTCTGCCTCTGGTTTTTCATTCGTGTGCGTGGTAATCGCTTTGCCTGTTGGGTCAAATTCTTCAGCCAAAGACCCTAAGACCGTAACGCTAACCGTCACTTCCTCTTCGGAACCATCTGGATAGCTAACGAGAACCGTTGCCCGTTGATGCCCAAATTGGTTAGTATCCGGTGCTTTCTTCCAGGTGTACTTGGTATTCTCTGGTAAAATCAGGTGGTTTTCAATGGCGGATTTTGCTTCTGGTTGTTCGCCCTTCTTAACGGTGAGGTCCTTACCCAATGGAGGGAAAGCATCCGCATCAGATTCTCTCGCCTCTAACTCGATGGTAACGATATCTTGAGACCCATCCGCGTATTTCACGACAACGTTCACAGACTTCTTGCCAGGGGTAGCTGTTTGTAATGGCGTTTCCCATTTTACAGTGGTATCGTCTGGCAAGTCTTTCAAGTTAGTAATCGCTGTTTTGGCTTCTGGTTTTTCACCCAATTTAACCACGAGATTCTTACCTTGTGGATCGTATTGGTCGGCCAACATATCTTTCTTATTAACGGTCACTTTAACGGTTACTTTTTCATTGTAGCCAGTCTTGTTGGCAACAATGATCGTTGCTTGGTGCTCGCCTGGTTGGTTGACATCTACCGGATTTTCAAAAGTATAGGTGACGTCCTTTGGTAACTTGTCTTTATTCTTGATGGCATCTTCCGGTTTAATGGCGTCACCTTGCATAATTTCAAGGTCTTGGCCTTCTGGTTTCACCTTAAAATCTGGGTTAGGCGTTACCGTGTACATGGTTATCACCGTATCAACAGAACCATCAGAATAAAGCACCTTAATCGTTACCAGGGAATAATCCACGGTGGTGGTGTCTGGTTTGGTCGCATACTCAAAGCGTGTGCCACTCGGTAAGGCAGATGGTGTCCGAATGCCTTCTCTTGGATCAACAAGTTCGCCCTGTTTCCCACTGATTGGTTTCGCGGTTGGATTGTGTTGTTCTGCTAACGTCAGTTTTTTATTCACTTTGACGTTAACCGTGACCTTCTTCTCAGATCCATCTGGGAAGGTCACCACGATCGTCGCTTGTTTGGTTCCTGGCGTATCAGTTTCTACATCGCCTTCAAATTTATATTTTGTTTCTCTTGGTAACCGATCCTTATTCTTAATGCCGTTTTCCGGTTTTGCTGTTTCGCCTTGTTGAACAGTGATGTCCTGTCCTTCTGGTTCATAAGCTTCAGCATCTCCTGGAATCACCAACACTTGGGAATTAACCGTATCAGTTGAACCATCGGAATACTTCACGATAACCTTTACCTTTACTGCGCCAGGATTTTTAGTATCAGGTTCTTTTTCAAAAGTATACTTAGTCTCTCCAGGTAACTCATTTTTATTGCCGATGAGCTTATCTGCAGCGACCTTCTCATGCTGTTTCACTGATACGGGTTCTGGCTTTGGCGTATACTTATCTGCTAATGTTGCCGGTTTAGCGGCATTGACTTGAATATCAACAGTCACTTCATCCTTAGTTTTATCCGAATAGGTGACAACAACTGTCCCTTTGAAATCGCCAGGTTTACTGGTATCTATAACATCTTTCCAGCTGTATTGGGCGTCATCAGGCAAATCGTCTGTGTTCGCAATTGCTAATTCAGGTAGGATCACTCCATTTTGTTCAACAATGACTTTATGTCCTTGTGGTGTGTAGATATTTGCGTCGTCATCTTTTACGTTCACCGTCACAGTCAAACGCGCTCTAGACCCATCTTTATAGGTAACAATGACGTGTCCTTCTTTGGTTCCTGCCTTTGTGGTGTCAATTTTTTCTTCCCATGCTACCGTAACGCCTTCTGGAAGAGCGTCAAGATTCTGAATTCCAATTTTAGGATCGACGTCTGTATTTAAGCCAACTTCTGATACAGAAGCTTTTAACGGATGTTTCCCTGCTTCGCCTGCATCAACGACCACAGTTAGTCCAACAGTTTCTGAGCTCCCATCTGGGTAGGTGATTTCAATGAATCCTGCTTGCTCACCTGCAGTCCAGGTATTTGTTTCTACCCATTTATACTGAGTAGTTGGCGGAAGTTCACCGATATTAACAACTGCATCTTCAGCATCAGCTTTATCCGGGGTGTGCCCTTGTAAAACTTTAATATTCTGTGTTTCAGGCTCATATTGATCCGCCATCGTCCCTGTGGTTGCTGCGCGTACTGTTCGAACAGGGGCAATTGCTTTTTCATCTTGCTTAGCATTTGGCATAGTGGAAACAGGTGCTGCTTGGGCAGTATCAGTAGTTTCCATTGTTGATGTGACTGCCTCATCATTTCCTTCTGCACGCGCTGTGCCAGATGTTTCCATCGCTGTAGTCTGTGATCCCATTGTATGGGCTTGCATTTCTGTCGTTGCTTTAGCGATTGATGCGATTTCCAATCCTCCAGCCATAACAAAGCCCGACGCAATAGCGACCGAGACAACACCGATATTCAAACGACGTAATGACCATTTAGTAAAGCGCTTGTTGGCTTTTTGGTCAAGCAGTCTTTTGTTATTCTTTCCTACCATTGTTAGTTCACTTCCTATCTTCAGTTTCGTATGCCATTTGCGTGATTAGACAACGTCAAATTTCTATACTTCCGTAAGCTTATCAGAATCAATTTTAAGTGTCACCATAAATGTAATCGAAATGATGCCTATTTGCGTATTTTTGTTGATTTTTAGTGTCAAAATCATGTTTTATGAACAATTTTTGTCTTTTATATAGCGCACGCGATTTCATCTACACAAGTTATTATATTATCAACGATTTCTCCCATATTGAATCTATTAATATAGAAGAAACATTTAAGCTATAATTAGCTTCACAATAATCTTTTCCTATATTAATAGTACTTTTGCATACAAATAATCAGAATACCGGTTTCCTGTTCAATTAGACAAAAACTCTTGCCAACCGGTTAACATTTATGTATTGAGATAGACACATCATAATAGGAAGATTCTCGACACAAAAAAGGCAAGCTGCAGAATCTGCAACTTGCCTCGATGTAGGAGTATTGTCTTGCGACCAAACTTAAAGCGAAGAAGTAGGAAAATTAGTCTTCTTTACGATGTTTCTTAGAACTAAAGGTGAATACCCCACCAACAGCTGCCAACAAAGCTCCTAAGAGGCCAACTTGGCTTCCTTGGGCGCCAGTTTGAGGCAAATGCCCCATGCTGGAATGATCTGTGTTGTTGTCGTTCATTGGTGTTTTATTGTCACTCGGTACAACCACGTCTTTATCGTTATTACTGTCTTCAGGTTTTTGTTCTGGTTTAACCACATGAACGATAACCTCGACATGGTCTTTGGAGCCATCTGGGTAAGTAATTTCAATCACACCAGTGTGATCGCCAGGAGTCGTGGTGTCTACTGGATCTTTCCAGTGAATATCCGTACCTTCTGGGAGTTCATCTTTGTTAGAAATACCGTCATTAGCATCTGGTTTTTCACCTGGTTTTACCGTAACGTCTTGACCATTTGGATCATACTTATCGGCATCGGTGCGGTTGTCTACGACGTGTACCGGAACATCGACGGTTTCTTTAGACCCATCTGGGTATTCCACTTCGATCTTACCGGTGTAGTCCCCTGGTTTGGTGGTGTCGATCATACCTTCTGGCGTCACGTCTGTTACCGTGGTACCTTCTGGTAATTTATCCAAGTTCG
>JAUMZL010000007.1:5429-76659 GCA_030528155.1 Aerococcus sp.
TGTCCGTCAAGTCTACCTTGCCGCCGAAGTCAACCGTTTCATCTTCCACTTCTGGCGTGTACTTGTCAGCGTCTTTACGGTTGTCCACAACGTGTACTGGGACGTCGACGGTTTCTTTAGACCCATCTGGGTATTCCACTTCGATCTTACCGGTGTAATCCCCTGGTTTTGTGGTGTCAATCGTGCCTTCTGGCGTCACGTCTGTTACCGTGGTACCTTCTGGTAATTTATCCAAGTTCGTTACGTTGTCCGTCAAGTCTACCTTGCCGCCGAAGTCAACCGTTTCATCTTCCACTTCTGGATCATATTTTTCAGCGTCTTGACGATTGTCAGTGATGTTCACTTTAATTGCGACTTCATCCTTCGTACCGTCTGCGTAGGTAACAACAACTGTTGCGTCTTGTTCCCCAACTTTTGTCATGTCCGGATCTGCTTTCCAGCTGTACTTAGCGTCTGCTGGTAAGTCTGCGCTGTTCTTGATCCCATCTTTGGCATTTGGTACAGCATCTCCGTAGTTAGCATCGATGTTTTGTCCTTCTGGATCGTATTTTTCAGCATCTTGACGGTTGTCGGTGATGTTCACTTTAATTGCAACTTCATCCTTCGTACCGTCTGCGTAGGTAACAACAACTGTTGCGTCTTGTTCCCCAACTTTTGTCATGTCTGGTTCAGCTTTCCAGCTGTACTTAGCGTCCGCTGGTAAGTCTGCGCTGTTCTTGATCCCATCTTTGGCGTTTGGTACGGCATCTCCGTAGTTGGCGTCGATGTTTTGTCCTTCTGGATCATATTTCTCGGCGTCTTGACGATTGTCAGTGATGTTCACTTTAATTGCGACTTCATCCTTCGTACCGTCTGCATAGGTAACAACAACTGTTGCGTCTTGTTCCCCTACTTTTGTCATGTCTGGTTCAGCTTTCCAGCTGTACTTAGCGTCTGCTGGTAAGTCTGCGCTGTTCTTGATTCCATCTTTGGCATTTGGTACAGCATCTCCGTAGTTGGCATCGATGTCTTGTCCTTCTGGATCATATTTCTCAGCGTCTTTGCGGTTGTCCACCACTGCATACTCTACCTCAACATCGAAAGTACGGTTCCCGATCGTTACGGTAACAATGCCTTTTGTGCTGTCAGTGACTTGGGAGGTGTCTGGCGCTTGTTTCCATGCGTACGTTGCATCTACTGGCAAGCTATCAGCATTCTTGATAGCTTCTTTAGCGTCAGGCGTACTGTTCAAATCAACCGTTTGTTTATCTTGAGGTTTTGGTGCTTCCTTGATGACAGTGGTACCTTCTTCAGGTGTATCGTACCCTGGAGAGACTACGCGAATAACGAGGTCTTGACCAGCTGTTAATTTAGAAGCATCTACACCCGTAAAGGTAAAGTCTACTTCACCAGAAACTGGCGTACCATCTTTTACGGCAACATCGATGTTTTGTTGAGCAAGAACGGTCCCATCTTGGGTCACTAATTGTACCGTATGACCGTTACCAGCAAGTTCGTCCATATACACGCTGCCGTGGATGGTGGTGTCTGTGTCATAGACGTCATCTAATGCCGGTTCACCGACGTATGGGTTGGTCTTATTATCTGATTCGTTATCATCAGCATCTCCATCGCCATCTAAGTCTTGGAGGTAGTAAAACCCAGTTCCGTAGGTATTTTTGATCAATTTATCGTTAGTATCTGTTAACCAAGCATTGAACTTGAAGTCTTGACCATAATAATCATGCCCTTCAACTCCTGCTTTTCCCTTCAATTCCTCCAAAATTTCATTCAAAGGTTTATTCAATTTGAAGACGTAGCGGATGGTTGCTGGACGTGGCGAACCATTATTAAAGTCAACCAAGTTTTGTGCTAAATCGTTGTCAGAAATGGTTCCATAGCCATAAGTAGCTTTGTTTGGATCACGTTCAATCGAGAGATCCGCTACTTTTGAACCAGACTCATAGCTAACATCGTAGGTCGTTCCCCCACCGTTAACCATATGTAATTCAATTCCATTGATGTATGGAATCAGACGATCATCAATCTTGAAGTTCAAGTTCCATGGCGTTCCTTTTGCACTCGCGTCATAAGAGAAGTTCTTGTCCTTGGTCAATTTGTGGTCAATCACCAAGGCGCCGTACGTTCCGGTTGTCCCAGTGTTGTCGCTGGTATTAACATTTGGTTTGGCAAAGTCTGCATTGATTGATCCATGCTTGAATTGATCTGGGTTGTTCGGCGATTCTTCCAATTTTTCATAGTTTTCATCCGTACCTGTTTGGAAATACCCCGTGCTCTCCAAACCAGGAATTATCCCATCGTTATCTTTATGAGAAATCAGGTAGATGCGATAGGTCAACGGATGAGCAGCAAGTTGGTCATCGCCAATTTCCTTCAAAATATCTTCTAAATTCTTTTCAAATGTTATGATTCCATTTGGTGCCACTTGGGTGTCAGTCGTTTCAGCACCAGCAAAGAGTCCGCTGCTGGCACGAATATAGTTTACTTTCCAAACACTGGTTGGGCGCCCGAGAGAATCATTGACACGAACGAGCACACGGCGGCTTCCGCCAATTCCGCTCTTAGGATCTACTTCAATCTTGGTAATGTATTGGGCTAAGCGTTCATCAATTTGAAGACGGATTTCCCAGTTACTGGTACTTGCCGCAATGTTATGCTTCCCATACATTTCGAAACTTAAGGTATTATCCTTAATCGTTTCACCTACAGCTTCTTCTGGTTTAAACTGAATATCAGAGAAGCTATATTTATCGTTTGGTGCATAATGGTTCTTGTCAAAGTGCGTATTTCCAGAAGCATCCTTATCTCCAGTCGCATAGGTCGTTGCTTCTTTTTTGTCATCTTTGGCTGTTTCTGCTTTGTCGTCAGCCTGCTTGTCCTCTTCAACAGCAGTTTCTGTTTTGTCCATTTTATCATTGGCTGTGTCTTCAGCTAGCTTATCGTCTGTAGCAGCCTTATCATCGGCTTGATCTGCATCTGCTGCAAGGGCATCATCTGCTTTATCTGCTGCTTGACGAACAACTGAAGCTGGAGTTTCTTCTTCTGCAGGAATTTCTTCTTCAGCATCAACGCTGGAAACTTCTGCCTCGTCCTTCACTGTTTCAACGGTCGTCGTAGCGTCAAGAGTTGCTGCCTTTGCAACTGGCGTAGCATCGACGCCGCCCATCAAAAAGAACCCAGAAGCGATCGCTACAGAAACCACACCGACATTGAGACGACGCAGTGACCACTTCGTAAAGTTCTGGCCTGCTTTTTGATCCAGCAAGCGCTTGTTGTTTTTACCAACCATGTCCTTCACTCCTTGTTTAAAATCCCAATCCAAAAGTTAATCCAATACTAAATTATCTGTTCGGGTCGCAATCAGAATAGTACTTTTTTTTTTTTTAGTAAACTAAATTATGTCTATTTGTGAAGAAATCTTAAACAATATCATTTAAACATCAATATTAGTCCTTATTTCATATATTTCAAATACAAAAATGTATTTTCCGGTTTTCTTCATGCCTCTAACTGGATCTTTTATGAACTTTTTGTGTACATATACTTTTTATAGGTAAGCGCTATGGAAAGAGGTATTATCCGCCTTTTGCCTCAATTTCCCACCAACAGTTGAGGGCTTTCTTATTGTGATTGGACTATTGGTAGGCATTAAGCCATGAAAGTATAGAACAAAGAATGTTCTCTATCATTTTTCTAAGTCAAATAAACTTCATGCTTTTCTCGCTTATTCTTATTCGTGATAGTTGACTTCTCATCTATATTTTCTAATCCTTTCCGTTCTTCTATTTCAGCACCCGACTGTTCATGGCAACAAAAAAAGCTGAGTGTCGCCACCCAGCTTTCCTTGCCATTTTTATTCGTCAATTAAACTTTTCTTCAAAATACGAATTTGTCGTTGGAATCGGTCCATATCTTCACCCACTTGTACATAGCCACGTTTCTCATAAAGTCCGACATGGCGTGTCAATATATACACAGGGGAGAATCCCAATTCTAACGCTGTGTGCTCAATGGTTTTTACAACCTGCAAGCTGATGCCTTGTTTGCGATAATCGGGATTAACGTAAACGCTGCTGACGAACGGGGTATATTCTGTTTTCATCAGCGGATCCTGACGCAAGAAAGCGCCAAACGCCACCAAGGTTTGATTAGGTGTTTCGTTATCAGTCACGTAAATGATGCGTTCCCAATCTTCCCAGTTTTCTTGCTCCATTAGTTTTTGAATCGCACCGCCAGCCGGCCATTCTACGGCACCAATTTTTTTCGCAGCCGTTAACCATACTTCGTCTTGCGGGGTAATGACTTGATACTGAATCATCTTTCTACTCCTCATCTTTTCTTAGTAGGTACGCGCCGTAATCACGTCCCTGGAATATCTCTCATTATAACAATTCCCATGGCTGGATCCTAACCATCAGAATCAGGCCATGGGAATAAAGGGGATGAGGTCGCACATGACGATTCACGATTCTCCGCATATCTCACGTTTTTTTACCGTTACTCTTTAATTAATTTTGCTTCGATGCCATTCCCAGCCAAGATACGGGCCGCATTATATGGTGTGATCCCCTTTCTGAAGGTAATATACACCGGACGATCAGTTGGAATTTCTCCGATGCGATCACGTAGTTCTGAGAATGGAATATTAGCACTTGGCGTAATGGTGCCCTGTTGCGGTCTGCCAGCTTCTCTGATATCGAGGAAGTAACCATTCTTGCGGTCATCAGCGCTTAATTCTGCTACAGGTACATTTTCCACGCGGTTTTGGATATGGTTAATGGCCACATAGCCTGCCACATTCAAAATATCGCGCGTTGCTGAATATGGTGGGGAGTATGGCAATTCCAGTTGCGGGAGATCCCACACCGTCAAATTACCGCTGATAGCTACAGATAATTCGGCAATCCGTTTATCCACGCCTTCCTTCCCATAAGCTTGTCCTCCGTAAATTTTACCGGTTTTGGGATCAAACAAGAGTTTGAAGTTCAAACGCGCTGCTCCGGGATAGAAGTAAGCGTGATCGAATGGCGTAATAAATACGGTATCGTAATCAGTGATCCCTTCCTGTTGAAGCATCATTTCGGTGTAACCGACAAAACTAGCCGTATAATCAAACACTTTTGCGACACTTGCCCAGATAAACCCAGGATAATGCAGATCTTCTCCTTCGATAATATCCGCTAAAAGGTGGCCTTGACGGTTCGCTGCGCTAGATAAGACACTATTAATGGGTTTTCCAGTAATAATGCTCTTGGTTTGAATGATGTCACCAATGGCAAAAATATCCGGAATGTTGGTGCGCAATTGATCGTCCACAGGTACATGGCCATCTGCGGTTGTTTCTACCCCAGCCGCTTTGAGCACTTCATTATTTGGCGTGACACCGGTCATAAATAGCAACATATCAGTGTGCAGAATTTCGCCGTTATCGAGCTCTAATTCATGACCGTGATCACGAATTTCAACCACACTGGTGCCCAACTTCATATGAGCGCCTTCATCCTGCATCGTTTGCGCCATCAGTTCAGCCACTTCTTCATCATATGGTGCCGCTACAGTATCTGCACTATCTACAATGGTCAGGTCAATCCCGCGGTGGATCAGGTTTTCCCCCACTTCGATCCCCTGCAAACCAGCACCGATGATCACGGCCGATTGGGGATTTTCCTTCGCCAAATAGTCGAGGATTTCATCCAAGTGCATCGTGTTGCGCAAAGACAATGCAATATCTGCTTCTTCGGCACCAGGGATATTCGGCAACGCTGGACGGGCCCCAGTTGCCAGGATCAACCGGTCGTATGGCTGCGTCAATGTCTCACCTGTTTCCAGATTCGTCACCGTTACCGTTTTTTCTTCGGTATCGATTTTTTCTACTTCATGGCGCACTTTGACATCGATATTATTCTTTGCTTTCAATTGTTCTGGCGTCCGTTCCACAATGCTTTGGCGATCTTCAACCAAACCACCAATCACGTATGGCATCGCGCAGGTCGCAATAGAAATTTCCTTGCTTCGCTCATAGATGGTAATATGATGCTTCTCATTTAAACGGCGGAGACGTGTCGCAAATGAAGGCCCAGCAGCAATCCCACCAATAACTACGATTTCCACAATGGCACTCCCTTTCTTAATATTTCACTTGTGAATTATTATAAACCTTTCACCATAAGAATACTAGTGAAGCGTTTTCCAATTAAAATGGCGATTATTCTGGCCTAAAAAGTACGTACTGAAGGTTTATTTGTCGGTTTATTCACATTATAACGCTTACATCGTTTTTATGAGTTGCCGACATCGATCAATTCAAGTAAAATATGTTTGTAACTGGATAGTTGAATTTAAGGAGGAATTTTAATGAAATTAGTATTTGTTCGCCACGGACAAAGCGAATTGAACCTCGCCAACGTGTTCACTGGCTGGATGGATCCAAAGCTGAGTGAAAAAGGGATCGAAGAAGCTAAAAACGCTGGTCGCGCCCTCAAAGAAGCTGGTCTCGAATTTGACCAAGTGCACACTTCTGTTTTGACTCGTGCCGTTGAAACAGCTTTCTACGTATTGGACGAATTAGGTGAATTATACTTACCAATCGAAAAGAGCTGGCGCTTAAATGAACGTCATTACGGTGGTTTACAAGGTTTGAACAAAAAAGAAACCGCTGAAAAACACGGTGACGAACAAGTTCACATTTGGCGTCGTAGCTATGATGTCCGTCCTCCACGTGGTGAAAACGACTTCGACCGTCGTTACCAATTATTGGACACCGAACGTTTATTGCCAGGTGAATCCTTGAAAGACACCTTGGGACGTACTTTACCATACTGGGAAGACCATATTGCCCCAGACCTCAAAGCTGGTAAGAACGTGCTCGTTGTTGCTCACGGTAACAGCTTGCGTTCCCTCACCAAATACTTGGAAAAAATCTCTGATGAAGAGATTCCAAACCACGAATTAGCAACGGGTGAACCAATCGTTTACGACATTGATGAAAACTTGAATGTCGTAAGTAAAGAAGTCCTCAAAAAAGCCTAATTATTCAATGCAAAAACCGCCTGCAGATTGAACTGCGGGCGGTTTTTTGTGTGGTAAAAAGCTTTATTGGACTGATGTATTGTGGTTATATTCTTTTTTCTTTGACATGAAGAAGGTCCCCATGTAAACAATGCCCGCCAACCCTAAGACTGACCACAAAGCAAAAGGTACCGATACGCTTGCAGCAATAAAGCTCCCTAAAATGGTTAGTAACGGTTGTAAAATTCCTGTCATACTTCCGAGTAATCCCATCACCATAGGAATATCCTCTGCCTCAACAGACACCATCACATAAGTTGTAAATAATGGTGAAACCGCACCAACTATTGAACTAAACAACACATTAATAATCAAAAATAAAAAATGAAGGTTAAAAATCAGAGCAATCGTTTCGGCGATAAGTATTGGGAAACCAACAACTATCAGTAGCTTTATTCGATCATTATCTGGCTTCATTTGATTAGTAATAATAACTCCTAATAAATAACCGATGATTGTACCCGCGGAATACAAGGATAGCGAGAAAGCGTAGTTTCCTATAAGCAAATGCCCATGCTCAGCTAGCCACATTTGAAATAATGGGAGTAACAGTGCCGGAAATAACATGAGCAAGGAGGACTCCACTATTATCCGTAACATACCAGGACGAGCACCAATAAGTCTAAGCACTCCTGTGATACTTGTGGTTAAATTCTTTGTGTTTGCTGGTCTACTTGAAATCTTTATCTCTTTCCTATAATAGAAAATAAAACTTGCCGATATCAAAAAAGTAAACGCATTAATCCAAGCAAATTGACTGAAATCAATAAATAGAATGAGAAAACTCGTTGCTACCATAATGATGATATTGACTAGCTGAAATACAAAATTTTCAAAGATATTGACTGCTTGATACAGCGTCTTAGGAACAATCTCCACTAATAATGTCAGTGTTAAGCTACTACGGTACTGCCCCAAATTGTCAGAAATAAAATTGATAAGTACGATGACCAATAAGAATGAATAAGCCTGCCCACTTAAAAATAATCCACCGACTATCAAATAAAGTAACGCCCGTATAATATCTAAAGCCAGCAATCCTTCGTATTTTTTGCTGGTTAATACCGCCAAACGACTTCCCACCACTTGTAACATTTTTGGAATCATTTCAGAAGCTGTGACAGCCGCGATCGCCAACTTAGCGTGTGGTGCATTGGCTGCAAAAGTAGCCATGGCAATGTAAAACATATTGTCGCCAATAAATGAAATTAATGTTGAAAGCAAGAGACTAACAGTCATTCGGCTTTTAAATAGTTCACGCATGGGTAGCACCTTGCCCTTCTTCAAGGATGGCGAAAAGTGGTGCTGTCTCTGCAATAGCATGATAATATTTCAATGTTTTTAATGGTCTATCATGGCAAATATGATCAGCAATAATTTCTTTAATCTCGTTATCATTTTTTGTATAAGATTTAATCCTATCAAGAAATTTTGATTGATGGCCTCCCAATACACTAATCTCATAACCTAGCGCAACGTGGTAAAGAACAAACGAAGAATAGGTTTCAAATAACATATAATCAATTAACGGAGAAATTTTATCATTGTCTTTATTTTTGATTAAAAAATTTAGGTGGTGATATCTAACAAAAGACTCATGGACATAATCATTACTGGACATAGTGTAGCAAAAATAATGTAACAATTCGTGTATTAATAAATGCGTAAGCTTGTCTTGTGGATAATCTCCTGCAATATAAATTAAGCGATCTTGTCCTAGTCGCTTTGTATAAGCTCTTTGCTTATGTAGTCTTCCTGAACTGATATAAATTCTACCTTCTTTAATTATTTTATTGATATCTTTTGTTGTTAGAGTATATAAATATTGATCTGCGTAGTCACCAAATAACTTTAAGATACTGGAATCATCAACCTCTTTATTTTTAAATCTAAAATGCCGTTTCTTAGAATAATATTGATCAAATAAGCTCCAATTAATATCTTTTTTAATATAATTTTGAGATAGCGCGTCTATTTTCAGATGAGGAATTAACAAGTGTTTATCTATATTTCGAGATTCTATCTGCTTATATTTAAAGTCTCTGTCCGCACAATTTATATATTTATAATTATGTTTTATATCGTTTTTAAATTCATTAAATATGTGCGCATTAAATATATTTCCTATATAATAAGTATTTAAATAATAATCCGAAGCTGCATATTCCGTATCTTCAATGTCAAATATGTCATCAAAGATCATTTTTATAACACTAAATGTGTGGAATAAACTATTTAGTATTGATCCAGAATTAACATTAATCATATCAGGTGTTTCTTTATTTTCAGAAAGATTGTCTAGAATCATCTTATAGTTTTTAGAAGTTACTTTAAACACTGTTTGTTGCAGAGTTGAGTAACCTCCTGCTATAAGCACTATATTAGTATAATCCGTAAACAAGTGATTGATGATATCTATATTCAGATTTTGATCATCAGCACAATTAACAATATAATCGATATTCGATAAATTAACTACATTTATTAACGAACGATAAGAATCAACATACATATTGATAGCTGTAATATCACATGGCGTTTTCGCATACCTTTCTGATAAACTTTTAGCTTTAAACTCCCCCACCTCATCTTTTGTATATATCTGTGACTCTATATTTCCTTGTTCTACTCTGTCTCCATCTATTAAAACAATAGCATTTATTCCTAATTTTATTAGGTATTCTGTTAAATAGCTTCCGCCCGTCCCTAATCCGATGATTAATATATTAGAATTAAGTAATTCGCTTTTAAATAACTCATAGTCTGTATAAGGAAATGATGATACAAAGCGATTCAATCTAGAATCATCACCAGCTTTTTTAACATATTGCTCCTTTTCTAGCAGAGTAATGATGCTCTCTTTATCTTTTTTATTGATATCTTTGTACTCTGCGAGTTCTCTTTTACTCCTTGGCTCTTTTAAAAATAATAAAAAATTAAAGATATCATCTACTGATAAAGAATCATTTTGGATAATATTCTTTTGTAACAATCGATTATCAGAATACACTGAAATATAATCTTTACATTTTTTCCAAGAAAGTTCTGATTTTAATTGAATTTTATTTTCACACATTATTCTCACCTTCCTTATTGAAGTTGGAATAATTCTATAATTTTACTGCCCATTCATTTGTTTTCTGTCGTATACTTAAACAAATACTTTTTAAAAAGGAGAGACAATAATGGCTTCATTGGGATACTACGCACGACTAATACGGAAAAGTAGGCAACTCACTCTCAAACAAGCAGCTAATGGGATTGTCTCGGAAGCTTTTTTATCTAAGTTTGAACGTGGTGAAAATGACATGAGTGCTGAAAAATTCTTACAGTTGCTTGACCGCCTAAATGCTACCTTCTGGGAATTAGCACGACTAATTGATCAAAACGATCAATGTTCTCAAACTTATTTTTATACTCAGCTTAAGCAGGCAGTAGTTAGTGATAATATTTATCAACTCAATGTTCTTATCAACAAAGAAGAAGAACTTTATCAAGAGGATCACAACTACCGCCATAAGCACAACAGCATCTTGTTGGGTCAGTTTATTAATAAAATTTCTCAACTCCCTTTCGACACCAAGAAGACAAATCAATTAATACAATATTTACTCTCTGTTGAAGAGTGGGGGGACTATGAAGTTTCACTATTCTCCAATAGTTTGTTTTTCTTCCCTATTAATAAGATAGAGCTATTGTCGCGTACTGCCATGAAGCGCATTAAGATGGATTATCAGGATTCCTATCAGCACGTTATGGCTTTAGTGATGTTAAATTCTATTTATGCTTTTCTACAAGCAGATGAACTGATTAAAGCTCAAAGTTTGATCAATCAGGTGCAGAATTTATTAAAAAACTCTCGGTTTTACTATGAAAACAATAAATTGAATTTCTATAAGGGATACTTATTAATTAAGCAGGGAAAAATAGAAAAAGGTAAAAAAATAATTCAATCATCTATCCTTATTATGAATCAACTGGGTGATTATGAGAATGCTAAAGCCCATGAACAAGAACTCGGATATATTTTGAAAATAAATTAACTATTTGACTGTATTTAATTCATTTCCCCATACCGGTCTTATACTTCTTTTCAAGAGTTTAGCTCTAAATAGTCATGAGGAGGCATAACCATGGAAAATGAACCATTAATTTTGCAATTGGAAGAACCTATCAATAGTGATGAACAAGATGGTGTTATCGAAATTAAGAATTGCCTATTCTTATAGTAGATAAGTACGCACAGAAGCTATTATTCACATGAATAAAACCGCCTGCAGGTTGAATTGCGGGCGGTTTTTGTGTGGTTATTCATCTACAGTGCCCTGATTACAAGGCACTTTTCTTCCATTTTCTGATTTTCGTCCGAAATGTCCCGAATGGTGCTACCGTATTGACATGAATAAACTTGTAGACTTCCCATACAGCTGTTTTCGTAGCTTCATCTGCCCATTTCCGCTGATGAGGTTGGAATAACTCCTCCTCGCTCAATGTATCAATCATAACGTAGATGGCATCCACATTCTCACTTAGCATAGACTTCAGCGTTTGGAGTGATTGGTGGGCATAGGTATCCGTAAACCATTGATAGAGTTCTCCCAGTTGATTCCACTTAAAGTCTTCAGTGGGGGTCTTGACATTCAAACCCTTGCGTTCATCTGATTCCCATTTGAGGACTAAGGTCGTCCAGCCTACCTGATAAGCAAGATTTTCAGCCGGCGTTCGGTCCACTGTAGCCACCCGTGTATCCTTCAATGCTTCTGGAATATCATCAAACTCTGCTAGATATTTTCCAAATGTTTTCTTTATTTCAGCCTTGAGCGCCTCTTTACTTTCATATGTGCGCATAAAAAGCACCTCCTTATCATCACTGTGATTTAACAGATGATTATAGCATGTCTATGCCGTTTATTTACCGAAATCTCGTTTCTTTGCTGTCTTTATCTTTTGGATATTGGCTAGCATCCTCAATCTAGCCAGACTGACTTAAACTTATTTTACCGTTTCTAACAAAAAATCGCCCAGAGAATTTTCTCATTCTCCGGACGATTTCTTTTTTAGCGTGTCACATCACCCATCATGAAAATTTTATACAACACATGCTCTATGTTGTTCTTTCCATTATCCGATTAGTTTTGTTTACGCCGTTTTGTTTTGGCTAAACCGAAACCACCAGCTACTGTAAGTACACCTGCCAACAGCGACATACTGCTGGTTGCACCGGTTTGTGGCAAACGTTCTGCTGATGCTTTCGCTGCTGCTTGTGGATCTTTCACTGCTGAAGTGTGATCTGCTTTGTCGGTAGCATCCGCATGATGAGGTTGATCGACCGTCTCACTATTATCTGGTTTTTGGCCAGGTTTATTATCCGGTTGGTCTGGTTTTTGACTCGGTTGATCTGGTTTTTGACTAGGATCGATTGGTTTGTCATCAGGATCGGTTGGCGTTTCACCAGATAAAACATGGACCGTAACGGTGAGTGTTGTCATTGACCCATCAGGATAGGTAACAACGACTTCACCCTTAACCTCACCCACAAGCAAAGTATTAACTGGCGTCTTCCAGGCCACCTTGGTGTCTTCTGGTAAATCCGCCTTGTTCATAATAGCGCTCATGGCATCTGGCGTTTCGCCTTGATGAACGGTAACATCTTGACCCATTGCAGTGTATTTTTCATTGTCTTGGCGGTCATCTTGGATCGTCAAGGTAACAGCCACTTCATCGCTAGAGCCGTCCGCATAGGTCACCACGATCGTCAGCGCTTGATCCCCGACTTTATCCATCACTGGCGCTTGTTTCCAAGCGTAGGTCGCGTCTTTCGGCAAGCTGATGATGTTTCCGATCATTGACTCCACTTCTGGGGCTTTATCACCAAGGTTGAAGGTGCGATCTTTTCCGGTTGGTGTGTACTTGTCGGCATCTGTGCGGTTGTCTTGGATCGTCAAGGTAACGGCCACTTCATCGCTAGAGCCGTCCGCATAGGTCACCACAATCGTCAGCGCTTGATCCCCAACTTTATCCATCACTGGCGCTTGTTTCCAAGCGTAGGTCGCGTCTTGTGGCAAGCTGATGATGTTTCCAACCATCGATTCCACTTCTGGGGCTTTATCGCCAAGGTTGAAGGTGCGATCTTTCCCAGTTGGCGTGTACTTGTCAGCATCTGTACGGTCGTCTTGGATCGTCAAGGTGACAGCCACTTCATCGCTGGAGCCGTCCGCATAGGTCACCACAATCGTCAGCGCTTGATCCCCAACTTTATCCATCACTGGGGCTTGCTTCCAAGCGTAGGTGGCGTCTTCTGGCAAGCTGATGATGTTTCCAACCATCGATTCCACTTCTGGGGCTTTTGCTCCTAGTGGCAACGTACGGTCTTTTCCAGTTGGCGTGTACTTATCGGCCTCTGTGCGGTTGTCTTGGATCGTCAAGGTAACGGCCACTTCATCGCTGGAGCCGTCCGCGTAGGTCACCACAATCGTTAGCGCTTGATTCCCGACTTTATCCATCACTGGTGCTTGTTTCCAAGCGTAGGTCGCGTCCTCTGGCAGGCTGATGATGTTTCCGATCATTGACTCCACTTCTGGGGCTTTATCACCAAGATTGAAGGTGCGATCTTTTCCAGTTGGCGTGTACTTATCGGCATCTGTGCGGTTGTCTTGGATCGTCAAGATAACGACCACTTCATCGCTGGAGCCGTCCGCGTAGGTCACCACAATCGTTAGCGCTTGATCCCCGACTTTATCCATCACTGGTGCTTGTTTCCAAGCGTAGGTCGCGTCCTCTGGCAGGCTGATGATGTTTCCCACCATCGATTCCACTTCTGGGGCTTTATCACCAAGGTTGAAGGTGCGATCTTTTCCGGTTGGTGTGTACTTGTCGGCATCTGTGCGGTTGTCTTGGATCGTCAAGGTAACGGCCACTTCATCGCTAGAGCCGTCCGCATAGGTCACCACAATCGTCAGCGCTTGATCCCCAACTTTATCCATCACTGGTGCTTGTTTCCAAGCGTAGGTGGCGTCCTCTGGCAGGCTGATGATGTTTCCAACCATTGATGCTGCTTCTGGGGCTTTATCACCAAGATTGAAGGTGCGGTCTTTTCCGGTTGGCGTGTATTTATCGGCTTCCGATTGTGTCGCTTTGGCTTTAATCGTCAGGGTCGCGGTGACTTCATCCTTCGTACCATCGCCATAGCTCACTTCGATCGTTACTGTCTGTGCACCGACTGTATTCATGTCTGGGGCTTGTTTCCAAGCATAGGTCACGTCTTGCGGTAAGTCAGTCACGTTACCGATCATGGATTCTGGCAACGGTGCAGCGTCTCCTTGCGTCATTTCTTTGGCACTACCCACTGGCGTATATTTATCTGCTTCCGATTGTGTCGCTTTTGCTTTAATCGTCAAGGTTGCGGTGACTTCATCCTTCGTGCCATCGCCATAGCTCACTTCGATCGTTACTGTCTGTGCACCGACCGCATTCATGTCTGGGGCTTGTTTCCAGGCATAGGTCACGTCTTGTGGTAAGTCAGTCACGTTACCGATCATGGATTCTGGCAACGGTGCAGCGTCCCCTTGCATCATTTCTTTAGGAGTGCCCACTGGCGTGTATTTGTCGGCTTCCGATTGTGTCGCTTTTGCTTTAATCGTCAAGGTCGCGATGACTTCGTCCTTCGTGCCATCGCCATAGCTCACTTCGATCGTTACTGTCTGTGCACCGACCGCATTCATGTCTGGGGCTTGTTTCCAGGCATAGGTCACGTCTTGCGGTAAGTCAGTCGCGTTACCGATCATGGATTCTGGTAATGGGGCGTTGTCCCCTTGCATCATTTCTTTAGGACTACCCACTGGTGTGTATTTGTCGGCTTGAGTTTGTTTACCCATCACATGAACGGTCACCGTAATGGTTTCTGTACTGTCGTCTTTATAGGTAATAACGATGACGCCCTGTTGATCGCCAGCATTAGCAGTATCAATTGGCTTCTGCCATTCATAAGTGGTTCCTTCAACGATATCTTTGGCATTCTTAACCCCTTCTATCGCTTCTGGAGCCTTATCACCAACCATGACCGTAATATCTTGTCCTTGTGGTGCCGTTTGGAAGGTCTCATTGATCTGGTCTATCATGTCAAAAGCATCATCAACCGTCTTTTGATCCTTCGCTTCAAGCGCTAGCACGGCTTGTTCTAATGCAGAGATGACCACTTGTGAGGAGGAGAAGGTTGGACGTTCTTTCAATAGCGTTGCAAATTTCTCCAAGGCATTGCGCAAGTAGCTAACGGTCACTTTTGGCGTGAGATCCGCTTTTTTCTCTACGATTGGCGTAAATTCCGCCACTGCCACCACGCTGTTTTCCTTGTCTTGACTCCAGTGGTGCGTTTCTAGTGCTTGTAGGCGGAAGAATTTCGCTTCGACTGGATTAAAGCCAATATTGGTGGAATCAGTGGTTTCTGGGAAGGTAAAGACATCTGTGCCGTTCGTAAATTGAACGTCTTGCCAGGTCTTACCATCCAAGCTGTATTGAATCTTCGCTTTTTTCACATTCCCTACCGCTGTTGCTGATGCTTGGCGTGGGGTGTAGATAATATGGCCAACCGTTTGTTTTTCTGGCAATTCAACCACGAGGTATTGTGGGTCTTGAGCATTATTCTTCGTTGGATCACTTGCCCAATAGGTATCGACATTGCCGTCTGTCGCATCACCTGCTGGACGAGCACCGTTATCATTTGGATCGAAGGAAGTAGCCGTAGTCCCCTTGATTGGTACATTTTCCCAAGTATCCTGCGGTGAAACGGTATGTACCCAATTCATGGCTTCGACATAGTCTGTGTCACCGTTCGCAAGGATAAAGCGGTCAATCTTGCCAGCGAAATCTTTGGTTCCTACTGTCACATTAGTGAGATCAAGCGGGAGATTTTGCTGTTTGTTGTTGTAGAAGGTATCCCGTAATTCGCCATTGATGTAAAGCTTGAGACTCCCATTCTTCATGCGACTAGCCGTAATAACCACGGTTTCTCCGAGTGGTAGTTTCGTATCTGGTAGGTCTTTATCATCGGCTTTAAGTTGGGTATAAACCATTGACCCTACTTTGTCATCTTTCACTTGGAAGAAGACTTCGCCCTTGTCGTCGACATAGAGTTTCCATTGTCCGTCTTGTTCTGCCAACGTTTGACCATATTTATCAAGCGATGCTTTAACCGTTACGGAGAATTCACCAGTCCCCTCTACCCCATCTTGTTGTAAGGTTTGACCTGGTTTTACTGCTGAAATATCTTCGATGACGTTATCGGTGTAAGCCTTCAGATCTACGGAGCCATTTGCTTGGTTTGGTTGTCCAGCCAAGTCTAAAACATTCGCGTAGTCAACTGTTACTTCATCATGATCATCGAGCGTATCGTTCAATTCGATCGTTACCGTACGTAAATCCGCTGCTAGCGTCACATTTTTGACGGTGTGGTTGGCTACCGTAAACGTTGCCTTATCGATGTTAATTGTTTCATCAAAAGCTAATACGATCTTATTATTGCCTGGAGTTTGGGTTGTCTGTACTTGAGCCGGTGTCGTATCTGCTTCTGTACTATATTCAAATACCAAGGTTTCGTATGGTTTGAGGGTGAGAACCAAGGTATCTCCGTATTTCGTCAATTCTGTTGTGTTGTGCGTTCCATCACCGAGAATGGTTTTGCGGTAAAGGCCTTTAATGCCTTCTGGTACCCCAACCAAACGATCTAGCTTCAATTTATAGGTTTGTTCCTTGTTGATTGGGTTGCGGACAGACACAATGCCTTTGTTGCCATCCCATGCGGAGTAGCCGTACACTTCGCCATGCCCTGGAACACCACCGTGGAACTGCGAGTGTTTGAGGACCTCGTAGTTATCTTCCATCCAATTGACAGCTTCCCCATTGACGAGCCATTTATCATCGTCCATCATGCTTGGGCTGTAATAGAATTCCCAAAAACCATTTCCACGTGTCCCTAACATGTAGAGATAGTTACGGAAGTCTTCGGTAGAGAAGTTAATCTTGTCACGACCTGGCCCACCTGGATATTCGTGTTTACCAGAGTTTGCTTTTTCACCATAGACAGGGTCATGGTTGTAGATATTCGCAAATGGTAATTGCCATTGCCGATCGTTGGCTAAGGCTTGGTAGGAATTGTCACGATAGGTGATGGCTTCATTAGCATCATTACCGAAATCCAAGTTCTTGTAGGCGTCTTCCTTCACACCGTCCATGTAATCCACGTCACCGGAGTTTTGCATCCAGATGGAGTTCACCCATTGCATGAACCATGGAGAAGGCGGAATGTAAGAAGTTAAGTTAATCCACATATTATCGGGATCACTGGAGTTTTCCCGAATCACTTTGAAGAGGTTGATCCAACGTTCGAAGGTTTCGGTCATGGAGTACATGTTCTTGTACCCGCCACCGATAAAGTTCCCATTTGGATCGGTATCTGGACGTGGGCTGAGCAGTAAGCCATCGAGTTTCCAGTAGTTAATATCGAATTTCTTCTCGTAATCTGCAAAGACTTTGGCTAAACCGTCCGTATAGCGTTTGTCCCCAACATAAACGACGCCATTGTATTTCGAACCCAGGTTTTGGTTAACGAGGTTATCCGCTAATTTACCCGGTTCAGAATAGCCCCCTTGTGGCCCAAGCCATACCCCGAAGTTGCCATCGAAGCGCCCCACTTGTTTATAGGCACTGTAGAATTTATTCGGGAATTTATCATTGAAGTCCCACAAAGTCGTCATGTCCTGCCAACCATCGTCGACAACATAAGCATCAAGCGGACGGGTTCCCCCGAGGTCGAACCCACGATCGATTTCGTTGAAGCTCTCTTGGATATTGTCAGACGTAATGTCCTTCATATGGTCAAACCAGGAGTTGAACTGTTTTCTGAAGTAGGTCTTCTGACCAATTTTGGCAATATAGTCGTAGAAGTCCTGTTGAATGACACGGTAGTCATCCGAACGAGCAGCCCCGAAGACGGTACGCCAGGTTTGATATTTACCACTAGCGTCAACACCCATTTGGTTCAATGTTTTACCCACGTAGTAGCGTGAATAGAGCACATCATTGCCACTCACCGTGTTCAAGGCAACTGGGAATTCCGATCCGGTGTAGAAGCTATCCACATAAACCGGTTGCCCTAATCCCGCGTAGAAGCCATCATACCCAGCCATTTCTTTGATTGGTTTTTGATGGGAGAAATCATGCAAGGAGTGTACATTATTCAACTGGAAGTTTTGCAGGTCGATACTATCGATGACTAATTGGTCACGTCCCGCTTCGCTACTGCTCAGTTCCAAATAGGAAGTCGTGAACTTGTCTTCTTTGCCTAATTCCACCACATACTGAATGTTTACTGGTTGACCGTGGTATTCCACTGGGTTAAAGGTGAAGACGTATTGATCCACATCTCCTGTTGTGGTGTGCTTGATGCCATTGGCTTGGAGCGTCAAATCACTGATCGAGATGGCATTGGCACTCAGCTGGTCATCAATGATTTTTTTCAATTCTGTGGTAGATTTATCGGAAACATCAAATTCCGCTGCACTGGCAAGAGGCTGGCCATTTTGTGAGGAGAGGACTTCCAATTTCAAATCTGTGATCCCCGTGAGGTTCCCTAAATCAATAAAGATAGGGTCACCACTCACTGAAGCCAACGAACCGTGTTTGACTTCTTGATAGGTAGCATTTGCCCCCTTCGCATAGAATTTGTACTCCTTGATATTCCCATTATCCCCATTTTGACGTGGGACATACACGAAAGACTTGATGTCTTTAGCTTTCGGGAAGTGGAATTCAACGCTGACTGGCATTTGGTTCACTGTTCCCGTCCCATTGCCATAGTTACTGTGGTAGATGGTATTCATATCGCCATCCAGGGCAAAGCGGATTGGACCTTCATTGGTGGTATTGGCTTCTGATGAAGATGTCACTGTCCATTGGTTGCGGTCTGAACTTAATGGGAGTGTCACTCCTTGATCCGTCTTAAAGTGAATCGTAAATTCCTTGGAATTTGATAAGTCCAACACATCGTGACTTAATTTATTTTCAAGACTGGTAGTGTGGAGATGCCCGTCTTTAATTTCAAATTCTCGATTCACATAGGCATTTTCGAGCGCAATCTTTTGATCTTCAACTGTAGCCTTCAGATCGTTGGACATTGTTGGTGCCGCTAGCGTTGTTGTTGGCTGCGCTTGGTCTTTGAGATCTACTCGTAAGTCGAGCATTTTTTCATCGGCTACAGTCATGTCTGTGGTGGCTGTTTCTGCTACCACCTTTTCAGCAGCTGCTGGCGTGGTACGCGTCATTTTGAGCGTTGGTTCTTCCTTAACAACCGCTTCTTCGGCTTTAGTGTCTTTTTCTGCTGGGGCAGTTGCGACATTCTTTGTCGTCTTTTCGGATTTAGCGTCTTTTTCCTCAGCCTTGACTACCTGATCGTCTTTTTCATCCTTCGCTTCTTTCTTGGCATCTGCTTGTTCTTTTTCCGGTGCAGATTGGTCCCCTGCTGTGACGTCAGTTTCAGCTGTAACTTGGTCATCTTCTGTTTTTTCATCAATGGCCGTTACGTCATTACCTATCGTGTCTTCGGCTGTATCGATTGCTTCTACTGTCGTTGCTGCCATTCCTTCGTGGTCGATCGTATCTGCCTTCGCTACGGCACTAATACCACCTGATAATAGAAAAGCAGAGGCAATCGCAACAGAAGCCACCCCAATATTAAGACGACGAATTGACCATTGTGTGACTTGTTTGGCCATACGCCGTTGAATTAATTGTTTATTGTGTTTTCCAACCATGAGAATTCATCACTCCTCTTAAAACAAACCTACTCTGCTGGCTCGAACGAGTCAGTCTGACAATACAATAATGATTCGCTCCTCCCTTTGAATAAACCGCTTACATTCAAATGAATGCTCTCCCTTCCTTTATTCTACTGGAGGGCACCATCGCATTCTGCGTTTTCTTCAGTAAATTATTATACTATTATATTGATTATAAACGCTTACACGCAACTTGTCATCAGGCAATCAGCACTTATTTCGCTTTAATGTTTACGCTGAGAGTGTTTATCCGCACCACTATCGTTAAAATACGAAAATTGTTTTTTATCGGCTTATGATAGCTGATAAATGCTCCTTTTCGCGATAATGAATGGTTATTGGGAAGCAAAAAAGCTCAGCTTCTCCTAAAAAAAGAACCTGAGCTTGCGTGCTTTGATCTTGTGTTACGCTTCCACCTGATCGAATTGGCTGTTATAGAGGCGGTAGTAGAACCCATGTTGAGCGAGCAGCTGCTCGTGATTTCCCTGCTCAACCACATGTCCATGATCCATCACGAGAATGTTCTGAGCGTTCTGGATCGTTGAGAGGCGATGCGCAACGACAAAAGTTGTGCGCCCCTGCATTAATTTATCGAAAGAACGCTGCACGATCTGTTCCGTCAGCGTATCGATCGAACTGGTTGCCTCATCGAGAATCAGCATTTCTGGGTCACTCAGCATAATTCGGGTAATACAGATTAATTGCTTCTGTCCCGCTGAAATGTTACTCCCATTTTCTTCCAACATCGTGTCATAGCCGTCATCCATCTGCTCAATCAAACGATGAACACTGGCCTTTTTTGCCGCACTCATGGCTTCCTCGCGCGTAGCATTGGGAGACCCGTAACAGATATTCTCCAGCACTGTCCCCTTAAAAATCCAAGGATCTTGTAACACCATCCCAAATGACTTTCTCAAGGCATTGCGCGCTAAACATTGCGTATCCTTCCCGTCAATGAAAATCTGTCCTTGATCCGGCTCATAAAATCGCATCAGAAGATTGATCAATGTTGTTTTGCCGGCACCGGTTGGCCCGACAATAGCCACAGTATCGCCGGCATGAACCTTAATGGTGAGTCCTTCAATCAATGGTCGTTGGGGTTGATATTGGAAATAGAGATCCTTGATCAGTACCTCTCCTTCCACCTCCGTCAATTTTCCTTGTGCTTTAGATGGTTGTTCGCTCGGTTGTTTGAGAAATTCAAATAATCGCCCGGCTGAAGCTATCGCTGTCTGCATTTCATTGATCACGGTGGAAATTTCATTGAATGGTTTCATATATTGGTTGGCATACGTCAAGAAGCTCGCCAATAATCCCACGGTCAAGCTTCCTCCTAACACGGCAAAACCGCCGAATATCCCCACTGCCGCATAAACGATACTATTGAGCACGCGAGTTGTAGGATTGATCAATGCCCCGGCAAATTGGGAACGCACGCCACTCTCATGCACGCGCTGATTGATGTCACGGAACTGCTGGAAGCTCGACTTTTCATAGTTGAAGGCTTTGACTAAGGCTTGATTTTCAGCCATTTCATCGATATGCGCCCCGAGCTCACCGCGCAATTGCATTTGTTCCTGGAAATAACGATACGTCCGGCGCGCAATGATGCCGGAAGCAATCACCGATAGCGGTGTCAACAGGATCACGATCAAGCCGATTTTGATATTCAAGACCAGCATGATCACCAAAATCCCGATAATCATGCCGACCCCAGTAAAGAAGCTCAGAAAGGCCTGCAGTAACCCATTGCCCGTTAATTCCACATCATTGATGGCACGGCTCACAATGTCGCCGTATGAATGATTATCAATCGCACTGAGTGGGAGTGATTGAATCTTGTGGAAGAAATCACGCCGTAAATGCTCCGTCATCTGGTAAGTTAAACGATTGGTCAACTCATTTTGGATGAATTGGCTTACCGCTGCCCCCGACGCACACCCTATCAGAATCAGAAGTTGTTGGTTGACGACAGTAAAAGTCACATGATGGATCCCCACAATCGCATTCACTGCTTGTCCAATTTGAATCGGAATGAGAATTTGAAACAGCACCGTGAGAAAAGAAAAAATCACGACCCCAAAGAAAAGGCCACGACGCGGGCGAATATAGGTCGCCAGTTGTTTAAATGTTGATGACATCTTTACGCCTCCTCCTGTGGGTATTGTGAATAGTAAATTTCACGGTAACGCTCACTCGTTTGTAATAATTGATCATGATCGCCCACTCCGGCTACCTGCCCATGGTCGAGCACGAGAATTTGATCAGCTGAACGCAATGAAGACACGCGCTGTGACACCATAATGATGGTGCTATTGAGCGCCTTGAGTGCCGTGCGCAAGCGTCGTTCGGTTTGAAAATCGAGCGCACTCACAGAATCATCGAGAATAATCAGTGGGGCTTTGCGGATAACAGCGCGTGCAATGGTTAGGCGCTGACGCTGGCCACCGGAGAAGTTCATTCCCCCTTGTTCTACCGCTAAATCGAGACCATCCTTCTTTTCACGAACAAAATCAGCGGCCTGAGCGACCTCAAGAGCCTCCCACATCGCGTCTTCATCGGCCTCGGGATTGGCCATCAACAAATTAGTACGCACGCTCCCTGTGAAAAGCGTGGCTTTTTGCGGAACAAGTGCCATCTGATTACGCAACGCATGAAGTGGCCACTGTTCAATAGGACGTCCATTCACCAATAACTCACCACTGGAGCGATCATAGAATCGCGGCAATAAATGGATTAATGTCGTTTTGCCAGCACCTGTTCCGCCAATAATGCCAATAAACTCTCCCGGAGCAACCGTGATCGTCACATCATGGAGCACGTCTTTCTTCCCATAGCGAGCAGAAACATGCGTCAAGGTGAGCGCCGTCCCTTTTGCCATAGATTCTGCTGGTTTAGCGCTAGGCGTTGATTCTGTAACGATGGTGGGTTCAAGCGCCAGAAATTCATCCACCCGGTGCATTCCAGCGATCCCGCGGCTGAAGATCACAATGATATTCACCAAAATTTGGAGCGCCTGGAGGATCGTATTCATGTAGTTCACCAAGGCCACAATTTCCCCTTGCATGAAGAGCCCATTGTTGACCAAGCGCGCCCCAAAGTACAAAATCAGGGCAATGGCGATATTCACAATCATCAAGCTTGAAGGCATTGCTATGGCTTGAATCCGTCCCACCTGCGTTTGACGGGTAATCAATTTATGATTCGCTGCATCAAAACGATTAATTTCATTTTTTTGATTGGCAAAAGCGCGAATATCCCGAATACCGTGGAGATTTTCTCGGACAATGCGGGCCAAGCGATCGAGGCGGCGCTGAATCCAGCTATAACGGCGGTTGGCTAGTACTGTAATAACAGCCAGGAGAATCCCAATCAATAGCCCCCCGCCAATAAAAATCGGTGCTAAGCGTGCACTCACCCAGGTAGCCATCACAATAGCGCCAATCAGAAGAATCGGTGCCCGACTCGCCAACCGTAAGAGTCGGGCGATCGCATCTTGGATATTCACGGTGTCATTGGTCACACGGGTCACCAATGAGGAGGGCGAAACCGTCTCAATCTGTTTCAAGTCAAGTGTCAGCATCTTTTGATAGAGCCCTTCGCGCAGTTCCGTACCAACCGTTTGTGAAATTAGCGAGGCGTACCACTGGCAAATGAGTGCGCAGAGATACCCGAGCACCGGCAGAATGATCAGCCACATTCCATGTTGCCACACATACTGCCCATTTCCTCGGTTCAGCCCGGAATTGATAATATCCGCCATCACTAACGGCACCAGCAACTCAAACACGGCCTCCATCGTTTTTGCCAAAAAAGCGAGGAGCGCTTTCCCCCAATTCTTCTTAAATACGCCTAAAACTGTCATCTCTTCCTCCCAATCTCACCCGTATATTTCATCGCCAATTAGAGTCCATCTTACCGCTTATCGGCTTTTCATGAAAGCTAAAAAGACGTATTCTGATCGATTTTTCTTTCATTATAGTGTCCCACTCCACAAAAAAACCACTGCAGGCATTTGACAGCGCTGCAGTGGCTGGGTTTTGTGATTAGTGAATGATGTACGTGCCATTTCCGCTCTTGGTCACGTGGTGATTGAAGAAGTTTTCAATGACACGCACCATGTATTCAGGATCTTTCACCCCAGCGGTTTCATAGGCCGAGTGCATCGCCAATTGTGGGCAACCAACGTCCACCGTATTGAGAGACGCTTGTGCCATCATTAAGTTCCCCAATGTGGATCCCCCGCGTTTATCGGAACGGTTGGAGAAGAATTGCAGTGGCACACCGGCTTCTTCTGCGAAGTATTTGAAGAGCGCGACACTCTGTGCATCTGAAGTATAACGTTGTTCCGCGTGTGCCTTGATAACTACCCCTTGATTCATGTAGGTATGGTTGGTGTCATCCATCAATTCGACATGATTTGGATGAACGGCATGGGCGTTATCTGCGCTCACCATGAACCCTTGTGCTAAGGCACGGTAGTAGGTCGATTCATTGCCTCCCAGTGCAAAGACAATCCGGTGCGTGACATCAGCGGAGAAGGTGGACAAAGCCCCTTGTTTTGTTCCGGATCCAACCTCTTCGTTGTCGAAACAGAAGTAGAGTTCAACAGACTCTTCATTATGGCCGGCTAAGAACCCTTCAAAAGTCGTATAGGCTGACATCAAGTTATCTAACTGACGGCTGGAGAAGAATTCATTGTTCAACCCCCAAATGCCTGGCTTGGTGCGATTGTACAATTGCACATCTAACCCGTAAATATCTTCTGCCTTCACGTCCAATTCAGAAGCAATAAGATCATACAATTGCCCCGCATGTGCGCCCTCGCCAGCTAGGAGTGGCAACAAATCGATCTGTTTATTCAACACTTTCCCTTCGTTAATGTCACGAATCAGATGAATCGCTACATTAGGAATCTGTAAGAGGTCGCGATCGATATTCAACAGGCGTGTCTCAATCTGGTTACCATTCTTCACCATCACCCGTCCTGCCAAAGACAATGGTCGGTCAAACCAGCTCGTTAAAATCATGCCACCATAACCTTCTGTATTCAACTTGAGGTAGTGGTTGTCCATGAGCATTTCTGCTTTTTCTTTTAAGCGGAAGGTCGGAGAGTCCGAATGACTAGCAACAATTTGGAAATTATAGTCGCTAATCTCTTTCCCAACGCGAAACGCTGCAATACTCGAGCTATTCCGTGTCACAAAATACTTTCCGCCTTTTTCAATCGTCCACTCTTCCCCTTCAAAGAGCTCCGTGTAGCCCGCTTGACGCAGACGTTTTGCTAAGTTTTCGGTAGCATGGAACGCACTAGGACTTTGGTCGATAAATTCAATTAACTTTTCAGCAACGGTGGTGTTCATACTTTTCCCTCCATGATTTTTTCAAGGCATACTGGTCTCACACAATGCAAAACACACAAGAAGCGCCAATCGTCAGACGACTGGCGCTTCTCCGCTTATTAACGGCTTATTTGTTCCAAGCTAGGGCGCCCATTGGATCCCAAGGTTTTAATTGAATAGGTTCTTGTCCATATTCTTTTAATTCTTCTTCGGTCACATATTTTTCTGGCACGGTAATTTGGTAAGTATATTCGTCAAACCATTCATCAGACATCGAGTAGAATCCTTTATGTCCCACCTTATCTCCCCAGCTGTTTTCAACTTTCCAGGTCAATGGTTGGCCATTTTCATCCAAATCAACCCCAGATAATACCATCGCATGGGTCAACATGCTGACAGAGTAGTCCAAGCGTTCTGCTTTGGTCATTTCGAAGGTTTCGCCTAACGTGTCTTTGTAGGCAAAGATGTTCATGTCCATTATCCCAGAGTCACGTTCCGTCAACTTCGTCACATCGCAACCGAACCATACCGGTTTACCATCTTTGATAGCGCGAATGGCTGCTTGTTTGATTTCATCAATCTCAACGTTCAAGTATTTCACTGGGCGTTCTTCTGCCGCAGATCCTAAATACTGAACAGTGTAGGTCTTATGGTATGGTTTGTCAGCGGTTGGTGCATTGATCAAGCTCACCATATGTTCGACATCAATTCCTCCATATTGTTGGAAGAATTCTTGTGGTGTGATCCCTTCGATCTTGTGGAAGTTATCATCTTTGTCACGGTAAGCGTAGTCAAATTTTTCTGGAACAGGCCCTAAGGTTTTTACCAGATATTGGTAAACGAAGTAGAGCTGTTCATCACGTTTAGCTTCCAATTCTTCCGTAGTCGCGCCATTTTGATACATCTTACGCAACACACTCGCAAACTCACGCAGTTTGTCGGTCAGGATGTTATTCATTTCTGAAATGGTATTAGAAGAATGGAAGGTTTCTGGCATGATGCTCTTTGGCACAGCACCGTATTTATGTAACAACCCAGCGAACATTTCCCATTGTCCCCCATCTTCAATTGGCGCTTGCAATAAGTGCCAGATTAAGCGAGAGTCTTGTGGTTCTTCCACGGTTTCGATGATGCTAGTGAGGAAGTAGTTGGATTTCTCCAGTTTATCCCAGAACAGTGGGTAGTTTTGAGAGAACTCAAAGTTTTCCACGTTCATTTCACTCATCGTGTGCACACGAGCGGTGTTCAAGGCTGAGAACATCCAGCAACGCCCGCTCCGTTTTTGGTTGGTGATTTCGCCATGTTTGGTTTCTTCTGAGAAGGAGAACGTGTGTTGGCGTTTCACTTCCAGGTCAATGCTCGATTTATTGATCCCATTTTCAGCAATCGCATGTGCAGAAGCCAAATTCGCAGGGTTCGCATTAAATTGATCTTTGTATTTCTTCAACAATTCTTTCGTAAGCATTATTGAAAACCTCCTTTAAAACCATTAAGCCTCATTTTTGGTTATTTGCGATCCTTTAGGGCCTCAAAGGATCGCAAATTCATGCCTCAAGGGGACGTTCTACATGAACGGATCCCACATTTCCAATTCGATTGGGTCTTGTTTTGCCTGTTCAATGATTTCACTATCGAGATAGCGGTTTGGTACGGCTAATTCATAAACAAATTGGTCAAACCATTCATCACTCATCGAGAAGACACCATCTTTACCATTCTTTTCACCCCAGGAGTTTTCAATCTTCCAGGTTAATGGTTTACCATTTTGGTCAAGATCCACCCCTACTAAGTTCATGGCATGCGTAATCGCCGCCACATGGTATTCCAGCATTTGTCCTTTGTCGAGCGTGACTTTGCGGCCAAGCGTTTCATCGTAAGCATAAATGTCGCTATCCAGAATTCCCAATTCACGTGCTGCTAATGTTGTCACGTCGCAAGCAAACCACAATGGCGTATTATCTTTAATTGCCTTGATCGCGGCTTCTTTGAGCACTTCGATTGGTTTATGTAAGAATTTCAATCCCCCTGCTTCATAAACGGAATAGAGATTCTTCAAAGTGTAGGTCTTGTCATATGGCCGACCTTCCATTGGTGCATTGATCAAGTTCGTCATATCATCGAAATCAACCCCCACATACTCGTTAAAGAAGTCTTGTGGTGTGATATTCTCAATTTTATGGAACTTGTCGTCATCATCACGGTAACTATATGTGAAGGTTTTTGGCACTTGTCCAAACGCTTTTACCAACAAGGTGTAAACAAAGTAAAGTTGCTCATCCTTCTTCGCCTGGATGGTGGCATCATCCGCACCGTCTTTCACTAGTGTGCGTAATTCAAAGGCAAATTGACGCAAGAAGGCATTGAGAATCTTATTGAATTCAGTGGTATCTTCTGAGTTATGCGTCTCTGGCATGATTGCTGCCGGTACATTACCATATTTCTTAAGCAGGCCGGTCGCAAATTCCCAATATCCGCCATCATCGGCACCTGAGGTAAGGATAGCCATCACTTCACGATCGCTGGTTGGTTTATCCGCTGTTTTAAGGATATTTTCCAGGAAAGTATTACTCTTCTCCAACTTGTCATAGAAGATGGTGTAGGTTTTAGAAAAATCAAATTTTTTATCTTTTAATTTTTCCATGGTTTGGATGCGTGAAGAATTCAGCGCAGCAAACATCCAGCACCGTCCGCTGTGTTTTTGGTTGGTGATAGGGCCTTGTTTCGTCTCGTCTGAGAACATGAACGAGTGACGACGTTTGGTCTCTAAATTCAAGCTGGCTTTTTTGAAGCCTACTGCTTGGATAGCGTGTTCAACCGCTGCATTAGCAGGTTCTTGGTTATAGCGCTGCTCAAATTGAGCCAACAATTCTTCCTTAATCATTCAATCACCTTTCCTTCATACCATATTAACGGCAATAATGTTACCTAACTTAATGCGTGGACATTGAATTTTCTGAAAAATAACTCGACAAGAAGCTCTCGCCATACACTGCTATCCGTGTACGACGAGAGGCAAACTTTTCCATCTAACTGACGCTACCGTTACTACATGTCAATATCGGCTGTGTAGTAAACGTTTTGAACGTCGTCGTCATCTTCGAGGCGGTCAATCAAGTTTTGGAAAGTCGTGAGCTTGTCAGCTGGCACTTCCATCATGGTCTTAGGCACCATGGTCAATTCTGCACTTGCAAATTTGAACCCTTGCTCTTCCAAGGCATCGCGGACACTGCCGAAATCAGTGGCTTCGGTGTAGATTTCGTAAACATCATCAGATGTTTCCATATCTTCGGCACCAGCTTCCAGAGCAGCCATCAACATGCTGTCTTCATCGATTTCATAGTTTTCCCGATCAATGGCTAAATAGCCTTTACGGTCGAACATGTAAGACACTGAACCCGATTCACCGAGGTTTCCGCCATTCTTGTTGAAGATGGTGCGGACATTGCTCAAGGTACGGTTGGTATTATCAGTCAGCGTTTCCACATAAACTGCAATTCCATTTGGACCGTAACCTTCATAAGTCACTTCATCGTAGTTTTCAGTATCGCCATTGTTGCCACCCTTAGCAACGGCACGTTCAACATTTGATTTTGGCATGTTCGCAGATTTTGCTTTATCCATGGCCATCCGCAATGCTGGGTTAGCATCAGGGTCAGGACCACCATTCTTCACTGCCATATAAATTTCACGCGAAATTTTTTGGAATGTCTTTGCACGTTTTGCGTCTTCTGCGCCTTTTGTGTTTTTAATCTTGCTCCATTTATTATGTCCTGACACGACATATACCCTCTTTCGATATATATTTCACGGTATCTATTTTATCAAAGAACGACAGGCAATGCTAGAGGAATTCACATTTCCCACTTCCTGGCTATTAACCAAAAAACTGATGGTATCAAACCACCAGTTTTTCACTAATCTTTTTCTCCATCTTAAGAAACAAACAGCTGCCCTATACTTGTTGTGTTTATTTCATACTATTTTAACAGCAAGATGCTTTTATTGCCCATTGTTGCCAAGCAAACATTCCCCACTTTATTAGCCAATACGCACTATCAGCTAATCTTCAAAAGCAGTCCCCCACTGATCTAATCGGCTAAAACTTCAGCTGTCGTCTTGTTTTCACCCATCATTGGGAAAATCGTATTAAGCGCAAACTCATGCTGCTCAACTTTTGGTGCAGCCATCGCATCGGTAACGAAGGTCAATTCATAACCGAGCTGATAGGCGTCACGCGCGGCACTGTCGATACCTACATGCGTAGAAATCCCGACGAATACCACGCGCTTGATGTGATGACGTCGCAACTCTAGATCCAAATCTGTCCCGAAGAAGGCACTGAACCCACGCTTCGTGATCACATAGGCATCATTAGCCATGGTCAGGCGCGGATCAAAATCAGCAAAATGCGCCTCGTCATTGGAGAGGGCACGCAGTTTTTTATCTCCCGGCAATTGATCTTTATCGTCCAAAAAATCAGAGTGAACATACGCTAAAAACCCACCCTGTGCTTGGGCTTGCTCGATCAATTGATTAGTACGAGCAATAATCTCATCTGAGCGGTTAGGTTTCACATCGACAGACGTCACGCCTCGTTGCAAATCAATCATCACTAAGGCTGTATTTTCCCAATTCATCGTTTCCACTCCTTTAGTTTCATTACTAGTTATCGCAATGGTTATTTTGTTAAAAAAGGCCGGGATGATTCCCAGCCTTTTTCATTTATTTTACTTGATTATTTTTTCAAATCACGTAAAGTTGTCTTTTTGATAGCTTCGATAGTGGTAGCTCCTGTCAATTGCATATCGATAGACAATTCCTTGTTGAAGTATTCAATGACTTCACGAACCCCTTCTGCGCCACCATTAGCCAGTCCATACATGAATGGACGCCCAATACCAACAAAGTCTGCACCGAGCGCTAAGGCTTTGAAGACGTGAGACCCACGACGAACCCCGGAGTCCATAATCACAGGGACACGATGGTTAACCGTTTTGGCAATTTCTGGCAAAACAGTGATTGGAGCTGGCGTGCCATCTACCTGACGTCCACCATGGTTAGAGACATAAATCCCTTTAGCCCCTGCTTGAATGGCCATTTCAGCATCTTCACTAGACATAACGCCCTTAACGATAACTGGCAAATCAGCCATTTCACTCAAGCGTTGAATGTCTTCTGGGGTGATTTCTTGTGCTGCTTCGTTGTAGAGGTCAAATACGGTCTTCCCTGACCCATCTTGTGAGTATTTTTCCAAGATTTTCATTGGCACCGGATAAGAGAACCCAGCGCGCATGTCACGTTCGCGGTAGCCTCCAACCGTGGCATCAGCAGTCAGCATAATGGCGCTAACCCCATTATCGTGGGCTTCTTCCAACATCCGTTTGTTCAAATCCCAGTCTTTGTTGAGGTAGAGACCGAATACTTGTGGGAACCCTTTGTTTTCAGCAGCCACTTCACTAAAGTCGCTGTTCCCGTACGTACTGAATCCCATGACGGCACCGGCCATCGCTGCCCCGCGCGCAGTTGCCACCTCAGCACCGGAATTAGCGAGTCCGTGCGCCGCTAATGGTGGCAAAATGATAGGGGTATTTACTTCCTTACCGAAGAAAGTGGTATGCAAGTCTGGGTTACTCTTACCGGTCAAGACATGAGAAATAATCCCATAGTCGTAGAAGGCACGCGTGTTTTCCTTAAGAGACCATTCTTCTTCTGCCCCTGCTTCAATATAAGCAAATCCACCGCGCGGTAAGATCTGTTCGGTTTGTTTTCTCAAATCGTCCACATTAAAGAAATGCAATTCGCCTTCACGATCACTTTGTTGATAGCCATTTACTGTCGTCACTGATATCAATCCTCCATATCTATCAATTTTTCACGGTGTTGAATAGCATTGGTGGAACCAAAAGGCACCTTACCATTTTGGCTCCACCATGCTCTTAAAAACACGTGATCAACGTCTGCGACGTTGAAACGATATTACCTTTTAAAATCTATGCGTTCCGTCTATTTTATAGAGCGACGGCCTCTATTACGTTTAAATGGGTGCATTGCTCATGGATAAGTGAATGAAAAATGCCCTATCCTTCACTCCCAATTAGAACCTCTTTCACACTGAAATCTGTCTACGATTTCGTCATTCACATACAGAAGCCACTTAAGCTTCTTGCCTATTCTTCACCTTTTAAGAAGTCGGTTAACGGAATGAGTCCTTCTGTTTGATAGGTTTCAGCAAATTCACGAACCGCTTCTTCACCATGAACGGCTGGGTCTAATTTCAACTGTTCTACTGGCAATGGACGATCATCGGTAATCTTCGCATTAATCACAACTGGTCCGTCGACTTCTTGTGCTTGCTTGAAGGCTGCCTTCAAATCAGCCACGTTATCCACGTCAAAACCGGTAGCCCCTAGTGCGGTTGCTGCTGCCCCAAATTCGGCGTCAATCAAATCAACACCAGAATGTGGTTGTTTCGTATCGTCTTGTTCTGCTTCGATGAATCCAAGTGATTTATTGGTTAAAACCACATTGATGACGTGGTGGTTGTATTTCACTTGAGTGAGCACATCTGGGAAGACCATTGCCCAACCCCCGTCACCAGAGATTGACCAGACTTGACGATCTGGGTAGTAGGATTTTGCTCCAATAGCCGCTGGTAGGCCATAACCCATCGTGGCATACCAACCACTCGTGGTGAATTGTTGGTTTTTGGAGATGTCTAGCAGACGAACCCCATCAATGGTGACATTGCCGACATCCGTTTGGAAGATCGCATCATCGGTAGCAATGGCATTAATTTCTTTGAAGACGGATTCAACGGCTAATGGTGTGGATTCAATGTCTGCACGTTTAGCTAGCCATTCTACCCAGTTTTGTTTGTTCTTCAAGGTAGCTTCATACCATGGGGTTGCTGGCAATTCTTCGCCAATGGCTAATAACGCTTTAACCGTTGCTTTCGCATCCGCTTGAATAGCTAAATCAACAAAGTGACGACGACCAAATTTTGAACCATCAATATCTACTTGGATGTATTTAGCCTCTTTTGGAATAAAGAAACCTTGGAATGGCATGTCAGAACCTAAGAAAATAACAGCATCCGTATTTTGAGCGGTTTCTACCCCAGGTTTGGTTGCCACACGGCCAGCTGGTCCCATGTATTCTGGTGCATTGTCAGGAACGATGCCTTTACCAAGCGCAGAACTCATGATTGGAGCCTTCAGCATTTTGGCTAAGTCCAAAATTTCTTGACGAGCGCCCCGTGCCCCTTGCCCAATGTAGATCAATGGACGCTTAGCTGCTTTCAAGATATTCCAAGCCTTTTGGATGGATTCTGGGTTTGGCTGGATTGGCATTGGTTTTTGGAACAAGTTGGCGCTGGAGACATAATTATCCTCAATCTCTGCCCAACCGAGATCTTTAGGAATCGTGACAACAGCGACGCCTTTCTTCGCATAAGCTTCACGAATGGCTTCGTCCACAACTGCTGGCAATTGTTCAGCTGTCATTGCGGTCCGGTTGTACACACTCACATCAGCGAACATTGGGTTTTCATTCATTTCTTGGAAGAAACTCGTGTTCATGTTAAAGGTCGGTACCTGGCCAATCAACGCCAGTACTGGCACGTGGTCATATTGGGCATCGTACAAGCCGTTCAATAAATGCACAGCGCCCGGGCCGGCAGATCCGAAGGTAACCCCAATTTTACCGGTGACTTTAGCTTCCCCAACAGCTGCCAAAGCGCCCACTTCTTCATGACGCACTTGGACATAGTTAAGGGTTTCTCTGCGATTATGGATTGCATTCATTGTTGAGTCAAAAGAACCACCTGGTAAGCCGTAAATATTCTTAACTCCCCATGATTCGATGACTTTAAGCATCGCATCGGACGCATTAATCTTTGCCATTCTAATTAATCCTCCTCAAGATTTTTCTCACTATATTAAATATCGCTAGCTACTGACGATTAGTTCTTAGTCTAAATCGAAATGATGTTCCCCTAAGCGACCACCGTCAGCCATTTCATAGTTCTTGCTGTCTTTACCTTTGGAAGTAATCTTGCCATCGACCACCATACGATCGATCTCACCACCATCATCAATGATGAAAGTGGTGACTTCATCGCCAGACGTCTTGATGTCGCCAGTCACCTTCAGATCTTCAACGTAGCCACCTTCTTTAATGCTCAACGCATAAGCAGGCAATTCCACGTTCACTCCTTTAACAAGAGAGTTCCCAAGGCCTCCTTGTGTTTCGATATTGCCGTTGATGGTGATTTTTCCAACTTTCTTGGAAACTTGAACCCCAACAGATCCATCGCCATAGGTACGGATGTCTGAGAACGAACCGTTTTCCAGCGTGCCGTCATATTGGTTGTACCCTCGTGCACCAAGACCGTATGTTTCAATTGGTGCTGTGGCTACAAAGTTCTTCACGGTACCAAAGTTGACAAAGCCAACACCGGATGGGCCGTAAGAAATTACGGGAGCATTAATCTTCCAGTCATCAACCGTCCCCCAAGCATCGAGAACCATGTCGTTCACACCAAATGTCACGGTTTCACCATCATGCTGAACCAATTTCGCATGAACCCCATTCACAATGAAGATCGCTGCGGTGATGATGTCAGCCACACCAAATGGAATCCGACCGGTACTGTAAACCTTATCTGTTTGTAAGAGCTCTAATTCGACACGGCCGCCCTTGTCACCAAAACCAGCAACATAAACACCGGAACCAGTGACGGGATGCGCCATCGAACCAATGGAGATGTGGGTGGCTTTCAAGGTAATCAGGCTATCAGGATCTGGGTTGAAGTTGTACACGGTCAAAGCCCCTTGTAACACATTCACTCCATATTTTTGTGGTTGTTCTAAGTAACCACGCGTATCGCTGGTCAAAACATGAATGTCATCCATTACCACGTCTGCTGACATTGAGCCTTTGCGCATAATGAATGAGAATTGCCCACTCACGGTCAAGTGATGGAATTCAAAATGGCCCAAGGCTTCATCCAGACCGGTCGTAAATACGGCTTTTTGTTGTTCTGGTGCTTGGATGTTTAAATCGCTAATCTGATTATCACGCGTCAGTCCAACCCCATCGGAGTGTTCAAACATTAAGGAAGGTAAAACACCATTTTCTTGTGCTTTCCCCTTCAGCGTGGTTTCTGGTGGCAAAATAATTGCGTGCGTCGCCATAAAGCTCCGCGTGATCTCAATCGTTTTTTCTTGGTTGATTAATGCTTTTTCTAATTCGACAAAACTCTGAACTTCCATCCCAAAAAACTTCCTCTCTAACTAAATCCTGGCAAACATGCTGGCTTTAACTAGGCATCCTTTACGATGTCATGGTTCAATCGCCTTTTAGATCTATCTACTCCTCATTTTGATTAACAGTAACAAGATGACGATAGAGCACCTGTAATTGATCGCTAAACTTCGGGGCATTTGCCCATTCCGTTTCACATTCAGATAATTGTGTGCGCCACCATTCATCCATAATTCCTTGCAATTTACGAACCACCGTCACGCCATCGTCGGTCAGTGATACTAACCGCCCTCTAGAGTCTTCAGGGTTCACTTCTCGTTTAATGAGGCCCTGTTCTTCCAAAATACGCAGGTCCTTGGTAATTAAACCTGGCGATGTGGCCATATGCTTAGCAATCGATGATTGATCAATGCCACAATGCTCGCTAACAAATAGCAAAACATCACTCTGAGTCGCGCGAATGTCTAATTGTTTATCTTGTATTTCGCGATTAAACGCATTCTTAGATAAGCGATAGATCCCGGCAATATAACGACTCAATGGATATAACTCATCCACCATTATCCCCTCCAATCTCTTTTGGTTTATCGAAAGGTGCATAACTAACTTTAAAATAGTTCACAAGTGAATTATAACTACAAACAAAAAGAAAGTAAAGTGTTTTGACTCATTTTTTTGAGATTTTTTCACTTTCTTTGTTTTGCTCTAAAAAGGTAATAATAAAGCATTAGTAAGTACTTATTATTTCCATTTGTGAAAAATATTTCTCTAGCAACGCCTTCAGGTTTTATCCCCTTTAACCATAAAAGAGACTAAAAATGAGCACACGTAATGAAAGCTATCTCAGCCATCCCTCAGTTATCAAGGTGGCGTTATCCCGCCCTCATTTAATAAAATCACCTCAGATCATTTCCTAACCATAGAAAAAATGACTGCTTCCTTTCTGAGCACTACTTCAGCTGGTATGCCTCCTTTTTGAGACAAAAATCGATTATTTTTAGGGGAAAGGTCTGGTTCAGCGCCATTTTTGTTATAATGGGATAAATAACGGTTCCAAAAAGGAGGGAACGCCATGACGCAGCGCGATTCCAATCACGAGCGTCCCGTTCGAACGGACGAGCAGTCGCATAACACTGCAAATAAAACACGTAAACGTACTGATCAACGCGCACTCTATCAATCCATGCTACGCTGGAGCGGTCGCTTAGGCACGCGACTGCGGCGTTTATTCTGGGGATTAGTGCTACTGCTACTTGCTGGGGGAACACTTGGTTTAGGACTCGCTGGCGGCTATTTCATCGGTTTAGTTGAAACTCTGCCCCAACCGAACGCCCAGGAAATCCGCCAAACGCTGACAGAGGTGAGTGAAACTTCCGAATTTCTCGATCGCGATGGCAAACACTTGAGCGATATTCACAGCGATCTCGATCGGCGCACCCTAAAAAATGAAGATCTGCCTAAAATTGTCAAGGAAGGTTTGATCGCCACCGAAGATGAAAACTTCCCCACCCATCCTGGCGTGGTACCTAGCGCCTTGATTCGCGCGGCTCTTTCTCAAATATTTAAAGGGAACAATCCCTCTGGTGGCTCGACCATCACTCAGCAACTGATCAAGCAACAGCTATTGACTAACGAGCGCTCCCTTGATCGTAAAGCCAGAGAGATGCTGCTCGCTTTGCATGCGGAAAAATACCTCTCTAAGGATGATATTATTACAGCCTATCTCAATGTCTCACCATTTGGTCGCAACTATCAGGGGAAAAATATTGCGGGAATTGAAACGGCAGCCCAGGGGATTTTCGGGGTGAGTGCGAAAGACCTCACCCTCTCGCAAGCCAGTTATCTCGTAGGCATGCCACAAAATCCTTACAATTATTCGCCGTACACCCCGGAAGGTACCCTTAAGGACAAAGCTGACCTTAAGCCCGGCTTAGAGCGCCAGCAATACGTACTTGAGCGAATGTACATTGAAGGTTACATCACTGCCATTGAGTATGACAAAGCCAAAAATGAAGATGTCACCCAATCGTTCCGCCAACCAGTAGGCAAAGTCGAAGATGAAGAGACAACGATTGATCCTTATCTCTATCAAGCGCTCGAACAGGAAGCTATTCAGATTCTAGCTAAGCAAATCGCTGAGAGTGAACAAATTAATTGGGATACCGTCGATAAAGACACTCTGAATCGCCTCTACCAACAGGCCCAGACCAAACTCTCAACGGGTGGCCTTCAAGTGGAAAGTAGCATTGACCCAATCCTCTATCAACAGCTCAATCAGCAAATGCAAAATACCGTGTCTGGATTGGGGACAACCTATACGGATGAGGTCACCGATGAAAATGGCAAAAAAACTACCATTACGGAAGGCGTTCAAAATGGTGCCGTCTTGATGGATAATGCCACCGGTGAGGTCTTAGCATTTGTTGCCGGTCGTGATTTCAATAAAAACCAGGTTGATCACGCCTTTGCCTCTAGACGCCAACCCGGATCTGCTCTGAAGCCTATATTGACGTATGGGCCTGCGCTCGAGGAAGGAATTGCCGGTCCAAGTTCCATCCTGCCTGATACAACGATTCGCTGGCAACAGGAAGATGGCAGTTACTACGAACCGAAAAACTTCGGTGCGACCGTCTCTAATCAGCTACTCACTTATCGCTACGCCCTCGCTCATTCGTTGAATAACCCAACGATCTATCTGTACCGTGAGTTGCTCGATCGTCACGTAGACATCAAGCACTACGCCGAAGCAATGGGACTCAAGCAAGCCATCGATCCGAGCGAATACAAAAACATGGCTTTGCCGATCGGTGGGCTGGCAACTGGCCCCACCGTTGCAGAAGTCACGGGAGCCTTCGCTGTGTTTGCCAATGGTGGGACCTACCACCAGCCACATTTGATTAAGAAAATCACCACCAAGCAAGGCGATACGCTCTATAGCGCACCGAGTGAGGCAACGCGCGTGTTCTCTGAAGATACGGCCTATGTCGTCGGAGATGTCCTGCGCGAAGTATGGAAAACAGGAACGTTTGCGCCTGTGAAAGATCAACTACCAGCGCATACAGATTGGTACATTAAGACCGGTACCTCAGAAGACTTCAATGACCTCTGGGTGGCTGGAAGTACACCAACAATCACCCTAGTCAGCTGGGGCGGGTATGACAATCAAAAAACGAAGCATACCTTTATCGATAGCGCAGCCAATTTGGATGAACCTGGGACGCGCCACGACCGCTACTGGGCAGGCCTACTCAATGCCTTGTATAGCAGTAACCCTTCCCTATTCGGCGTCAATCAATCGTTTTATCGACCAAAGAGTGTCACTGAAAAACAGATCATCCCACAAACGGGAACCCTGCCTGGTAAAATCACAACTCCTAATGGCACAATGACCCTTCCAGACAACCGCGCTACCCAGAAGGAACTGTTCACGAAGAACTTCCAACCTCCAAAAGCCAGCTTTGATTTTGCTATTCAGGCCACAGACGAAGACAAAATGCGTCAGTTGCAATCGCTTGGTCTATCTAACCGTTAAGCACCAGCTCTACTGAGTCTCATTAATCAGCTATTAAAAAAGCAAAAACCCGTAGCCAATGACTGACTACGGGTTTTACTTATGATTTTGTTGTTTCGCGGTAAATCATGCGATACGGGAGATAAACAGTTTCCGTTGTTTCTTCATCATTATCCATAAGTTTCGTTAATACGCGCATGGCAACAGCACCAATATCATAGATTGGTGGCTCAATGGATGAAATCTCGGGACGAGACATCCCAACCAGTTTGGTGTTATTGGCCGTAATCAATGAAAAGGCCTCTGGAATGGCGATGCCTTGGTCTTGGAAAGCATTGAGAATCCCCAACGCTAATTCATCATCGACAACAACAGCCGCATCAACGTTGTTTTCCATTAATTGTTGCGCAATTTCATAACCATTGTCATAGTTCAAACGTTCCGCTTCATAGCACAGCGTATCATCTGTCGTTAAGTTATGATTCTTGAGTGCTTTGAGATAACCAGCATAACGAGGATTATCTTCATTTGCCATCTGTTCCTTCATGCCAACAAAAGCTATGCGTTGACGGCCTTCTTCAATCAGGTGTTCAACAGCTTCAGCAAAGGCGGCTTCATTATCAATGGAAACGACTGGGAAACTACCAGCAGGGTCCGCATCGTCTGCTAAAACCATCGGTGTCCGTGAACGTTTCACTTCTTCGGCGACTCGCTCTGGTAAAGCATGTCCGATAAAAATTAATCCATCCACTTGTCGCGACAAAATGCTGGAAACGACACCGCGCGTACTATCTTCATTGGCTTCTGAAGTAGATAAGACGATATTATATTTGTACATTGCCGCAATATCGTTGATCCCCTGCGCTAAACCTGAATAATAAGCGTTCGTAATATCAGGGATTAATACCCCCACCGAGCGCGTCCGCTTGCTAGCGAGACCACGTGCAACAGCATTGGGATGATAATCCAAGCGTTTGATGACTTCCATCACTTTCTCGCGGGTTGCTGGTTTAACGTTCATATTTCCGTTCACCACGCGGGAAACGGTCGCCATCGATACGCCAGCTTCACGAGCGACATCATAAATGGTGACATTCTGTTTTTTCATAATGTTCCCCTCTCTGATTATAGATTCAAGAGAAATATAGCATTCAATAAATAAAATTGCAAACGTTTACTCCCTTGAAGGCATATGTTTTCATTGATTTTCAAAAACGCAATCCCTACTCTACCATAATTTCCTTCAGATGCAAAATAAAAATGGATAATTGGACAACAAAAAAGCGATGTCCCCCTGCTTCAAGGAGGCATCGCTCACATTTACTCACTCTTTGGAGTAGCTTTCACTAAATAGTGGTCGCTTATTTTTTAGCTTTTTGTTTCGCTTTAGAAGCGGTTTCTTTCGCCGCATCTTTCGCGTCATCTGCTGTTTTTTCTGCTTTCTTGCCTACTTTTTCAGCGCTGTCTTTGGCTTCTTCTTTAGCCGTTTTAGCGGTTTCTTTAACGTCTTCTTTGACATCTTTAGCTGCGGATTTAGCATCCTCTTTAACGTCTTTGGCTTTGTCGCTAACTTTTTCAGCGGTTTCTTTCACTTCTTTTTTGGCCGTTTCAACAGTCTCTTTTGCACTGTCTTTCGCTGCTTCTACCTTGTTTTTAGCTTCTTCTTTGGTGCCGTCATAGGCTTCCTTGATGCCTTCTTTAACATCTTGGAATTTTTGGTTCATTTCGTCACCCTTAGCGGCTAATTCCTTACGCAAGTCATCGGTACCTTCTTGTAAGTTAACACGGATGTCATTGGCAGAATCCATGGCTTGATCATACAAAGCGCTTCCCTTTTCAACAGCGATGTCTGCATAGTCCAAAGCGGTTTCTTTCACTTCATCGGCTTTTTTGCTGATGTCTTTACGTAATTCTTCCCCAGATTTTGGTGCGAGGAGTAAAGCGGTAACAGATGCAGCAGCTGCCCCGATAGTTGCCCCTAATAAGAATGCGCCGAAGTTATTGTCTTTGTTTGACATATTGATTTCCTACCTTTCTTACTCGAACGTCTTAACCTTGGATTTTTCTTCGGTTTGACGCACTTTCCATTTCTTCATTAAACCTTCTGCTGTTGATGCGGCTTGACCAAAGCGTTCCTTGATTGTAGGACTGCTTGGTCGTTCGGTATCAACAACAACACCGCCCTTATCACTTGTTGTGATTGGGGCATCTGTTTGGCTAGCTTCTTTGTTTGCCACCCTGTCTTTAATGTTGCCGACCAAGTCACGGGCCCCTTCATTAACATCGGAAACGGAGGTGCCGACTTCGCCAACTGCACTAAACAATGGATCGAGGTGACTGAGCTTACCATTCACATCATCCATTAACTGATTCGTTTTATTCAACAGTCCCTGTGTCTCCACAGACAGGCCATCCACATCACGTCTCAGAATCGCAATGGTTTGATTGGCCTCATCGACCGTTTTGGTGACTTCTTTGATGGTCTGGGTCACTTGACGGATCAACATGATCAACGCCACTACCAGCGCAGCAAATGCCACCGCAGCAATGATTCCGGCAATCTCACCCCAAGTCATAATGTTATCACTCCCTTAAATTTCTTAATACTATATTAACATTGTTTTATGAGTAATTACTAGCAGAAATTATCCAAATTCCCGAGATGACAATCTTTTCGCTTCTTCTTTCTAGTAACCCCTCCTGCTTGTGCCCTTAGTATAGCATATGCTCCCTGTTTCAACGGAATGATGTTCTCTTATTTCTTTTGAAATACTGCTCATTCGTCATTAAAAAACTTCCGCTTCACCCGCTGATTATTCTCTCGATGAAGCGAGAGCCTTTAGCTATATTTTTCAACGTCTGCTTGACAAGGTGCAGGTCAAGCCACCTTATTTTTATTATTTTGACGTCTACTCGACAGAGTACCGTTCAGAAAGGCTAACCTTTTATTTTTCGCTAAGAATGGGCTATTATCAATGAAATTGGGACGTTTTAGTAGGACATTACTTAAAATTTTTGCTAGGCTAGAAGTATCAACACACATCTTAGGAGTGTTTATTAAGAAAGAGGGATGTCTTCTGAACTGGCTATTACGTTATTTCCAATCGATTGACTGGGAAGCGATTGGCATGAGTGTGATCAATCGTGGCTTTCAAATCATCGCTTCCATTGTTCTATTAACCTTGATCTACCGCTTAACGGTCCATTTCACACATTTGTATTTTGATCGTATGATCCAGCGAGCGAATGATCCCGGCCGTCAAAAGACATTGCGCGATCTGATCAAGAATATCGCCACTTATATCTATTATTTCATGCTAGGTTACAGCTTGTTGGCCATCATGGGGGTTCCCGTAGCGACGCTGGTTGCTGGGGCTGGGGTAGCCAGTTTAGCCATTGGTATTGGCGCGCAAGGGCTGGTTAATGATACAGTGAATGGCTTCTTCATTCTGCTAGAGCACCAGTACGATGTGGGGGATAACGTCACCATCAGTAACATCAATGGCCAAATTAAGCAAATTGGGATTAAAACCACTGTGATTCAGGGATGGGATGGTTCGGTGAACTATATTCCTAACCGCAATATTGATATTGTCATCAATCACTCTCGTGAACCGATTCGTGTTGACATCGACCTCCCCTACTACGCGGATACCGACATTGAACAGCTCACCTACGTATTAAAAGCCCGTATGGCGAAAGTCGGCAAGAATGATCCCCTCCTGGTGAGAAAAACGCAATACCTCGGGCCGACACGCGATGCAAACGGCCAATTTATCTACCGTGTCCGTATGTGGTCAGATAATATGCAAGAAGTTGCCGTCCAAAGCAAATACTATCGCCAATTTACAGATGCTATCAAGCAGGCGGGGATTCCGTTGCCAGAGGGTAATGTTTATCGAATCATCGAGCGTGAAGCCTCTCATGATACAAAAGAAAAAGCTGTGGCGACGCACGCCGTAAAAAAAGACGAACCAAAAGACAACTTACCCGAATAAAAAAGACAGGCCGCGTGCCTGTCTTTTTGTATGTTAAGAATTCTAACTAGCATTAGCGATACTCAGGATGATCAACATACCAACGAACAGTTTGTTTAATGCCCTCATCAAAGGGAACCTGCGCCGACCAACCGAGCGCCATTATGCGATCATTGGTGATGGCGTATTTTCCATCATGACCCAGGCGATCAGACACATGCTCGATGCGATCAAGCGGTTTTCCCAATAGTGCCAGTATTTGCTGCGTCAGAGCAAAATTCGTCAGAGCATGCTGCGCGGATACATTATAAATACTCCCTAATTTTCCTCGCTTTAATACGGTTAAAACAGCGCGGCAATGATCCCACACATGGATCCAGTCCCGCTCCTGTTGCCCATTGCCATAAATAGGCACAGCTTCATCAGCCAAGGCGTGGCGGATAATGACTGGAATAAATTTTTCCTTGTATTGATTGGGACCATAGTTGTTGGTGCAACGGGTAATCATGGCGGGAAACTGGTATGTTCGCTGATACGCGCCGACTACCAAATCTGCGCTTGCTTTTGAAGCGGCATAAGGAGAACTCGGTTGGAGCGCCTCCTGTTCACTAAAAGGTTTTGTGCTACCTGAGGCGTCGCCGTACACTTCATCCGTTGAAATCTGTAAAAAGCGCACATGATTGGGATAGGTTTGCGGAGCTATTTTCCAGTAGTCTTTGGCCGCCAGGAGGAGATTTTCAGTACCTAAGATGTTGGTTTCCATGAACAGACGTGGCGCTGTGATACTGCGATCGACATGCGATTCTGCCGCGAAATTCACCACTTGATCAATCCTATAGGTGGAAAAAATCCGGCGCACGAACGCTAAGTCACGAATATCTCCTTTGACGAAAGTGTAATTTTTAGCCTGTGCTACCTCGGAAACATTCGCCAAATTACCGGCATAAGTAAGGGCATCGAAATTAATGATATGGTCATTAGGATGTGTTTTCATCAACAGACGCACAAAATGACTCCCGATGAAACCAGCTCCCCCAGTCACTAATATATTCATTATCCTCCACCTCTCTAGTCATCGTTTTATGACTATCGTACTAAAAAAAGCACGCAAAAGAATCACTTTTACGCGCTTTTCCCTTATTTTAAGGTCTTAGGATCACTTATTTTTTTATTACAGAGAAGCACCGTTGTAAACGAAACCACGGTTGGTGTCTAAGGTTACCAATTGGCCGTCATGAAGAACGTTCATGGCATTTTCTGCGCCAACGATCACTGGGACACCGGTATTAACGCTCAATACTGCAGCATGGCTGGTCAATCCACCATGTTCGGTGATAACAGCTGCTGCTTTAGTGAAGACGTCGTTCCATGTTTGGTCTGTTTCGCTAGTCACAACGATAGAGTTATCGCTCATGCGGCTTAATGCATCTTCAGCGGTTTTGGCAGTGATGATGCGACCAACAACAGTACGGTCACCTACACCAGAACCACGCAAGATTTCTTCACCTACTAATTGAATCTTCATGATGTTGGTGGTGCCGGTTTCGCCAACAGGAACACCAGCAGTCACAACAATGTGGTCACCATCTTTTGCGTAACCTTCTTCTTTAGCTACTTGCGTTGCTAAAGCCATCATTTCGTCAGTGTTTTCTGGACGAGCAACCACATAAGGACGAACCCCACGTGAAAGTACCAATTTGTGGGCGGTGCTTTCAGAGAAGGTTAATGCCAAAATGTCAGCATTTGGACGGTATTTAGAAATCAAACGAGCGGTGTAGCCAGATTCAGATGCTGCAACGATGGTCTTGATGTTCAAGTTGCTTGCGGTGTGCCCAACAGATTGAGCCACAGCTTCAGACACATCCGTTTGACGGTATTCTTTCAACGTCTTGATGTCTAATCCGTGAGCTTCTGCTTCGTTTTCAACTGCCAATGCAATGTTGGTCATGGTTTGAACCGCATTTACTGGGTAGTCCCCGGCTGCAGTTTCACCAGATAACATGATCGCATCGGTACCATCGAAGATCGCGTTAGCAACGTCGGAAGCTTCCGCACGCGTTGGGCGTGGGTTACGTTCCATGGAGTCTAACATTTGGGTAGCAGTGATCACTGGTTTACCTAATTCATTACATTTGCGGATCATTTCTTTTTGGTAGATTGGCACCATTTCAGCTGGTACTTCTACCCCTAAGTCCCCACGAGCAACCATTAAACCGTCAGCTGCTGCAATGATGCCGTCGAGGTTTTCGATCCCTTCTTGGCTTTCGATCTTAGGAATGATCATAACGTCGAGGTTACCGGTTTCTTCTAAGATTTCGCGAATTTCCATTACGTCTTCTGGTTTACGGATGAAGGAAGCAGCGATGAAGTCGATGCCGTTTTCCAAACCAAAGCGAATGTCTTCTGCGTCTTTTTCCGTGATCCCTGGCAAGTTGATAGAAACGTTAGGTACGTTAACACCTTTCTTGTCTTTGATCTTCCCACTGTTTTCTACGGTTGTTACGATGCAGTTGTTGGTGCTGTCGATTTCGGTAACGAGTAAGTCAATCAAACCGTCGTCAACCAAAATATGGCTACCTACTGTGACATCATTGATCAATTCAGGATAAGTAATGGAGAATTGTGTCGCATCCCCTTCTACTTCATGCATGTATACACGAACAGTAGAGCCTTTTTCTAAGAGGACAGGTTGGTGATTCTTCATGTTGTGGGTACGGATTTCTGGTCCTTTGGTATCCAACATCACACCAATGCGTTCACCCAATTGTTTTTCCACTTCGCGAATGTTTTTGAAGCGTTGGAGGTGTTCTTCATGGCTACCATGAGAGAAGTTCAAACGCGCCACATTCATCCCAGCTTTTTTCAGCTCTGTTAAAGTTTCTACGCTTTCTGAAGCTGGTCCAATGGTACAAACAATCTTCGTTTTCTTTTGCATATTGAGACTCCTTTTCTTTACTTGGATGCCCCGTCTCACGAAATTTCCGTGCCGAGAAGGCGAGACACCTTTTTGTTTGATCCTGTTTTATTCTACACGTTTTGTGACTGAATGAAAAATGTCAACCTATTCTTCGACACTATTTTCTTCTTCAGCACCGCTACCTGCCCAGAATGAGATCTCATTATTCATGCGATCCAACCAAGCATTGGCTTCTTTATCGGTAGAAGATTCGTTGAGGGCTTCTTCGATTGGGGTATAGGTCGGTTGGTTGTTGCGAATACCGAAGCACACGCCACCTTTACCAGATTGAACGTATTCAGCAGCGCTATAACCTAAAACACTTGCCAAGACACGGTCTTTCGCGCTTGGTGCGCCCCCACGTTGAACGTGACCCAGTACCACCGTACGCACGTGGTAGTTACGTGGATAAGCATTCATTTTTTCTTCGAATTCAGCCGCACTCATTGCCCCTTCAGCTAAAACGATCATGTGGTGTTTTTTACCGTTCGCATAACCTTGGTCGATCAATGAGGTCACTTCATCCATGTCAAAATTAGATTCCGGAACGATAATTTGGTCAGCACCAATCCCGATTCCGGACCATAAAGCGATATCTCCTGCATTGCGTCCCATCACTTCAACAACGAAGGTACGGGCATGGCTACGTGCGGTATCGCGCAATTTATCGAGTGATTCCAATGCCGTGTTGCAGGCAGTATCGAAACCAATCGTATAGTCTGTTCCAGCAATATCGTTATCAATCGTTCCTGGTAAACCTACTGTTGGGAAGCCTAATTTCGTCAAGGCCAAAGCCCCATGATAAGACCCGTCCCCACCGATCACCACTAAGCCATCGATCTTGTTCTTCTTCAACTGTTCGATCGCTTTTTGTTGACCTTCTGCTTCAGCAAATTCTGGGTAGCGAGCAGTGTAGAGCATCGTCCCACCACGCGAAGAAATATTGGACACTTCGCTGGCTTTCAGTGGGCGCATATTGCCATGTGCTAACCCTCTGAAACCATACCAAACGCCCCACGCCTCGTTGCCGTCGTGAATCACCTTACGAACGACTGCGCGGATAGCCGCGTTCATACCAGGCGCATCCCCACCACTAGTGAGAATGGCAATTCGTTTTGACATGTCGTTTCACCAAACCTTTCATTTTTGTAACAGCGACATTATAACATTTTCAATTGCATTTGTCTGGACTTTGAGAAAACATTCACCACTTGCGAACGTTTTCATTTCCATAAATCGTTTTCAATTTTGTTAAAACGGTTTCGTCAGTGGAAAAACAGAAGCGTTTAGGTAACCAATCCCCCTCGTGTTCCTGCACCATTTCAAAATAAACGGGCAAATCACCTGGAAACTGAGCTAAAGTTGCTAATAACTCTGCCTTTTTCTCAGAAGCGACTGAGCGCGAGGCAACACGAATATGATAGCCATGAGGGACCTGGTTCAAGGGCGCTGTTTTTTTATTCTTTTCATGAGCCATGGTCTCATTCTTCTCAGCGCGTTCATCAAGATGGACTCCCTCAGCTGAAAGATCGTGCTGATTTATTTTCTCTGCATTTTTGGCGGATTGCTTAAACGAATGAGAGGCTTGCCTTTCCTCGGTGACCTGTTGCTGCGTCAAGGCGCGTTCCAATGTGCGTTCAACGTCTTCTCCCAGCGGTTTGACGAGGCTAGCAATCAGCTGTAAGCGCTGATGACGAACTTGAGGACGGCCTACCAAATAGACGGATTCTCCCTCATGCACCACCCCCGCAAAACGAATATAGTCTCCGGAAAATAATGTCACTTCGATTTCTCCGCTCTCGTCACGCAGTGTGAGGAAAGCCATTGGCGTATTTTTCTTTGTAGTAATGCGTTTGAGCATAGCAATCTCGCCAATCACCTGTACCATTTTTTGATCTGGCACGACATCTTCTAAATAGGTCAACTGACCACTTCGATAGTAAGGCGTGAAGGCTTGATAACGCTTGGTTTTGACGGCTTGGCCGAGGGTTTCTACTTCCCCTTGAACTAATTGTGCGGGTGAGTATTCTGCTCTATCTGGAATCACCGGCTGATATTCCATGGCGTAATTGGCATAGCTATCAGACAGTGGCAAGGTCGTCTGATCTGACGTTGCTGGTCGAAACATGGTGACATATTCACAAATATTTGCTAACCCTTCCTCAGCTAATGACCGACGCGTATATCCAAATGTATCTAGCGCCCCTGCTTTGACCAGTGGCAATAATAACTCGGACTTAACGTAGCGCTTTGGTAGCCGCCAAACGAAATCTAATAAGTCCTTGTACTGTCCTTCCTGTTCGCGTTCGGTAACAATCGCATAACTCAAAGCTCGCGCTACCCCACGGATATTGCCAATGCCTAATTGCAAGGTCCATTCATCCTTAATCGTTAAACGATCGAAACTTCTCCTGACATCTGGAGCCTTTAACTTCACCTTCCTTAATTCTGCCTCTTTCAGCAAACGAACCCCTCGCTTGTCGAAGGTCTGCACGTTCTTGGCGTTGCCGTAGTAAAAGGCTGTTGGATAGTGGACTTTGAGCCAGGCTAATTGATACGCCAAATAAGCATACGCATAAGCGTGTGATTTATTGAATCCATAGTCGGCAAACTCCGCAATATAGTTAAAAATGGTCTGCGCTGTTTCTGTTTTATATCCGCGCTGATTAGCACCAGAAATAAATAGCGTGTTTAAGCGTGTCATTTCTGCTTGATCCTTATTGCTCATGGCACGACGCAAAATGTCCGCCTGAGCGAGTGAAAAGCCCGCTACCACCTGAGCGACTTGCATAACCTGTTCCTGGTAAAGCATAATGCCATACGTTTCTTTTAAAATGGGTGCCAAGCTATCATCTAGATAAGTAATCGGTTCTAGCCCATGTTTCCTACGAACGAAGTGATCAATCTGTTTCATCGGGCCCGGGCGATACAAGGCGTTGACAGCGGCCACATCCTCGATACTCGTCGGCTGCACCCGCCTCAGGACGTTTCTGATGCCTGCCGATTCAAATTGGAAAATCCCCAGTGTATCAGCATTAGCAAACACCTCATAAACAGCCGGATCATGGCGATCAAATTGCAACGGCTCAAGCGCATGATGGGCAATTTTTTCGGCAGCCAATACCGCATCGTCGAGAATAGTCAAGTTGCTCAAGCTGAGGAAGTCCATCTTCAGCAGTCCCACGCCCTCAACGTCTTTCTTCGTCATTTGTGATTGAAAAATATCAAAGTGGTTGCTGCGCTGCAGAGGCACATAATCTGTCAATGGCGCATCACTGATAATGACCCCCGCGGCATGCGTTGACACATGGCGTGGCAGTCCCTCAAGCTGCTGAGCCGTTTCCAACCACAGACGCCCGTATGGCACTTGATTGACCAGCTCTTTCAAACGGCTTGATTCCTTGAAAGCATCTGCTAGCGTCTGATGCGATGAGGGGATCGCTTGACTCCACTGTTTTAGTAGCGTTTGATCTGCCCCTAGAACACTGCCAACGTCGCGGATCGCCTGCTTGGCTTGGAATGTCCCAAATGTACTAATCTGCGCCACATGATCGCTTCCATAACGATGATAGACATAATCCACAATCTGATTGCGTTTGTTATCGGGAAAGTCGAGGTCAATATCTGGCATATTTTGACGCTCAGGATTCAAGAAGCGCTCAAACAGCAAATGATTGGTTATAGGGTCCACATCTGTGATCGATAACGCATAAGAAACCAATGATCCTGCTGCAGAGCCCCGCCCCGGACCAGTTCTAATCTTTGCTTCATGGGCATAACGCATGACATCCCAAACAATTAAGAAATAATCATCAAATCCCATCTTATGAATAATGGCTAGTTCGTCATCCAAGCGTGTTTGATAGGCACTCGGTAACTCCTCTTGGTGAAGTCGCTTTTTCAAGCCAACGCTCGCCTGCTCGGTGAGGTAGGTAAAAGGATCTTTTGCATCGGATAGCGGAAAACGGGGTAAGAGACGACGTTTTTCAGGCATAGCAAACGTTAAGCGCTCTGCCAACATTTCCATGGCATCAAACGCCTGCTGGAATTGCAGGGCTTGACTTCTCGAAACATAAACGTCTTCCCGTTCCAAAGCCGCTTTCCCGACTTGCTGTTGGATAGAGGCCGGATTGTCAATCACTGCCCCCTGATCGATCGCATGCATCACCTGATCAGAAAAATAGTCCTTTGTATCCGCATATTCCACATAGGGGGTTGCTAATAGAGGAACCCCTGTTTTTTCGCTGATCGCAAGTAACTGCGCCTTATGAAACTCTTCTTCCTCCACATCGAGATTGACCCCGAGATAGAACTGATCTGCAGGAAAAATCTGGCGAAGTTGTTCTACGCTTGTTAGCGCCTGAGTCGCATTCCCCTGCTTCAAATGGTTCATCGCCACGCCAAATTGGGCCCCAAGGATGACTACCCAATCTTGATGATGCGCAGGATCTAAAATAAAGGCACGTGCCGTCTCATAATCCACACTCTCTGCGGTTTTAAGGTAAGTGCTCAGCTGCATTAACTGCTGATAGCCCCTGTAAGAACACGCATAGATCACCCATTCTTCCACTGTTTGGCCGAGAATTGGACTGGGAATGGCTACCGTCATCCCGATATGTGGTGTCAGCCCTGACGCCTTAGCTTTGCGGTAAAATTCCAATGCCCCATAGAGAACGTTCGTGTCGGCTAAACCGATGTGCGTATAGCCCTTTGCTTTAGCAGATGCGACATAATTATCAATCGACATTGGACTCGTCAATAGGGAATAGGTGGAATGAACATGTAAAGGAATGAGCATCTGATCACCTCCTCGTACTTACCATTAGAGCGGTTCTTTTTACCGCCTTTCCTTCATTATTTTAAGTGATTTGCCAGTAAAACCCGAATGTTTATTCCTAATGTTCAATGCCCTTTTATTAAAAAAGCTGAGAAGGTCAAGTTCTCAGCTGTTCGTGCTAGTCGGTTGTCACGTCATGAAATTCTGGATCAAAATATTGCGGGCCGCGGAAGAACATCGCATCGCCAAAACTAAAGAAATGATACCCTTCTTGAACAGCATGACGATACGCATTCAAGACGTGATCACGTCCCGCAAAAGCACTCACCATCATCACCAAGGTGGATTCTGGCAAATGGAAATTCGTCACGAAAGCGTCAGTCGCGCGATAAGTAAACCCAGGATAGATGAAAATGGTCGTCCATCCATTGGCGGCTTGAATCTGACCGTCGAAACGTTCCGCAATCGTCTCTAACGTCCGGATAACGGTCGTCCCCACGGCTACCACGCGATGCCCGGTGGCTCTAGCGCGTCGAATCTTTTCAGCATTTTCCTCATCCAAACGATAGAACTCAGAATGCATCTCGTGATCCGTCACATTTTCTTCATGCACTGGTCGGAATGTTCCCAGCCCCACATGAAGTGTGAGGTAGGCAATATCCACTCCCATGTCTTTTAATTCATCCAAAAAGGCGGTGGTGAAATGTAATCCTGCTGTTGGCGCCGCCGCAGAGCCATTTTCCTTGGCATACACCGTTTGATAGCGTTCCGGGTCACTCAGTTTTTCCTTGATGTACGGGGGCAGAGGCATTTCCCCAAGTGCTTCTAGGTTTTCAATGAACAAACCCTCATATTCAAATTCTACCAGCTTCCCACCAGCATAATCTAAATCTTTTAAGACCTTAGCCTTCAAACGTCCATCCCCAAAAGAAATGGTGCTGCCGATCTTCGCCCGCCGAGCCGGTTGCGTCAAAGTTTCCCATTGATCACCTTCCGTGTTCTTAAGCAGTAACACTTCCATGTGAGCACCGGTATCTTCCTTCACGCCAAGCAAGCGAGCCGGCAAAACACGCGTATTGTTCAATACCAATACATCACCCGGTTCTAACTCTTCCTTGAAGTCAACGAACATGCCGTCTTTGTACTCCCCTGTTTGCGTGTCGAGGCGCAATAACCGGGTATCGAGGCGATCTTTAGGCGGATGCTGAGCAATCAATTCTTCTGGTAAATCATAATAAAAGTCACTTGTTTTTAATGTCATCTTACTCTCCCTGCATTTTGATGCCGAGATGCTGATAGGCTTTCTGAGTAACCATGCGCCCGCGTGGCGTCCGCAACAAGAAGCCATTCTGCAGCAAATACGGTTCATACATATCTTCTAAGGTTTCACGATCTTCGCTCACATTGGCTGCCAAGGTTTGAATCCCCACTGGCCCACCGGCGTAATTCTCAATGATGGTCTGCAACAACCGCCGATCCAAAGCATCCAGTCCCTCCTGATCAATCTGGAGGATGTCTAAAGCGCGCATCGCAATCTCAGTGCTGATTGCTTCATTGGGGGCGAACACTTCCTGAAAATCGCGCACGCGTTTCAAGATGCGGTTAGCAATCCGCGGCGTCCCGCGCGATCGGCGACCTATTTCAAGAGCGGCTGTTGGGGTAATTGGAGCACTCAACACTTGACTCGAACGGTTCACAATCTCGACCAATTCTTCTGTAGTATAGTAGCGCATATGCGAAACAATCCCGAACCGATCTCGCAATGGCGCAGACAAGGAGCCAGCGCGCGTGGTTGCCCCAATCAATGTAAATGGCGGGAGATCAAATTGAACAGCATGTGCCCCATTATCCTGACCCACAATAATATCCACACGAAAGTCTTCCATCGCACTGTATAACATCTCCTCTACCGTGCGAGGCAAGCGATGAATCTCATCGATAAACAGCACATCACCTGGTTTCAACTCATTGAGGAGCACCAACAGATCGCCATTCTTCTCAATGGCTGGTCCACTCGTGATCCGCATGCCTACCCCCATCTCATGGGCAATAACATTAGCGAGCGTCGTTTTCCCCAACCCCGGTGGCCCATACAACAACACATGATCCAAAGATTCTTCCCGTTGTTTGGCAGCAGTGATGTAAACACTGAGTTCTTCTTTGATTTCAGGTTGCCCGATATAGTCCTTGAGCCACTGCGGTCGCAGCGTGACTTCATAATCTTGTTCGGAGGGCATGGCTTCTGGGGATTGACTACGATATTCTTCTGTCATTTTGCGCCTCCTCTCCATCTTGATTTCAATTGAAATTTCTAATTAGCTGTCATAAAACGCAAAGCCACCCGAATGGCAGCAGCGGTAGTGTCTACCCCGCTGAAATCTGCTTTGGCTTTGACCCGCTCAATCTGGCGAGCCGTATACCCCAAGCTAGTGAGCGCATCCGTCAATTCGCTAAGGTACACTGGCTCATTAGTCTTAACTTCTGGTGTTTTAGGCAGTGGCTGGGAATCGACATCCGCGCTCACTAACTTATCCTGCAAATCCAAAATCATCTGTTGAGCGGTTTTTTTACCCACACCAGGAAACTTCGTCAGGAATTTAACATCACCAGTATTGATTGCTCGAATCAGTCCACTGTGGTCATCCAAGGCGAGAATAGACAAGGCACTGCGCGGGCCGATTCCGCTCACACTGATTAATTCCAAGAAAAGTTGTTTTTCTTCTTTGGACTTGAAGCCATACAAGCGCACATTATCCTGCGCAACAGCGAGATACAACCACACCGTTAATTCTTGTCGGATGAGTGGGGTAAACCGATACGGATTTGCCGTAATCACACGGTACCCGACCCCATTGACTAGAATAATGAGCGCATCACTTTCAATACTGACGAGTTGCCCTTGAAAAAATTCATACATTGGCGTTGCCTACTCTACATATTTCTTGTAATCGCCGTAGCCACGCTCGTCCATTTCTTCTAAGGGAATGAAGTCCAACGCCGCTGAGTTGATGCAGTAACGTAACCCACCCATTTCTTCGGGGCCATCGTTAAATACATGACCTAAATGGGAATCTGCGCCCTCACTGCGCACTTCAGTTCTCACCATACCAAACGATGTATCCGTATTTTCATGAATATCTTCTGGAATGATTGGTTTACTGAAAGCAGGCCAACCACAGCCTGAATCATATTTTGCGCTTGAGCTGAACAGGGGTTTGCCATCAACAATGTCGACATAGATGCCTTTTTCAAAATGCTCGTCATACTTATTCGCGAATGGTCGCTCGGTAGCGCCATTCTGGGTTACTTCATACTGTAATTCAGACAGTTCTTCTAAGCGTTTTGCTTTTTCTTCTTTGTTAAGTGCCATGGTGCGTTCTTCCTTTCACACTGAATATATTCGATAGCTATTAGCATAGCATTGCCCACCAGTATTCGTAAACGGTTTGTCTCATTACTGCTCCTATCCAAGGATCAACTAATATATCGCTCATACATATTAGACAAAACAACCACCAATCCCTAAACAACAGAGTCGATCTGATTGGCCAGTATGAGCATCGTCACTGGCGTAACGCTAGGCGAATAGATTTAATGCAAGTTCTGGTTAAATTTCGAGACATGAGGATCTTGAATGCGTTTAAACATCCGCTCAATTTCATAATTGGTAAAGCGAATCAGTACCGGCCGCCCGTGAGGACAGTTATAGGGATTTTCGCAGAAGGCTAAATCATGTAATAACTGCTTGGCTTGCTGATCATTTAAATAGTGGTTGGCCTTGATTGAAAGCCGACAGCTCATCATAATTGCCGTGGACTCACGGTAAGAAGCAACGGTAGCTTGGGGATCATGAATGGCTAGTTCCACCAAGTCTTCAATATCTTGTTCAATATGTCCACTTGCCATCCACGCGGGGTGTTGATGTACCGCAAAGCTGGTTGGTCCAAATGGTTCTAGCTCAATCCCCATTTCCAATAATTTTTCACGCGCCTGATTGACTTGAGCCAATTCGGACTGAGGATAATCAAGAATCAAGGGAACCAAAAGTCCCTGACTCTCTACCCCATACTCGCCGATAATTTCACGGAAATATTCATATTTGATCCGCTCTTGCGCCGCATGCTGATCGACCATGTACATATTTTCACCATCTGAGGTAATTAGATAAGTCCCCTGTAGCTGCCCCACATAATCCAAAGTCGGAAATGAGGGATTACGTTCGGTCTGCTTTGGATTGAAGCTGGAGTGGTCTCCCACTGCTTCATCCTTATTCTCTGTTGCCCCTTCTCTTGCTGAATGCTCCCCACTTGCTGCAACAGCTGGTGCCTCTTGTTCTGGCGTTGGTGAAAGTAACATTCGATCAGATGAGGAGCTGTCTGTTTCCTCGTAAACAGGCGTGCGGTATGAGGAGTTATCTGTCACCTCTTCTGAAGTTTGAGCCTCTGTGCTTCCTGAGATGGCATTCGTTTCCGATTTCGTATCATGATGGTCCGCTCTGTTTGAGGGGTCATCTACTGCTGATTCAGCGACAGTGAAGCCTTTTGCTTTAAAATCAAATGTGGTTTGTTCTGTCTCCTCATCTACCGCTAACTGATCTAAGGCGAATTTCGTATTGGCCAAGGCACTCGGAATCCGCTGCATTGGCGCTAAAACGGCCTTAATGGCAGCGATCACACTTTGGTAGAGGTCTGGTTCCTTACTAATGCGAACTTCCTGCTTAGTGGGGTGGACATTCACGTCCAATAATTGTGCATCGAGCGTGATGGCAATGACCGCAATCGGATAGCGACCCACCATCAATTTCGATTGATAGCCCTTAATAACCGCTTGATTGAGCGTGTAATTTTTGATGTAACGACCATTCAAAAAGATCGAAATATAATTGCGCGAAGCCCGCGTCACATCCGGTGAAGACACATAACCAGTAATGTCAAAGTCTGGCGTTTCCTTATGAATCTTTTGCATGCTTTTCGCCGCTTTGAAGCCGTAAACGGCCGCCAGTACCTCCTGCAACTGCCCTTTCCCATTCGTTTCTAACAGGGTTTTTCCTTCATGTTGATAGTGAAACGCAATATCTGGGTGTCCCAAAGCCTCACGAGTCACAATATCCGTGATATGCGATAACTCGGTACTTAGGCTCTTCACATATTTGAGGCGCGCGGGGGTATTGTAGAACAAATTTTCAACTAACACACTCGTTCCCTGTCTCAGAATGGTGGGGTGATCATCCACAATCACGCCATCTACCAAAGACAGGAAAGTACCATCTGATCCATCACTCGTCTCAATCGTCACCTCAGCCACAGAGGCAATACTCGGCAAAGCTTCACCGCGAAAACCGAGCGTTTTAATCTTGAATAGATCGCGACTCGTCATAATTTTACTGGTCGCGTGGCGTTTGAGAGCTAAAACAGCATCATCATGTGCCATGCCAATCCCATCATCGATCACTTGGATGCTCTTTAAGCCAGCTTCCTCCACTTGAATGGTAATAGTTGTGGCTTGAGCGTCAATGGCGTTTTCCAGCAACTCTTTGACGACAGATGCTGGGCGCTCCACGACTTCCCCGGCCGCAATCTGATTGGCCACTTGGGCGGGTAGTTCATGAACACGCATTATTTATCCTCCTTCATTATTTCCTGCCAACGATGCAAAGTCTCCATCGCTTGATAGGGCGTCAGGCTATTCAGATCCAAGCTATCGAGAGCATCGAGAACTTCTTCCTCTTCTGGTGTTTTACTTAACGATGAAGCATTCACAGAGTCTTCCTCCACAAATAGGGACATTTGTTGGTAAGGGTCTGCGGATTGATTTTCTGCCTCAAGACGTTTAAGAATTTGAGCAGCATTGGTGAGCAGACTCTTCGGAATGCCTGCGAGTTTTGCCACATGAATTCCATAGCTCTTATCCGCTGGTCCTGGGAAAACCTTATGGAGGAAGATCACCTCACCGTCTTCCTCGCGCGCACCCACATGCACATTCTTTAGCCCCGTTAAGGTTTCTTCCAGTTGCGTGAGCTCATGATAATGCGTCGAAAACAGCACTTTGGCTTTGAAATGGTGGTCCAAATATTCCAAGATGGCTTGAGCTAAGGCGATCCCATCGTACGTCGAGGTTCCCCGCCCAATTTCATCAAACAGTAATAAACTGCGGTCGGTCGCATTTTGGATGGCTTGGTTCGTCTCCATCATCTCCACCATAAAGGTACTCTGCCCAGCTTGTAGGTCATCGGTTGCCCCAATGCGAGTGAAAATCTGGTCGAACAGTGGCAATTGCGCCGACTTCGCTGGAACAAAACAGCCGATCTGTGCCAAAATCACAATTAGTCCGAGCTGACGCATGTAGGTGGATTTACCAGACATGTTGGGTCCAGTAATCAGAAGAATATGGGTGTCTTCATCCATTTCGATATTGTTGGGTACAAATTGATCTCGTCCAATGGTCTCTTCGACCACGGGATGGCGACTATCAATAACTTTTAACTCGCGCATAGTTGCGGTAAATTCTGGTTTAACAAAATGATGCGTTTCACTGACCTGTGCTAATCCTTGTAAGACATCAACGGCAGCGATGGCCTTGGCGAGTGTTTGCAGAGCCGTTTGATACTGCTTGATGCTATCGCGCACTTTGACGAAGAGTTCATACTCTAGCTGTGTGGATTTCTCCTCTGCTTCCAAAATTCGCTGTTCCATTTCTTTCAATTCTGGCGTAATAAACCGCTCTGCATTGGCTAAGGTCTGTTTGCGTTCGTAGCGGCCTTCCGGCAATAACGACAGATTGGCTCGGGTCACTTCAATATAGTAACCAAACACCTTGTTGTAGCCGATCTTCAGCGACTTAATCCCTGTTTCTTCCCGTTCCTTGGCTTGAAGATTAGCTAACCATTCCTGGCCGTTATGCATGGCTTCGCGATAATGATCCAATGTATCATCAAATCCATCATTGATCACATTGCCCTCTGTCACCACAGTCCCTGCCTCTGGATTAATCGCACGTTCAATTAATTGCACGACTTCTGGGAGGGGCGCCATGCTGTTAAGAAGCGAATGCCACGGTTGATTATCCTCCGCTTCATCAATGGTTTCCAGCTGCGTAAAAATCGCAGGAATTTGTTCGAGCGAATGCTTCAACTGTAACAACTCGCGCGCATTCACCTGGCCCATTGAGATCCGGGCCACCAAACGTTCGAGGTCATATACACCACTCAATTGTTCTTGAATGGTCATTCGTTCGAAGAAATGCGCGATCAGTGAGGTAATCTGGGCTTGACGCGCTTCGATATCTGATTGAATAATCAGCGGTCGATCCAACCACTGTTTCAATAAACGCCCTCCCATCGCCGTTTTTGTTTGATCGATAAAGTGTAACAAACTTCCTGAGCGCCGTTCAGTGCGGATCGATGCCGTCAATTCCAAGTTCTTCTTGGCAAAATAGTCCATATGCAAGTAATGATCGACTTCATAATGTTCCGCTTCCTGCCAATGTCCCACCGTTTGGAACTGCGTGTGATAAATATACCCGAGCAATAAATGCAGCACTCGGCGTTCATCCGGCACATTGATCTGTTTTAATAAGGTTTCGGTTTGCTGTTGTTGTTCCTGATTCTCATCACTCAATTGGTAGTGAGACAAGGTAAAAGGACGAATATTTTTTAAGCGTGTGAGTTGAGCAGTAGGAAGCTCCTGGCTCATAACCACTTCTTTGGTCTGTAGTTGCGCAAACTCTGTCTCCAACGCCCCAAAACTCTCTAATGCAGTGACCTTCAATTCACCGGTAGAGATATCCGCATAGCCGAGCGCATAATGCCCATTGCCCAGTGATAAAATAGCACTGAGGTAGTTATTGCTGTGGTCACTGCCACTTGCCATGTACGTCCCCGGGGTAATCACGCGAATGACTTCACGCGCTACCATGCCCTTGGTGAGTTTAGGATCCTCCATCTGTTCGGCAATGGCCACCTTGTACCCCTGATTGATCAAGACTTTCACATAGTCATCCACCGCATGATGTGGCACGCCGCACATTGGAATTGGATCCTCTGAGTTTTTATTGCGACTGGTCAAAGTAATTTCTAAAATCTGCGCTGCTTTTCTGGCATCGTCATTGAATAGCTCATAAAAATCGCCGAGTCGGAAAAAAAGAAAAGCATCTGGATACTTCTCTTTCATCGCTTCATATTGTTCCATCATTGGTGTGGCTTTCTTTGCCAAAGAATCACCCTCTCTCGTTAATTATTGATGTAGTGTGCCCTTTTTTATCATGGGCCTATGATGATTAATTAATGACTTCCTACTTCTTTGGCTCATTCCCCATTTTACCATAATTCTTCTGATCCCGAATTGAATCCGCCCACTCCAACTGACGCCAATTGATTTCATCGCTTATTTGCTGTATTTTTGCTAGAATAGGGGATACGTTTAATCAATAGAGGAGGGCCACATCCCATGAAACAAATTCTCAAGAAGATGAAAATTTTCGATTTCATCCTGATTGGGCTGGTCATTGTATTTTCATTCGCCCCTAATGTCTATACTTACCTCACCTACAGCGCACAGGGCGAGGAAAATGCCCCTGAAGCTTTGGTGAAGGTCAATGGCGAAGTTGTCGCTCACTATACCTTGGAGAAGAATGGACAACACATTATCAAGACCTACTACCCTCATGATGGCCAATACAATATCATCGAGCTCGATAACGATCGCATTCGCATCAAAGAAGATAATTCTCCCGACCAGATTGGCGTACGTACCGGCTGGATTTCTCGCCCCGGTCAAACGGCCGTCTGCTTGCCACATAATGTGGTGATCGAAGTCACCGGTTCTTATCAAGATGATGAACTAATCCTACCATTATCCTAAGCTCGCGGTTTCACGCCATAAAAAAAGCCAATGGATCCTGAAAAAATCAGGAACATTGGCTTTTTGCTTTATGACAAACTTTTAAGTTTATTGGAAGATCACCGCTAAAATAAGTGTCACTAGATATACGGCACAGAAGAGCGTAAAGGCTTTGGTTGACTCTGGAAAGGCGCGACGTTCTCCCACATATTGCGTATAACGCCGAACGATAAAGTAATGCGGAATGGCCGCCAACAGCATAATCAATGACCAGCGAGGCAGTACCCCACTAATGCCAAAACCTATCCAGAAGAGCCAAGGAATGATACTGAAGATCTGGTAAACCAACAGCGCGTTGCTCCGCCCGATATAGTAAACAATCGTATAGCGTTCATTCTTCACATCGGCGTCCAAATCGCGCGTATTGTTGGCAAGCATGATCGTTGACATTAAGATCACTTCTGGCAATGCCATGATGAAAATTTTCAGGGTTTCTAACCAATCAAAGGTCACTAAAACTTGATCCAAACTCCACTGACTAGAAAGTAAGCTCGGGTAGCGGGTCATAAATACCGCGGTATAAAAAATCCCAAATCCCATCGTTAAGCTCGCAAAAACTTCCCCAAATGGTGTTCTGGAAATAGGGAATGGCCCAAACGTGTAGGAAATTCCAATCACATACATGATGCCACCCAAGAGCAGTAACATTGGGTCCGTACGCCAAACGAGCACTAATGACAGAATGAAGGCTAAGGCAAACAGGATGAATACAATCTTCACCATCTGTTTGAAATTGAGGTTTTCACGGCCAATCACATTTTCATCATTACGATACGATTCATCGAGTGCCTTGTGATAGTCCATGGTGTTATTGATGGCCGTCACGCACATATCGAAAATTGTGGCTGCGACGAAGAAAATGATGGCGTTACCCCAATTAAATTCATGGTAATGGTAAGCCGTCCAAAAGAATCCCAGCATCATTGGGAAGAAACTGGCAATTTTCGTGCGTAGCTCCACAAATTCCAGAAAAATACTAATTTCGCGTTTGGTTGGCCAATGTAGATTAGTTGTTTTCATTTGCAATGGTGTACTCCTTATTCGTTAATTTAAAGGTTTGTTTCAGACCATCCGAAAGATAGATATGATGTGCCTTATCGATATAAACGACTTCATAGCCCGGCTTTTGATTGATAAATTTCAAACCATCGTCGATTCCCATCATGAAGAGCGCGGTGGAATAGGAATCCCCAGCAAAAGAATTAGGGGCAAAGACCGTCACACTCGCAACATTATTATCGAGCGGGTAGCCTGTGCGCGGATCAATAATATGATGATAGGTTTTGCCATCCTTTTCAATATATTGCTCATAAATGCCGGATGTCACTACCGCTGTGTCTCCCTTAACCACCTGGGAGCCGACCACTTGATTGCGTTCTTTATCGGGATCTTGAATGCCGATTGTCCAACCTTCTTTATTGGTGGGGTGGTTACCGAGTAAAGCGACATTGCCTCCGAGATTGGCGATAGCACTGGTCACGCCATTTTGTTTCAATAGGTCAACCACCTTACCACCGATGTAGCCTTTTGATAATCCACCAAGTTCCAGACGCATGCCCTTCCGTTTCAAAAAAACGGTCTTGTTCGTTTCATCGAGCACAATATCTTTGTAGTTCACCAGTGGCAACGCCTGTTGAATTTCTTCGTTGCTCGGCACACGGGCCTGATCAGAGCCAATTTGCCAAAGATTAGTGATAGCACCAATAGTTATGTCAAATAACCCATGGCTCTCATTGCCAATTTCAATCCCGCGCTTTACCAACTGAATGGTATCATCCGATACTTGCACGGGATGATCACCAGCTGCATCATTGATTTTCTTTACATCCGATCCTTCTTTATTGGTTGTGAAGACATCCTGCACCTGCTCCATGTAATCGAAGGCTTTATCCATCGCTTCCGTCTTATTTTTATTAAAGACTTGTAATTGCACACTAGTATAAAGCACTTGTTCTGTCCGTGAATCTGGTGTTGTCGTGAGATCCCCACTTACCGTTTCAGCACTTTCCTCCTGTCCTTTGGGTTCTTCCTGCTTTTGACAGCCCGTCATCAGCAAGATCATCACTGTGGATATAAGGAATAGCCCCCAACTTTTTCTCTTCATCCCATCACTTCTTTCCTTCTTCATCTGCCAAATAAAAAGGGGTGGCGTTTAACCTCCCCTTTGTTTGCCCATATTATAACTGAAAGGCTTAGTCTTCTTCCTTGGTCATAATCTTAGTGGTGTCACCCTTCTTCGCTGCTTCGATCAATTGACGCATTTGTCCCTTGAAAGCTTCAGACGTGTGGGAGGCACCGGAAACGGTATCTACTTTTTCTGGTACTTGTTTTTCTAGCAATTGGTCAACTAATTGTTTGATCGCTTCGTTAGAGGAAGTCCCCGATTTATCTTTCATTTTTGTTTGATACTCTTCGTCTTCGCTCTTCTTATGGCCATCTTTGTCGTAGCCTTCGTAGTCTACGCTGTCAATTTTACCATCTTTAACCACCATTTTGATGGCTGTTTTCCAACCGTTATCGGACATTGGGGTTTCCAATTCATAGGTGCCGTCTTTCAATTCTTCAGCTGAAGCTTGAGTATCAGCATCTGTTTTGGAAGAAGTTTCTGCTTTAGATTCACTCGCCACACTTGATGACACTTCGCTTTGTGCAGAACTGGTGCTGGTTGCTTCTTTGTCATCTGCTTGGTTGCCACAAGCTGCCAAAGCAAAAACAGAACCAAACAATACAGTAGCTTTCAATAACTTACTCTTCATTGCAATATCCTCCTATGACAAAAACTTATTAATAAAATTTAACAACCTTGTTAAGACTAAGGGAGCAAGTGAAGTTCGCGAAATAAAGTTTCAATCTCCATCTTGATGGTTTCTCCCCCCGCGAGACGATTCAAATGATGCAGTGACTTATTAGCAAACCGATACATGAGCATTTCCGTTTGTTGGAATCCCGCTGCTGCTTCGATGGCTTTCAATAACGCTGTTTCCTGCAAGTTGCCATGCTTAGCATCAACCACAAACTGTTGAAACACCTCAGGATTCGCTGACTTGAGGTAATGCATGGGTGCGGTGTAGATACCATTTTGAATATCCTGTAGATGCGGTTTGCCTGAACTCACCCGCTCACTTTGATAATCGAGCAGGTCATCAGCCAGCTGGAATGCCATCCCTAAATGTTCCCCCATTGCGAAAGCATGCGCAAAATCACGAGAAGTCCCCTCAGGATCGTAATACCCTGCATATGTACTGATAGCAAATAATAGAGCCGTTTTGCGCCGAATCTGTTTGAGATAGCGATTGAACGTCATGGTTTGATCAAACTGATTCATCAGCTGACTGATTTCTCCATTTAGAATAGCCGCCACCGTGTGATCATAGCGTTCCGTAATCGATTGGGGAGCGCCACTGTCCTTCAACAATTGTCCAGCCATTGTTAGCAGATAGTCCCCCGCATAAACGGCAATACGATTGTTATAGGTATGCTGCATCGCTTCAATACCCCGCCGTTCATCTGCCTCATCGATCACATCATCGTGAATCAATGTCGCCAGATGTAAGACCTCAATCGCTGCAGCCAGCGCATATTTATCAGTGGGGATGTCCCCATCATGCGCCACTTCTGCCATCAACAGCACCAACCCTGAACGCAAGTACTTTCCCGGTGCGGTCATATAATCTAAAATTTTCTGTTTCACATCAGGATGGGCAATTTTTACCTGAGATTGCATCAATGCCTCAACCTGAGTGAGTCCCGCTTGAACGGTGGGATGATCCTGCCAAATCTTATGCATGTTGATAATTCCCTCCGTTTGCTAGTTTTCTAATCTTAGCGCTCACGATTGTCTGGCGCCGTAAATATGATTCGGTTTACCGAACCACCAACGATCCAAATGACGAGCGATCCATGGAATCACGTAGTAGTCTAATCCAAACGCACGGCCTGCCCCCGACATCAGCGCAATGGCTGCCGGAATGAACCACATGTTGGCCCAAACAAACATCCCAGACAAGCAGAACATGCTGACCAGAACCACCGTGATACCGCTGAATAACCAGGTGAACAACCCGATGATTAAGCAAGCACCGATGACCAATTCAAAGATCGCCATGAAGTGTTGCATGAAGAATGCCACGTCGCGGTTAGGTAACATCACCTTCATGATCGCCTCGAACCAGTGTGGCATGTGTTGGAACACCAACATTGGCTGTTCGCCATATACATAGTTCAAACTAAAGATCTGCTGTACGGATTCAGCCGCGCCAGATCCACTTGCGGCACTAACCGCTTGACTCGCTCCAGAAACGGCTTCAGAAGCACCAGATGTCGCCGCCTGGCTAGCACCAGAAACGGCTTCTTGCAACCATGGGAATGGGAAGGCTAGCGTATCACCAAACCACGATTCGCCACCAAACATACCGAAGCACTTGGTTAATCCTTCAACAAACCACATACTTCCGTAGAACAAACGCAGCGGTAATGTCCATAACAGATTGCCATGGAAAGATAATGCGCCTCCGAAGATATTTCGTTTATGTTTGATGTAGAAGAACTCATCAGCAATATATTTCCAAGTGTAGTAAGGATTGAAAATACTTATTAAGAAATAGCGGATATTGACAACATGTTTCACTAACATTGCCCAGAAGCCTTGAACGGAATATTTATCAAATAAGCGCGCTACCCCGTAATGTGAGCCGATGGAGACCATGTTTCCATCATACTTCCCTTTGAAGGCTTCGAGCGGTTCACCTTTGATCGTACGATAAATATTTTCGCCGGCTGTTAACCCCGTCTGTTCAGCGGCTTGAACAATTTGCGGTGCGGGTGCGTTGTCTTTGTCTGGTTCTTCGTAGTAAACGACATCCCCAGCAATAAAGACATTATCAAAGCCTTTTGCTTGCATGTGTTCATCAGCAACAAGGCGTCCTGCCCGTGCTTGTTCCATATTGAAGGCGTCGACTTCGCGGTTAGCTTGAACCCCAGCTGTCCAAATACAGGTCTGAGTAGGAATCACTTTCCCAGAAGCCAGTTCTACTTGCTTAGGATCCACCGCTTTAATCGCATCACCCAAGGAGACTTGGATACCTACTTTTTCCATGTATTTTAATGCCCGTTTTTGTTCAACTTCCGTAACGGTGTTGAGAATGCTTGGCGCTGCTTCCACCAAGTGACAGGACATTTCATCTGGGTTCAATTGATGTTCTTCGGCGAGGATTGGCAACCATTCTGCCAATTCACCAATCATTTCCACTCCGGTAAATCCTGCACCAGAGACAACAAAGGATAATAATTCGCGCCGTTTCATTTCATCATGTTCGCGCGCGGCTTTATAGACCATATCGATGATGTGCTCACGTACCCGTTCGGCATCTTCCATAGACCAGAGAGTAAAGCCGTTTTCTTTGACACCAGGCACCCCGAAATCATTAGGCTGTGATCCCATAGCGATTAAGACATAGTCAAAAGGATAAGTCCCATGTTCTGCCACGACTTCTTGCTTATCATGGTCAATCTGGACGACATTATCCGTGACTAATTGCACATTTTTCATACGCGCGAAAATGCGCTGTAAATCGTATTTGATGGCGTCCGGTTCTACACGCCCGGCCGCAACCTCATGCAACTCCGTCAGATACGTTTGATAAGAGTGACGATCAATCAATGTGATTGTGACATCTTTCTCTTTTTTGAACCGTTTACTTAAACGGCGAGCTGCTGTGGCGCCTGCAAAACCGGCACCAATAACCACAATATTGGTTCCCATTGCACGTTTCCTTCCTATTTCTTTGCTTTCCTTGACCAACTCTATATTAATATAACTAGAGGAATTATATAACATTTTCACAAATTTAACAAGATCTGCTTCCCTTTATTTATTACTTTATGGAATTAATTGACAATCGTGCTACAATAGGAACGCAGGTCGATAGTATCGATCCTATTGTCTAACCAAAGGAGCTATTATGCAAAAACAACGCACGCAACGCCTCGTTTACGCTGCTATTTTAGCGGCACAAGCGATTGTTATCGGTTATTTTGAAGCCTTTCTCCCTTCACCTGCGGCCTTTGCGCCAGGTGCTAAATTAGGCCTTGCCAATCTTATGACAGTCGTGGCTCTTTTTTCATTGCCACCGATGTACAGTTTTGTGATTGTTTTCCTCAGGGTATTCGCTACCGCCTTAATGTTTGGTACATTTTCGACCTTTCTCTACAGTATCATGGGCGGTCTGTTCAGTTTGGTGGCGATGTTAGCCATCAAACAATTGGGACCTAAACGTGTCAGTTTGATTGGTATCTCAACGGTAGGTGGTTTTATGCACAATCTCGGTCAGCTAACTGTTGCCGCAATGATCGCTCAGTCTCCCGCCATCTATAATTACCTCCCCATTCTTACCCTAGCCGGCGTTACGGCGGGTTTTTTCATCGGTGTGATCGGAAATTATTTAATTGTCCATCTCTCTTCCACCCAACTCTTCCGCAATGATGCTCATTTTCATCAGCAGTATCAACAATGGATCAAACCGTAATGCGAGAGATGGCTGTCTATCAAAAAAGGGCGAAGCCTCACCAGAAGCTTCGCCCTTTTTAGTTATGCTTATTTTTCTTTAGGATTGAGTTGTGAACGGCGACGGAAGAAGTTCAAGAGCAATGCGCCGACGAAACCACCGACTACCCAGCTCAATAAGAATTGCCATGGATGGGTCACCCCTCCGACAGCAGCTGCAAACACCCCACCATGAGGGACTAAGCTGCGCGCATCGAAGAAAGCACTCATTGCTCCAGCAACCCCTGCACCGACGAACAATGGTGGAATGACATGCAATGGATCTTTAGCTGCGAATGGAATCGCTCCTTCTGTAACGAAGGCCGCTCCCATGGCATAGTTCACATAAGCGCTCTGACGTTCTTCTTCAGTCCAGAGGCTCTTTTGAATGGTAGCTGCTAAAGCGATCGCTAGTGGTGGAACCATCCCACCAACCATAACACTCGCCATGACATTAGAACCAGTAGCTCCTGCAGCTGTTACTAACGCAGTACCAGTCACATAAGCTGCCTTGTTGATCGGGCCGCCCATGTCGATCGCCATCATTCCGGCAACAACAAACCCCAGCAAAACAGTCGCTTCAGATGGAATACTGTTGATGAAACCGATCAAAGCATTCATCACGGTTCCCATTGGTCCGTTGATCGCAAAGAGCATCAAGACACCCATGATCAAGACACCAAATACTGGGAAGATAAAGATGGACTTCATGCCGTTCAAGGATTTTGGTAACCATTGGAATGCCCATTGTAAGAATTTAACAATAGCACCACTGAGGAACCCAGCAACTAATGCCCCTAAGAACCCAGAGGAAATCGCATTTTCAAAGACACCGGTCTGTGTGTAAGCTGCAAAGTTAGCAGCATTGGCGAAGACCCCACCCATGAACCCGATTACGAGCCCGGTACGGTCAGCCATCGATTCCCCAATGTAACCAGCCAATACCGGTAACATCATGGCGAAGGACAAGCTACCAATCGTGTTCAATGACTGTGCAATGGGATTGAACTGTTCATTGGTTGGATCGGAAGAATAAATTCCCCAGAAGAAAGACAATGCAATCAAGATCCCACCAGCAACAACAAATGGCAACATGTGGGAAACCCCGTTCATCAAATGCTTGTAAGCGCGACGACCGAGTGATTCTTCACTACTGGTTGTATCCCCACTGAGTTGTTGCGTGTTATCTTCTTGGTTCTTCGCGTGATAAATCGGAACATCACCGTGCAAGGCGCGTTCCACTAGTTGGTCCGCTTTGTTCACCCCATCGCTAACAGGGACGATGATGGTTGGTTTACCATTGAAACGTGCCATTTCAACTTGCTTGTCCGCTGCGACGATAATCGCGGATGCTTTTTCAATATCTTCAGCCGTCAAGCGGTGTTCAATCCCACCTTGGCCGTTGGTTTCCACTTTGATTGGCACACCAGCAACTTTAGCAGCTTGTTTCAAACGCTCTTCTGCCATGTAGGTATGCGCGATACCAGTCGGGCAAGCGGTAACCCCTAAGAGGTAAGCTTCATCATCGATAGTCCCTTCAGGCAGATCTGCAACCGTTTCTTCTGGCGTTGTCTCTTCCGGTTCCTCTTCTTCAGCATATTTTTTGAAAATCGCTACAATGTCTTCTGGTGTTTTAGCACCGGCCAATTCGCCTTTGACTTCTGGTTGCATCAACACTTGAGACAATTTTGCCAAAGCCTTCAAATGGTCGTTCGATGCCCCCGCTGGAGCGGCAATCATGAAAATATATTTAGCAGGTTGACCATCAAAAGATGCCCAATCAATGCCTGATGTGCTACGACCAAAGATAATAGCTGCTTCTTTGATCGATTCATGTTGGGCGTGGGGAATCGCAATTTCATCACCGACACCAGTCGTTGATTCTTCCTCACGTTTTTTCAATTTTGCGACGAAGGCAGGGACGTCATTAACGCCACCGCTTTCAGCGAAACGCTCTGCTAATAATTGGAGCGTTTCATTCTTCGTTGTGGTCTCGAGGTCGAGAACCATCGCCGATTTGACAAATAAATCGGATAATTGCATAGCTGTTCCTCCTATACTGTTAGTCATCCGTTAAAGGTTTAACGACAATTTGGGTGTAGATCTCATCGATCTTTTCACGCGTGGCAATTCCTACTGAGAAGGCGGTTGCACTTCCGGTGGCAGCCCCACGTTTTAAGCTCGCTGCAGGATCGTTTGTTCTCAGATATTCACTGATAAAACCTGCCAACATAGAATCTCCTGCACCAACAGAGTTCTTCACTTCGCCTTTTGGTGCGTTAGAGGTGTAGATATCTCCTGTCTCACTCAATAACAGTGCCCCTTCACCACCTAAGGAAACCAGAACATTCTGTGCACCGGCTTCTTGCAGCTTCTTCGCATAATGGACGGTTTCTGCTTGGTTAGTAATGGTAACGTTGAATAACTCACCCAATTCATCGCGGTTGGGTTTGATGATAAATGGATGATGCGGTAAGCATTCTTCAAGCAAAGCACGGTTAGTGTCCAAAACAAAACGCGCATTCTTTGATTTGGCTAATTCGGCCACCGCGACGTAGTCTTTGGCGCCTAAACCCGGAGCTGCATTCCCTGCTAGGAAAATAACGTCTCCATCCGTTACATTCTCGCTGAGATAACTTAACAACTCCTGCATGGCTTCTACACTGACTTTCGGTCCAGCGCTGTTGATTTCCGTTTCCACATCAGCGTGTAATTTCACATTCACACGTGTCTTCCCTTCAATGGAAATGAAATGGTGCGCGATATCAGCGGTGTCGAGTGCTTCTTCGATGAAACGACCGGTAAAGCCACCGATGAATCCTGTCGCAATCGTTGGTTGATCTAAATGATCAAAAATCACCGATGCGTTGATACCCTTTCCTCCGGCGACAAATTCCTCATCACTAGAGCGATTTAATTCGCCCAAAGTGATTGAATCTGACGTCAAGACGAGGTCAATCGCTGGGTTAAATGTAATGGTATAAATCATTCTTCCACCTCGATTATTGTTGTCAATGGTTGCAGCGCCTCCTTCATATGAGGCGCTAATGGTTCGGTTATTAAGGTTGCTAGTTTTAGTGGCGCCACTTGGCAGAAACTCTGCTGATCAAACTTGCTGCGGTCCACCAAAACATAATTACATTGGCTACATTGCATGACTTGTCGCTTAATTTCAGCTTCCTCAACGTCTGGCGTCATGTAGCCATCGCTTGCGGTAATGGCATTCATTCCCATAAATGCTTTCTGAAAACGGTAATTGGCGAGTTGGGATTGGGCAACGCTACCAATAATAGCTCCCGTTCCTTGCTTCAGCCGTCCCCCTAATAAAATGGTGTCGATCTCATACTCCAATGCCAAAGACGCTGCCTCGACACTATTGGTCACCATCGTCACGGCCTTGTGTGCCATGAATGGAACCATTGCTAACGTCGTTGTCCCCGCATCGAGAAAAAGCACATCACCATCTTCCACTGCCAGAGCTGCGCGCTTAGCGATATTCGCCTTGGCTGTCTGGTTAATAATGCGTTTCTCCTTCAATGATGGTTCATCGACGAGGGAGCGCAAACTTTTGGCGCCACCGTGTAGCCGCTTGATGCGCCCTGCGCGCTCAAGATCAGCCAAATCACGTCGTATCGTTGATTCAGACACATTGAACGTGCGCACTAAATCACGAATCTGCACCACGCTTTCGCGATCGACTAGTTGCTTTATGCGTTCCTGACGCTCTTCTGTTAACATAGCGATCCACTCCTAAAGGCATTATACGTTGTTTGATGACAGGATTCAAGCATATTACGTCACTTTCACTCATTTTCGTTCACGATAATGACTGATTATACACTTTTTAGAAAGATATTAACTTTTAGAATAACGCTTACATCACTTATTTTACAGCGTTACTCGTAAGAACACTTTATGACGGATTTCCGTCATTCTTTGCTTATTTCCAGTCAGCCATCTTTCCCACTTATAATTATGTGTTTTTTTAGTTTTTTCTTTGCAATTTTTTATCTCTGATAGCCTTTTCTTCTCGGCCTCTTTGAATAGCAGCAGCGATCCTTTTCCTGATATTTTTAGCTTTATTGACTTAGGATACCCAGTCTTTCCTTTTGTAAAATTATTGGGCTTTCACGCTCTTCTCGAAATAAATTTCACAAGTAAAATATTTTTGAAATTAGCGCAGAAAGATTATACTTGAGGGTAGTTTGATGGCTAATGCCTAAGGGATTTCTAGTGAAACGAACCTATAACCTCGCCAATAGAAGATAAATTTCTCCCTTCATTCAACCATCCGTATTATGCTAAAGGAGGCATTTTTCATGGAAAAACACGTGATTGATACGCATGCGCATTATTGGCCGGATGCTTACCTCGAACATTTAAAGGCCGCAGGAAGCCCGGATACTGATATTGCCCAGGGGATTGGTGCTGGTGATAGCACAGAAGATATGGAGAAACGCCTGAAAATGATGGATGATGCGGGAGTTCAATATCAATTGCTCTCAGCGACACCGCAAGCTCCGCAATGGGGAGAGGCTAATGAAGCACTCGCCCTCGCAAAAGAAATTAATGATGACTATGCGGCAATCATTAAAGCCCATCCTGATCGTTTTCTTGCCTATGGTGCTGTACCACTCCCTTATGTAGACGAAGCCATTAAAGAAGGCAAACGCGCCATTGAAGAATTAGGATTCTTAGGTATTGGTGTGAATACCTTAATCCAAAACAAGTGGTCTATCGCAGATGAACGCTTTTTCCCATTCTTTGCCGCAATGGATGAACTTGGAGCTACCATCTACATTCATCCAACCGGCCAAGGGGCAAATAGTGATCTCGTCAATGATTATGGCCTAGAATGGGTAGTAGGGGCCCCCATTGAAGACATGCTCGTCACCCTTCAATTATTGAAAGCAGACATTCCAAATCGTTTCCCACATTTGAAATTCCATATTGCCCATCTCGGTGGCGGTATCAGTTTCCAAATGCAACGGATCCAGGATAATTACACCGACTGGAACGCCTTCTCCAGTAGCCCCATTGATACCCTTAAGGAAAAATTCTGGTTCGATGCGGCGAACTTCTCTACCTTTGCGCTGGAAAATAGTGCGCAAATCTTTGGTGCTGAACGGTTATTGATGGGGAGCGATTTTCCATACTTCCAAAACGACAAATATACGCGTGCGGCAACCTATATTACTGCCACCAACCTAACAGATGAAGAAAAAGCGGGTATTCTAAGGGAAAACGTTAAAACTCTTCACCCACACGCTAAATTTGATTAGCTGGAGTTTTAACTATAAAACAAAATCGCCATTTTGAGTCTAATGACTCAAGATGGCGATTTTTTATTAATGATGACCTTATCCTTTTTATCGGTATAGATAAAGTGGGAATCCGCACTTCTACCCTAACCGTTGCTAACTGAGTAGCAACAAGCAGTATCTCTTCAGAGCCAGGTTAGCGATAGGATGATTATTTAGCTTCATTACCACATTTCGTACTGTTTATTGGTTGACTAATGATCAGTTATTCTTCATAGATACCGAACTTCTGTTGCTGGTGGACTATTCTTCTCTTCTATTTTTTTCAGTCATGTTTTTTACAATGCCTGTCACTTAAGGGCTCACTATATCAAGACAACAAAAAAAGCCAAACAAATTACTTTTGCTCGGCTACTCATTATTAACATTATTATTCTAGATAAATAAAACATGGTCCGGGACAGAATCGAACTGCCGACACCGTGAGCTTCAATCACGTGCTCTACCAACTGAGCTACCAGACCATTTCTAATAGTATAAAAAATTGCGGAGGCAGGATTCGAACCTGCGACCTCCGGGTTATGAGCCCGACGAGCTGCCAACTGCTCTACTCCGCGATATTTTTAGTCATTGTTATAAATGAAAAAAGAACGCCCTCTACTGGAACGTTCTCACATGACCCGTACGGGAATCGAACCCGTGTTACCGCCGTGAAAGGGCGGTGTCTTAACCGCTTGACCAACGGGCCTAGATGGGAACGGAGAATAAGGGATTCGAACCCTTGCGCTTATTCCCCTTAGCTACAAGAA
>JAUMZL010000028.1 GCA_030528155.1 Aerococcus sp.
CCAACCAATTGCTCATCTTATTCATCTCCCCAACCAATTCTGGACAGCTATCGCTGGAATTAGACAAAAGGCTCCCTGCCATGCTCAAAAACTATCGCTATTTGTGAAAATAGGTATTGGCTATTGGGTGGGGTTATGGCTATAGTAGATACCAAAAGGAGATGCATTAATGACTAAGGAACACACACTCACTAACGTTAATCACACGGATTCATCCCCCGATGTCGTCAAAAAGCCCGAGCCATCCATGACACATGGCAACATCGGGAAAATTCTCTTGCTCTTTTCCATTCCACTCATCCTCGGCAATCTGCTCCAACAGATGTATAATGCGGTTGATTCCATCATCGTTGGGAATTATGTCGGCAGTCAGGCGCTCGCCGCAGTGGGCTCCAGTACTGCCATTATTTATTTACTGATCGCCTTCAGCCAGGGAATTGCGGTCGGGGCGGGAGTCTTGGTTTCCCAGGCTGTGGGGGCCCACCGAACCGACGCCACCGAAAATACTGTTCATACTTCGCTCGTTATCGCCGTTTTGCTGGGACTCTTTTTAAGCGTAGTGGGTTTTCTCTTCACTCCGCAAATTCTCATGCTAATGAAAACACCGAGCGACGTGATGGGGGAATCGGTCACTTATTTACGTTTCTTCTCCCTCGGGTTGATTTTCAATGTCATTTACAACATGGAAGCCGGCATCCTCAATGCAGTCGGTAACTCTAAACGGTCGCTCTTATACCTGGGGATTGCTTCTGTGACGAACATCTTTCTCGATCTCTTCTTCATTCGCACGTTGAATTTTGGTGTTATGGGGGCAGCCATAGCGACCGACATCAGCCAAGCCCTCTCATGCGTGTTGGCTTTGCACTTCCTGATGCACACCAACGAGCATTATCAGGTTCACCTGGAGCGCCTTCGTCTCAACAAAGACACCGCTGTTCAAATCATTAAAGTCGGTCTTCCCACTGGTATTCAAAACATGGTGATCTCGCTCTCCAATGTCCTGGTGCAATCGAGCATCAACGTCTTCGGCTCCACCACAATGGCCGGGTATGGGGCTTACATGAAGATCGATGGCTTCAATATCCTCCCTATTTTGAGTTTGAGCTTGGCTAGCACGACCTTCACCGGACAGAATTTCGGTGCCGGTAAGATCGACCGTATCAAGCGCGGCATGCGAACGACACTATTGATGGTGCTCATCTATACGGCCTTCATTGGCGCGACATTGCTCTTCTTCTCTCAGGCTGTCATGGGGCTATTCACCACCGATAAACAGGTCATCGCTGCTGGGATCCAAGCCATGCGGCATTTCTGTCCCTTCTATTTCTTGTTAGGGATCTTACAGGCGCTATGCGGAACCATCCGCGGTACCGGGAAAACTGTCCCGCCAATGATTATCCTGTTGATCTCAATGTGCTTATTCCGGATTCTCTGGATCCAACTCATCTTCCCGCACTTCAACACGATCGATAGCATTTATTCCCTCTATCCTGTATCTTGGGCATTTGGTGTCATCCTCTGCCTCGTTTACATGTGGCGAAGTGATTGGCTGAAACTCCCTGTCTAACCCCCAGAAATCCTCCCATTTTTAATGAAAAGACTGGCGCTTTTTATTCACGGCGTCAGGTCCACCCATTACCAAAAAATCCCCCTGGAAGCGCAGCAGGTTGCGTCTTTCAGGGGAATTTCTATACAAAAGTGGGGGATTTGCCAATAAGGGAAGCATTAATTGAGCGCAAAAAGCAACTCATCGAGGTCCATGATTTCAATTTGATTTTTAGGATGCTGTTTAATTAATCCTTGTTCTTCTAATGTAGTAAATTTACGGCTAAGCGTTTCCGGCGTGGTCCCTAGATAGGAAGCTAAATCCTTCTTACTCATCGGCAAGGTGACCATGGTGTGATTATCACTCGATGCCACATTCTCCGCTAAAAAAGAAATAATGCGCGCCTCCACCCGTTCATTAACGACCTGAGTAGTATGGGTTTCCAATGTCTGCAGGCGCTGCGTCACGGTCGCCAAAATTCGCCGCGTAATTTCGGGATACGCCGTTAAATACCTATCCAAATCATTTTTATTCAAGATGCAGATGGAAGAATCCATGGTGGCTTCCGCATAACTCGTATGAAAGCTCTCAGGTTGAAAAATGGCTACTTCTCCGGTAAAATCACCTGGATTTAATAGGCGAATCGTCTGTTCCCGCCCGGATTCACTCAGTTGATAGATGCGGATCTTCCCACTATTGACAATATAGAGCGTATCATCCTTCTCGCCCATCCGAAATAAGAGTTCGTGTTTCGCTAAATGCTTAGGGTGGGCAGATGTGGCGATCATATCCATTTGTTCATCCGTTAAATGATTGAAAATAGGAACTAAGCGGATACATGCTCTATGATCGTGCGCCATTTTCCTTCCCTCCTAATTACTCTTCATCGATATAATCATCGCCTTCTAGGGCCTCTTTACCTAAGAAGGCTTGTAACTGCCAAATCGCCATATCTAAATGATCCTTATAATCGATCAATACCTCTTCTAAGGCATCATCTGTCTCCGCTTGCGCTAAACGAATCGCTCGAATAACGAATTCGCGGTTACTTCGCAAGTCTTCAATGGCTTGCTCTGCCATCTCTTCACCTGACAGATACTTATCCTCAGCTGCTTCATTCAAGGTAGTATACTGCTGAAACTCTTCGGTCGTTGACGCCGGTTTGAAACCAGACGCAAGCACCCGTTTGGCTAAAGCATCAAACCACTTTTCATTGTCATTATAAAGGCTTTCAAACACCTCATGCAACGAATAGAAATCCCGGCCTTTGACATACCAATGATATTGATGCCATTTGACGTGTAGAGTGTGGCTATTAGCGAGTATGTGGTCGATAATCGCAGCCGCATTGATTTTAGTATGATGAATGTGTTCCTTATAAGCTTGTTCTTGTGCTAATTGTTCTTGTCGTTCTTTCCGTGTGGTCATGATTACGCCTCCTCTTTAACTTTTGCACTCATGACTTCATAGCCCAAGTCCGTGATCGCCTTTTTAATCGCATCGATCGTGATTTGTTGCTCATTAAAATTGAGTTTTACTTTGCTGGCATTGAAAAGCACCTTCACAGAATCGTGATCGACACCTGTGAGCTGTTTTAAGGCACGCTCAATCTTTTGTAAACAAGAAGGACATGTCAACGTTTCCAATTTCATTGTGGCTTTATTCATATCTAACACTCCCTTTAGTTTCATTGTAGTCGGACTTTTTTATTTTGCCTTGATCGGGATCAAGGATTTGAAATGAAACCTACTCAAACGCATCGCATTAAAAATCACCACCAGTATGCTGGCTTCGTGCACCAACATGCCAATTGCCATGGACATCCACGTACTAAAAATTAAGCTGGCCAGTAAAAGGATCACTACTCCCACTGCAATGACCATATTCTGGCGCATATTCGCATACGTTGCGCGTGCTAACCCTAAAGCGTAGGGCACGCGATTAAAATCCGACTGCATCAATACCACATCCGAGCTTTCAATCGCGACATCCGTACCATTTCCCATGGCGATCCCAATATCCGCACTGGCCAGGGAGGGACTGTCATTCACGCCATCCCCAATAAACGCTACCACTTCACCAGTGGACTGCCGTTGCTTCAAAAAGGCTTGCTTATCCTCTGGCAATAGCTCGCCGTAAGCTTCGGTTAATCCTAATTCGGCTTTCACGACATCAACGGTTCCCTGATTATCGCCAGAAAGAACAATCAAATTTTTGACCCCTTGTTGCTTCAATTGTTGGAGCTTTGCTTTGACGCCTTTTCTGACTTGATCGCGCACGCCTACCAATAACTTCAGAGTGCCATCCACCCCCACTAAAACGATCGAGTGGCCCTCTTTCTCCAACTGTCTCAGCGTTACTTCTACTTCATTTGCGAGTGAGATGTGCTCTTGTTGCATCAAACGCACGTTGCCCACTGCCACCTGATGGCCGGCTACCTGGGCGAGGATGCCGCCACCTTTGATCACCTGCGTTTCCATAACCGTTCTGGATTGAGTGTCTTCTAACGCTCTCGTAATCGCCAACGCCAATGGATGATCAGACTCGCGCTCCACCGCTGCCAAAAGCGCTAACGCTTCGTCTTGATCACTGCCATAATGAATGATCTTAGCCACCTTAGGCTTGCCTTCTGTTAACGTGCCGGTCTTATCAAACAGGATCGTATCCACCTGGGCCAAATCACGAATGACTTCCGACCCTTTGAATAGCACGCCATGTTTAGCACCATTGCCAATGCCAGCCACGTTCGAAACAGGCACCCCAATGACCAAAGCCCCGGGACACCCGAGCACTAAAATAGTCACTGCCAGCTCTATATTCTGGGTGAAGAGCCACACCAATAGGCCAACCACCAAAACGGTTGGGGTATACCAACGCGAGAAATGATCGATAAATCGCTCGGCCTGTGATTTAGAGTCCTCAGCTTCCTCCACTAATTCGATAATTTTTCCAAAGGTGGAGTCTTCCCCTACCTTCTCTGCTTCGATTTGCAGCGTACCGTTATCCAGCACGGTTCCTGCAAACACCGCGCTAGCTTCTATTTTCTTTACTGGAAACGATTCCCCCGTGACATTGGCTTCATTGACATAGCCTTCGCCCTTTATCACCTGTCCATCGACAGGAATCTTAGCGCCGGTTTTCACTAAGAGAAGATCGCCTTCATTTACTTCATCAATGGTGACTTCATTAAATGTCCCATCTGCCGACTGCTTTAACGCTATTTCGGGCGCCATTTCCGTCAATTCTTTGATGGCTACGCGGGTTCGAGTGAGCGTGCGCTGTTCCAAGTAAGACCCGACAAGAAACAAAAACGTCACCACTGCTGATTCTTCATAGTTTTGGATAAGAAAAGCCCCAATCACCGCAATCGTCACCAAAATATCAATACTGATCACTTTTACCTTTAGGGCTTGATACGCCTGAATCGCAATCGGTGCTACACCTAAAAGCGAAGCCACAATAAAACTCCCACTAGCTAGCCATTCATTGCCTAAAACAAAATGCGCAAAGAAACCTATCATCACCAGCGCGCCACTGATGACCATCTCCTCATTCTTATGCTCTAATACTAATTTCTGCATCACAAATTCCTCCCTCTCATCACCGCTCCAATGTGCGTGGGCACTGCTTTGAATGTCTCCTTGTCAACCACGTTTCTCATGACACCTTCAGTGTACGAGGACACTAATAAAATCACATTGACGCTCATCAAGTTAGCAACCCAAATAGGCAAAAATGGCGATTCATTCAATTCATAAGCGAGCGTAACGAGGAGGAACAACCGCCATCTCAAAAAACGCCAGCGTCTCTCTTGATTGGGCGGTGTTGGCGGCTTTTAGGAGGTGTAGAGATGGTGAGAATAAAAAAATGCTCTCCTTTAAGTAGACAAGGCAATTCCTAAAACTACTTAAAGAAGAGATTTTTATTTTTCTGTTTTGTAATCATTTGGATCTTCCGCAACTGCTGGAAAGTCTCTCGTTATTTGATCAAAACTGTAATTAATTTTTGATTCAGCATGCACCTTCTCACCATTACCCCACAACTCACTGTCGATGAATAATTGGTTTAGTCCACGAGAAAGAGCTATTGGATATGCAAAATATACGGCATCCCCAGACTTTCCTCCCGGCATATTTATTATTTCAGGATTTTCAAAAAAACGTGTTTTTAGGGTGTACCCCAACATGTATGCAATAAAGCTATCACTATGATTCCTGTCAACAAACACTCTTGTGTATATATCGCAATGCCCTTTTCTTTCACCCGCTAACAATTGGGAGATAAAATCTCCACCTTTATTACTCGTTTTTTTCCCTACATAGTTAACATAATCACTGAAACTATGAATATTCTTTCCCTCTGACCTTCCATACTTCGGATAAAGAAAGTAATCTCGTTTTCGAAGGTTATCAATGATTGTTTGCTGATAAGCTAGTTTAGTAAAGGGCATTTCTTCTTTTGGATAGTCTTTATCTGGAATCTTAGAAGATTTTATTTCAACCGTAAAAACGCTCATTTTAGTTAGCCAATCAAACGTGTTATCCGATACTTTCCCAAATTTATTGCGTTCCACATCATTATTAACTCTTTCGATTGCTTCATCTACGTATATGTTGCCCTCTTTGAATAAAAAACCATCAAAAGGGGCATGTTTTTTGAAAGAATCAGAACGGATTGTGTCATAGGAAAGATATGCTATTCTTCTGGAATGAGCATTAATAAAACTCTTAAACATATCTTCGACAATTTTGCCTTGCACCGTGTTATCAAGGATTTCTTGATATTTCCTATCTTTCTGCCAAGTATTTTGAGTATTATCAGCAATCTTGTGTAGGACGGGATCGATATATACATTCTCGAGCTCAGATTTAGGTCTAAAGAAAATTAAACCGTTATTGAAGTAAACTACTTTATAATCCTGAATCTTTTTGATGTCCACTATTCTTCCCCACCGTGCAATAAAATCCATAATTAATCCATTGTTGTTACATTTGATTCTATAAAATCAATTTCTTTTTCTGATAAAGAATACTTTTGGTAAAGTTGAGAGTCTACTTCACTCACCGTTTTGCTCCAATCAATGTCAGATGAGGTTTCATCAAAATTTTGTAGTGGTACTTTTGACCAGGTGTTTTTTGACTGGTTGTTCTGTGTTGTTTTCATAATTCCGAGCATAGATCTACCAAATTTAGTTTTTATATATTTCAATAATGACTCCGCCTCAAATTCACTATCAAAATTCCCAATACTCACAAATGTTTGATTATGACCAACACCAGGTTCCCCAATAATTGGAGTTGATAAAGCCTCACCAAATGCTCCCGTACCATTCGCTCCTGGAAGAATAACTTTCCATTTATCTAGATTTGGATGCGGATTAATATATTTGCGTTTGATAAATTTATAAACCCTCTCACCAGACAATCGCCCGTATATCCGGATGTAATCTTCGTTATCATTAGGTTTCTCATCAAAAAATATCTCTGGATACCTTGAAAAGACACTCGATGCTACTGCTTTCGCATGAGATGCATCCGTCCTCTCTTTCAGCTCTGGTTCTTCATCAAACAAGATGTCTGTGAGTCTATAACTATCCGGGCTGTATACAAGGCCACTAATACTATCCTCGTTAACTTTTTTTACCTTATCGAAGATTGACTGTAATTCTTCAAAAGGAATAAAAGTGTCGATTGAATCATATAGTTCCTTTTTGTTTCCATATAAAACAACTACTCCTCCCTTGATATCGACCCCTGGGAAAACATCCGCACTCTTTGAATTATAATATTTAATTTCAATATGTTGATCACTCAACATTTTTTTATTCCATGATTTTGGTGTTGCTCCTTGATTTGACAAAAACCTTGCAGGTGAAATCAAACAATATTCTTCGGCTACCTTCTCAGCCAAATCATAAAAGTAATTATAAACTGGTACTGCCTGATTATTCTTCCCTACATTTTCATCCTGGTATGGTGGATTACCCACTACTACATCAAATTTCATTAGTCCATCCCTCCAAACAATTCATCGCACTTAGCTTCGAAGTCACCTTCCCCACGAGCAAATGGTGTCGTATCAAGAAAAACGATGTGTGAGTCATCAATGTTATTTGCTTTTTTATCAAAACCAAAAATAAAGTTATGGGCAATATTATAGATAATCTCACTAGGCGCAAAACCATATACTTGGTTTTCTAAGATATGCTTCAAACGAGCATCATCATCTGGGATTTGATCTGCCAATCCAACATACAAGCGTTTTACTACCTCAGTAATATAGAGACCCGACTTCATATATAAATCAACGAATGTCTTGTTAGGATCCGTAAAATCTTCTGGACTTTCTTCCTGCAACTGATCAATCATCATCTTCACAACTTTTTTCGGCGTAAATATTTGGTTGGTCTGTTGCGGTGGGATATAGTCGAAAATATCCTCTTCCTGACTCTCATCGAAATAATTGGCTAACTCAATCCGTTTCTTCAAGAATTCTTGGATTGATTCATTAAATACGGCTTCATCAAAGAATTTGTAGGTATCACGTAACGTGCAGAATTGTTCTAAGCTAATTCCTGTCACTTCTTTGAATACGTCATCTTTGATGGTTGTGTCGAAGTTTTCCAACCTAGTTGAATTCTCACCATAAGCCATTAAGAAGGACGGGATAGTACGCGCAAAGCCACGCAAACGCGCTCGCACATCATCTTCGACAGTATTTTTCTTCTTGTCCTCTGCCTTTTTTAGAATCGTTTCTGTTGACTGTTGTGCTAATTCTTCTGCCTTGGTTTCAACAGTAGCGACCACTTTTTCTTTCAGTTTTTCTTGAATGGCTTGCTTTTTAGTTTCGTATTCTGCCTTGGCCTCAGCAATCTTGGCTTGATTGTTATTTGCCTCAGCAACCAGTTTCTTATATTCAACCTCAGCCTCAGTTTGTTCAATTTTTGCTTTCTTTTGAACCACTTCAACTTCACGTGCAATCGCATTAGCATTCTGTTGAGTGACACGTTCTGCTTCTTTCACCGTCAATCCTTGTTTTTTGGCAAGATCTTTAAGAATATCCTGGGTACTCGTCTTGAAGGAGTTCGCAATAGTCGTTGCTAATCGAGTGGCAGTAGGATCGTCAGCTTCCTTAGCACTTGAGGCTACTTTTGTGTAAACTTTTTCACCAAAGTGGGCATCAGTTGTGCTAATAACAATATCTGAGCTAACAGTGACTTCTCCTGACTCATCCACTTCAACGCCTTTAGTATCAATCGGCTCATCAGTTTTACGCGGAGTCGTTTTCCCTTGATCAACCGGATTCAATTGCTCAAGAATTTCTCTTGCTCCTTCAGCTGCAAAAATTCCTGAGATATTTTGGAATAACAGATTAGACATAAAGCCACGGCGAACCACTTCTTGTGCTTTGATTGCTTTTGGAATGGTAAGGACTTGATTAACGTCTAGCTCAATCATTTTTCCTTCGCTATCTTCAGCAATAACTGGGAAGAAGTTCAGTAGATTTTTGATGTTTTCTTTACGATCATCACCAGTTCCACCACCATTCGTCGTTTTAGTATTCAAGTTATTCGCAAACTCATCATAAATACTCAACGTCCGCTCAGGCGCAAAATCGAAGACATATGCATTTTCTTTTTGAACCATCTGTCCGTTAACTTCATGTGTCCAAGGATTTTGTGCACGAAAAGCAGCCTGCATGTAAAGGCTTGGTGACTTCATATTTGAAAGCATCAAAACAGCGGTCCACTCTGGAACGGTAACCCCTGTTGTCAACTGTCCAACAGATAAGGTAATCGTTTTATCATTTTCCTTGATAGCTTTTCTCACACGGCCTAATGCTTTTTCATTTATTATTTGATCATCCTCATTCGAACGGCCATCCCCAGCCGCGAGAATAATTTCATAGTTTTCAAATACTGGATGCTGTTTTAGAAGCTTTTCTAATGCTTTGGCACTGGAGACACGATTCAACAACCAAAAAGTATGTTTTAATTCATCACGCAATGCTTTTGTCGAAAATGGATATTTCTCATTATGCGAAAGAGAATCCAACCATTTATTGACATCCGTTTCGTGGATCAATTTTCCTGCGTCATTGGTCTCGAAGAATTCGTTTAAATCGAAAGCAAAATCAATATTCTCACCATCAATTTTTGCTCCTTGGTTGACCTCATCCGTAATCATTTGACTCATTTGATAAGAAAACATGCTGAGTCTTGGAAGCTTTTCATACGGATTATTTTCTTCCACATCAGCTGGCCAATCTTGTTTGGCTTCTTGCTCATCGGCATAGGTCCAGTTATAAATTTGGTCTTCTGAAAATTTCCCAGAAGCTAAGGCCTTGAAAGGTGTTCCTGAAAGATTCAGCGTAAATTTCCGCATAATCTGATCAAAAGCAATATCGGTCTTCAGCGTATTAATTCCTTCATGACTCTCATCGACAACTAATAAATCCCAGGTGAGATCCTTCACCCATTTAAGTTTATCGTAAGTCCCACCAAAAGAAATGGCACCTTTTAAATCTTGCAACGAAATAAAAGCAATCATTCGCTGTTTGCCATCATCATTTAATGACTGCGCTACGAAAGTCTCACGATCCATTACGGGGCGTTCCTTTAGTGAGTCAGTGGTCGAAACAAAGGCATAATCCGTTTGCCAAGCGATAAACTTCTCAAAATCATCAAACCATGAATTGGCAATGGCCGGCCGGTTCGTCACTACTAAAACCAGTTCTGCATCCATTTTTCGCGCCAGATCATAGGTCGTCAAAGTTTTACCAAAGCGTGGTTTCGCGTTCCACAGAAATTCGCCACCTTCATGAGTCCTAGCATAGGTCAACGTCTTAGCGACCGCTTCCGCTTGTTCTGAACGCAATGTGTAATCCAACGATTCTTTCACTTGACTGCGTTCATTATTCTTGAAGTCTTCAAAGTCTGCCAGAGCAACTTCAGGCGTACCATTATAGAAAAACCACTCAGAGCGTTTCCCATTTGAAAATTTTTGTTGTTTACGGTGTTTGTATTCTCGTAAATAAGCATGGAATTTTTTATCATCAAACCAGTCATCCGAATGCGCCAACTTTGCAGCCCCAGACCAGAGCAAGTCATAATGCAATTGCCCGGCTGCTGTTTTGGTTTGCTCATTGATCCTCGTTAGAACGTTTTTGCGCTCGGTGTAGCCTATCTTAATATTTCCCTTGTCAAAGTATCCTGGTGTTCCTTGATTATCCGGTAGAATATATGCGTAAATTTGCGGATAGATTGTTTTCGTCGTTTTAATGACCGTATTATCGCTCATCTTTATTTGACTCCTTTATCAAAATACTCCATTTTATTCGTTTCCCAATTCATCAATCGCACGCGTTTTCCTGGTTTGATGACGCACTCTTTGTCTGGAATGTCATCTTCCAAATCAAATAAAGACATCTGATAACTTTCTATTTTTTCTTTTTTCTCCGAAAGTGGAATGATATATTTCAAACCATCCATTTGAAAAACATTGTAGCTGATAATTTTTGCAATCTCTTCAAATAATCCGTACAACGGTTCTTTTTGCCACTTCGAAAAATAATAATCTCGGTAGGTGTAAAGCAGATTCTCTCGCGCTAGCAAAAGTGAGTCCCCGCTCCACTCAAACCCGTAGCTTGATTTGTAAGCTTCTTCTACTAACCATTGCCACTCTGCTTTATCCCAAATCTCTGCATTGATTCGCTTCAGCTTGCGATCAACGAACCCCACACGTTCATCAAGTGGAATGATCTCACCTGTCTCCATGTCATATCTGGTCGCCATATATGGTGCTTCGCCGCAGGTAATTTCGAGCCATTGACGTTTAATATAGGTTTCTAATTCATCCTCTTGATAGTTTTTATCCACTTCATCATTTTGCTTTTTCACGATCCAAGTCGGTGTAAACACCTCAGCCTTTGTTTTTGTCCGCTCTTTTTTTAATTCCTTGGGTTTAAGTGCACGTGGCATGATGACATGTCCCATTCGCCCAGTCACCAATTCTGGACGCATCTGCGCTGTTGCCGCATAAGATTTTCGACCATACTGCACATAATTATCGTTAGCCCAAATAATATTTTTAATCCTTCTAGGTGTTGATGTCGTCCGATCAATCAGAAGAATATCCAATATTTTTGGCATTCTTTCTCGAATCGTGTTTTCAATAATATCGGTTCCGCTGATATCTTCTATAAAATCTTTGCCTTCTTCTTTGTATGTATTGCCTTCTTCAAATAACAAGCAACCCACCTTCAATTCCTGTTTGATTTGTCATTAATACGCTTATTCTACCACGGTTCCACACTATTTTATTGGGTTTGTTGGTGATGTGCAAAAACATACATCTCAAACTAGCATATTTAGGGTCCTCTTACTTTTGCGTTACTGTGATGACTGGTATGACTATAAAGGACTCATCATTTTAGAGGAAAAGTTATTCAACATTTATAAGGAAACTTGATACTATGATTTATTATCAGATTACCTTGTTAAGTTGATGTTAGAAAACAAAAAATAGTTTTAAATAGATTGTGGCAAAACTAGGCAGTTCGTCACTCACATACATAAAAATCACTCAGAAGATTACTGCACTTTCTGAGTGATTTTTTTTACAGCTATGGATAGAAACAAAACTCTCTTCTCTATACCATACAAAAACAAAAATATTTTGTTTGAGGAGTAACTAGCATTGCCAAAAGCTTTATTTTTTAATCCATAAACTTGGCGTACTATTATGATGAGTACGATGGCATTTTTCAACTTGAACATATAAATCTTTTAGTAGATTAATGCTTGTTAGAATAGCTTCGCCGGTATTCAATTTTTTTATCTGACCAAATTGGTTTTCGGATACGTGATTTTTTATTGCTTGAAGTTCATCCAAAGATGTGAGCCTATGAATGAGCAATGTTCCTATTTGTCCCAAAAGCATTTTATCGACATCATTTGGGTTCTGAGTGGTTAGAAAGAGGAATATTCCTTTCTTTCTACCTTCACGAGCAATACTAGTTAATCCAGTATGGAATGTGAATCCATCGCTATTTATACTTTTTGTATATCTATGAACCTCATCAATAAACATAACAAACGGTTCTATTTGTTTAGAATCCAAATTAACTAAAAGATTGGAAATGACATCAATTATCATTCCTCCGATTCCGTCAGTTGTCCCAATTTGAGAAGCATCTATATACAATGATTTGTTAGTATTTCCTTTTGAAAATTCCTTAATAATATCAATCATACTATTCTTATCTGAAGCTTTCTCGTTTGAAGCGAAGAAATCAGTAAGCGAGGTATTCTCTAACTTATAATTAACTTTTCGAACAAGATGCTGATTAGTATTATACATAAATATATCTCTTGTCAACATTCCATTTCTGTCCTGTTTATTTGACTCAGCAGCAATTTGAGCTGGTAACTTGTAAATATTAAAATCCCTATCCTTATCAGAAACCTCCGCAAGGTCTTCCTCTACTTCAGTTATTAATTTTCCTGCTTTATTGTATATCTCATTCTTATCAATTCTATACTGAAAACGCAGAGATCGAATAGCTTCAGCTAAGACTGCTGGTTGTGTCCCACTATTTGTCTCAAATAAAATTGACCACTGATTTATTGAAATTTCTGATACAGATAGAAACGCTGTTTTACCAAGGATATACTTATCTACTTCTTCATCATTAAATGAATCACGGTATTCTCCTGTAGGGTCTATTATCAAAGTTCTGATGCCGTCATTAATCAATTTATCTAAAATACTAAGAGAAGATGTAGATTTACCACTATTAGTAGTTCCAACAGTCATTAAATGTCTATTAAATAAGGTTTTAGGCTGTATTTTTATAGGGTAATCTTGTGAGCTAAAAGCTAATTTTGCAAATGTTGATAGCTGACTTTCACTGCCTGGATTAACTTCTATTGATTTGATGAAGAGTTCTAGAACTTGTGCATTAGCAATGTAAACCTTATCAGTAATACCAACCGTATTTGTTCCGGTTAGTTCAAAATACTTTTCTCCCAGCGGAATATAGCCAAGAATATCAATACTTACTTCTGGAAAGACACTGTCTCGCAAACCATTTATCAACATTTCATGAACGCTGTCTGAATTCGGAACTTCAGATTTAAATATTTCTCCAAAGAATAAACCACGAGTTGAATCAATCAAAACATAGTAATTTATTGTGTTTGGCACAATAATATCTGTTCTCGTCTTTCGATACGAAAATAGCGAAAGATTTTCTATTTGAATCACTGCATGTGAGCGAGTTACTTTGGAAATCATTCCTAGATAATAATTACTTTTATCAGTTACTTCATAAAAACTATCAATTTTCGCCATTTAAATACCTTCCACTCAAGTAGTCTACTAAGTCGTCATTCATCGTTGCTTTTAAAAATGAAATTGGATACCCATCATTCATCAAATGTACAAGCTCCGACCAATTTCGATTATATTTAATATTTTCCTGATCAATCTCTTTAAAATTATTACTCTTTTCATCCCATTCTCTATTTGGATCAATATTAAAATCAGTCACCAGTAATTTAAGACTAGAATTATTTTTCAGCGCTTGCGTAATCATCTTAGAAATATGATCATCAGCAAAGCTAAACCCTGAAGAAATTAGTAAAGTATTGGGACGTTTTATAAGTTCCTGGAATTTCGTGAACAGATCAAAGTATGGTTCCTGATAACTTTGTGCAAATTTATCTGAACTTGGAAATACCATTACCATTTTATCTGTATCCGTAATGCTATCTTTATTTTTTCTTACAATATCGCCATTAGATTGTCTTTCCCACGTAAGCGATCCGTGAATTTTAACGAGATTGAATGCTTTTTCCATATATTCAACTTCTCGAGTATTGATATTCTGAATTTCTCTAACAAGATTCCATTCAAAAATATTGCTATCAAACTTTGGTGTTGGCGTAAAATTAAATCCATCAAAAATAACAAAATTATCTTCTGCAGCTGCTTCCTCAAATAAGACATCATAATTTGTTGTGACAACCGAAAATTTATTATTCCCTTTTCCTGATAAGTCGGATAAAAATTTTAATAACGCTCCATGCTTCAAAACCTCTTTGTTATAGGAATAATTAGTATTTTCTTTGATCAACTGCAAAATTTTTCGAACTGTTCTATCAAACTTTTTCTTTCCTGTATTTACCATGTATGGACGATAATGGAATAATGTGGACAAAAAATTTTCTAAGTTAAAACTGTCATCCAATCTAGAATTTCCTGATGATCCCGTCTGTTCTTCAACTAATATATTTCCATTGTTATATTTGCACTTTATAGCTAATTCTTCTAACGTATAGAGATCTTCTTTTGTATGGAGCTTTTCATTATCATGTAGTTTATTAAATATATCATCTGCAATCATTCTTACTGTTTTCCCATAATTTTGGTTTTTGGAAACTACAGAAGCCCCTGCCCCTGCAAGAAAAACGATATTAGAGTATTTTTCTCCAAAAATTGTTCTTTGGATTTTTTTGCTAATTAATC
>JAUMZL010000008.1 GCA_030528155.1 Aerococcus sp.
CTTTAGTTAGATTATTTTTTGTATTTTGATGTCTACTTGACAGGGTGCAGTTCACATTGTACCCACCTTTACATTCTTTATCTATTTTCTTAACGATCAATCACTATTATAATCACGATACAATTGTTGGATTGAGTCTACTAATTCCGTTTTTGCTGTTGATAAATTAGCCATAGTGGTATGTATAAACAGCTCATTATCTTCACTCGTTTTCACGGCACCGCTGTTGATTGTCACATCCACGCCATGGCTTTCTAAATTATCGATTGTCCACCCGTCATCCGTCACAATAATTGACCCATCATCTAAATACTCAACATAAATAATGATTGATTCCCCGTACCCATCAAAATAAGGAGTCACAATTTCTTCTACCACGGTATTCACTTCCCGTTCAATTGGTGTTGATACATTTTTTACATGTTGACTGTGACTGAAGTTTAATTAGTTTATCTATTACTGTCTTCAATTTTTTTAACGTAGGTAATCACCAATTGCTGTTGATCGACGGATAATGCTTGAAAATGTAGCAATAGCTGAGCTTCTATTTCAGATGGTTGTTTAAAACGAGGGTCAATATCCGATACTTCCAAACCAAAAAAGCGGGCTATTTTGGTAATGTTAGTCACCACGGGAAGAGAAGTCCCCTTAACATAACTGGTTAATGTGCTTTTTGGGATACCCGTTTTTTTGGATAATTCGGCTTGTGTGACTTTTTGTTGTTCAAGCAATGTATTAATGTTTTGGGAAATGGTCTTCATGATGCGTTTATCTAGTGGCGTGAGTTCACCGCGTCCTCTTGACATACTATTACCTCCTTTGTTATTAGCATATCGTTTTAAATCGTATAGTCAATAATAAAAAAGAGAGAAAGGTATTGACGTACGAATTAAATGGTATTATAATAATATCAGAAAGTTGAGAGGAGGTAAAGAATGAGTAAACAAAAAAGAAGAAGCCCATTAAGAACTTCTTCTTCAAACTCAAAATCCTATTCAAAAATTGGCTAGCGACCATAGAATTTGAGATTGAGTTTAAAATTAAACGGTAAGGTTTGAAAGGTGGTGGAATACCCCTTCCCCTAAATGGGGGACAACCTACCAACAGTTTATCATTCTAGATACCTTCTCTCAAGAGAAAGAGATGAAAGCGTATGAATAAAGAAAAGTGGTTTGGTCATTATCAGTTCACCACCATTAACGATGAAGATAACCGTACAGTAGATTTAGATATTAAAGTGGGGATCATTCCAACGATAATCATTATAGCCGTTATTTTGATAATGGTGCTGTAAACGTGATCGCTTCAAAATCTGATAGAATGACGGCAATTAAAGGGCTTGAGTGACTACCGCCTAAAGTAACTGTCAAACAAGCGTTAGAATTATACAAAAAAATGCTAAGATTAAGTCTGCAGTTGGCAAGCTCAATTCAGAGCTTGGTCATTCTATGGTTAGTACTCAATTGATTCAGATGTTGACATTTAATGAATCTGTACAATCTACCAGAATTGAAGGTACTCAGGTCACTTTTTCAGATATTATTGAAGAGGCAACAAGAAAAAATAAGAGTACAGAAGTGATCGAAGTAGAAAATTACATTAACGCGCTGTCTGAGGAAATTGAGTTAATCCATAGCGGAATGCCTATCTCATCTCGATTGATTAAACAGCTGCATACTATTCTAATGGGAAAGAATGCGCGTGATACAACGGCATTAGCAGGAGACTTTCGAACGGTCCAAAATTTTATTGGACCGACGAAAAAAATTGAAGATGCGGGATATATTCCAGTCGAAGCGCAGGAGATCGGTAGCTACATGACTAATCTGGAATATTTCATTAATGGCGAAAGTCACCCATCTTTTGCTAAGGAAGTAGATATAGCGTCAGAATACTTATTAGATGAATCATCAGATCCATTGATAAAGGCGGCAATTCTGCACGCGCAATTTGAATCGATCCATCCTTTCTTAGATGGAAACGGACGTATGGGGAGAATTTTAATTGTATTGAGTACAATGAAAGATGGGTTGGTACATGCCCCAGTATTCTTTGTTAGTGAAGAATTAGAAAAAGAACGGTTACGTTATTACAACTATCTCAATGGTGTTAGAGGCAAAGAGGCAGACTGGTTTTCCTGGATTGATTTTTTCCTTGATGCTTGTCAAAGAATGGCTGAGAACATGCTGACAAAACTAGAGGCGATCACTCGATTAGCAGATGATGGGGTAAAGGCCATTGAATCGAAGAATGGTACCATCAATCATATATGGTTAGCAACATTTATTAAACCATTTGTTACAACTAGAGAAGTCGCCGACCGTTTAGGAATTAGTGTAACGACCGCTCGAAAAGGATTGAATCAATTAGTAGAACTCAAGCTTATTGATGTGGATAAGGCACTGACGAGAAACAAGGTCTATGTTAATTATGATTTGTTACGGATTTTAGGATAGATACATTTTTTTATTTACTTTCAGGAGGGATCACCGCTGCCATTTCCCCTAAATCTCCCCTAAAAGTGTAAGTTTAATTAAGTCTCAGTAAGTTTTTGATTATATAAAAGTTAATGGTTGTTGATATGACAATGCTTATGGTAACGGTGTTTTGTTCATACTATGAGATATTTTCTATACATAGAAAACGCCCACCTCAGTACTAGGCGGGCGTTTATAGTAAATGGGTATTTTTTTACGCTTTATCGGGGTCAGAACGAACAACGAGTACATCGCATGGTGCGTGACGGACAACATATTCAGTGACCGACCCGAGGAAGAGCCGTTCCATTGCGCTCCGCCCCGTGGCACCAATTACGATGAGATCTGTGGCATAAAGGTCAGGCAAACTCTCGCAGATCTGTAACCGTGGTGAGCCATACTCCAGAATAGATTTCACATGTGGGAGATTGTGAGCTTTAGCGTGTGATTCATAACTAGTGAGTAACGCTTTCCCTTGCGTAATAATATCTTCACGTAATTGTTCTTCATACGCCCCATTATCACCGGTTTGAATGATTTGGGTGTCGACAACATGGGTAATCATTAATTGCGCATTCTCATTGTCTTTCGCCATTTGGACTGCTTTTTTGAAGGCAAATTCAGCTTCCTGCGAACCATCGACAGGAACGAGAATGTGTTGGTATTGCTGTGACATTGTGATCACGCTCCTTGCGCTATTTATGATTTTTGTCGTCCGAATAGAACGGCAATGCTAATGGCCTACACTTATTATAGCATATTTTTACCGTTTTAGGGTGGTGCGCCTCTCGCTAGTCATCACTGCGCAGCGCGTTGACATTTTTCTCTCTATTGGTAGGCCGCTGAGTAAAGGTGAACTGCCAATCGGTTACTTAGTCCTCTAGCGCTTCTTCTTTTTCAGTTGTTCATGATACTGCCGTTGTTGCTCGAGGGCTTTTTCGTAATTACCTGTGTCACTCGCTTGGTAGTAGTGTTTTCCTTGTAAAGTTTCAGGCAGGTACTCTTGGTCCACCCAGTGCCCCGGGAAATCGTGTGGGAATTGATACCCAATGCCCCGTCCCATTGCTTTAGCTCCATTGTAATGCGCATCACGCAGGTAAGCGGGGATTTGACCGCTCTTGCCATTGCGCACATCGTTTAAAGCAGCGTCAATGGCAGCAATAGCTGAGTTAGATTTAGGGCTCAAGGCAATATCAATAATGGCATTAGCCAGCGGAATTCGTGCTTCCGGCAGGCCAATCTGCTGGGCGGCTTGTACCGCCAGTACTGTGCGACTCACGGCTTGTGGATTGGCGAGACCAACATCTTCGTAAGCACATACCATCAAGCGCCGACAGAGGCTATTAAGATCCCCAGCTTCAATCAAACGCGCGGCATAGAGGAGGGCGGCGTCTACATCACTGCCGCGCAGGCTCTTCTGTAGAGCTGAGATCACATCATAATGGTTATCGCCATCCGCATCATGATCAAAGGCTTTACGCTGTAAGGATTCTTCGGCTACGGTGAGGGTAATTACAATGTTCCCCTCCGCATTGGGTGGCGTAGAGAGAACAGCTAATTCCAATGCATTGAGGGCACTGCGCAAGTCCCCATTGGAAGCTTCAGCGAAATGGGCTTTAGCATCATCATTAAGCACTACTGAATATTGTCCCAACCCGCGCTCTTTGTCTACTAGAGCACGCTCTAATCCCATAATCAAGTCTTTTTCACTGAGAGGGTGCACTTCAAAAATCTGCGTCCGCGAGCGAATGGCCGGATTGATGTTGATATAAGGATTCTCAGTGGTCGCGCCGATCAGGACTACCCGGCCGCTTTCTAAATGAGGCAGGAGAAAATCCTGTTTGGCTTTATCGAGACGATGAATTTCATCCAGTAAGAGGACCACACCTCCACTAAATTGTCCTTCCGAAACCACCGATTGCAGATCTTTTTTGCTATCCGTGGCGGCGTTCAGCTGGCGAAAAGCCATATGGGTTGACCCGGCAATCGCGCTGGCAATACTGGTTTTTCCGGTGCCAGGTGGGCCGTAGAGGATCATCGAGGTGAGTTTTTTAGCCGCTACCATGCGGCGAATAATTTTATTGGGTCCCACTAAATGCGTCTGTCCAATCACTTCGTCAATCGTCCTCGGTCGCATACGAAAGGCGAGGGGTTCTTTTTCGTTCATGGTATGGCTCCTTTCTAAAAAGTAGTAACGCCACCAGTATAGCACATCCCCCAAAGAGAGCCGAATGCCTTGATTGCAAGCGATGAGTGTGTGGATTGAGTGGAGATGACAACGAAAACGCTCTTGTTTCTCAGCTAAAAAGGAGGGGATCGGCGATACGTGATCAATGAGAAAAGCAACATCATCCTCCGTGTCAAAGGAGAGTGGATCCAACTTACTTATACTTACTTTTGCCTATTAATTGGGGGCGAATTGATAGCGCTCTGTTAGTTAAGCGTGATAGAATAATGACACATTAGGGAGGAAACGGCATGAATCGATTGCAGACATTATTAGTAAGTCCAAAATACCGCGCAAACTTCCAAAAAACGACACTGGGAATTGAGCGGGAAGACCATCGTGTACATACAGACGGCACACTGGTAAAGACTCACCATCCTAAGACGATTGATGGGGCAAAAACCAATCCATATATTAAGCGTGATTTTGCAGAGTCGCAGTTAGAGCTGGTGACGCCAGTGACACATCAAGTCAAGGAATTGATGCAGTGGCTGGAAGCGACCCACGTGGTGACGTTGCGCTCACTTCCGGCTGACGAGCGGATGTGGACCGACAGCATGCCACCTGCGATTATCGATGAAAAAGACATTCGTGTTGCTCAGTTTAACGATAATCCGGAAGCGGTAGCCTATCGCAATCACTTGATTGAAACATATGGGAAACGACTTCAAACCATCAGTGGCATTCATTTCAACTGGGGATTAGATCCTGAGTGGATTTCAAAGCTTTACCAAGAACTCGCACCAGAGGAATCGAGGACGGCATTTCAATCCGCCTTATATTTAAAGATTGCGAGAAGTTTTCTGTGTTGGCAGTGGCTGATTATTTACCTTTTTGGGAACAGCCCATTTGCGGATGAGTCCTTTTATCCAACACCAAACTCAGCCTTTACCCATCCACTCCGAAGCATTCGCAATTCACGCTTTGGGTATCGCAATGCCCCTGATGTTAAGGTGTCTTATCATTCCTTAGCGCGCTATGTATCCACCCTGGAGGAAAACGTTCAGTCTGGACGTTTATCTGCGGAAAAAGAACTCTATGCCACGGTGCGTCTGCGCGGGGCCAATCATGCGCGCAAGTTACTCAAGCAGGGCATTCAATATTTGGAGTTCCGCCTGTTTGATATTCAGGGGCAAGAGCCGTGCGGAATTACGGCAAGCGATGTGCAGTTTATGAACTATTTTGCTCTTTATCTGTTGTATCGCGATGAAACTGTCACAGATGAGGCCATTGAACGTGGCAATCAACGCGCGATCGCTGTTGCTGAAGAAGATTGTCGTCAAGTGACGGCTTACCAGGAAGAGGGATTGGCATTTCTCGATGGGATGCGACAGTTCCTCATTGAGTTAGCCGTTCCGAGTGAAATCACTGCGCTGGTTGATACGATGCGAGAGCGCTTGTTGGATCCGATGCAAACGCCGGCCGCTCAAACCGTTCAACAAGCGCCAACGGTTCAATCATGGTTAGAGCTCTCCCTTGAGCGCGCCAAAAGATATTATCAAGCAGCACTAGAGGCACCATATGCTTTGCGGGGATTTGAAGATATGGAACTATCCACGCAAATTTTGATAGCAGATGCGATTCAACAAGGCATCCAGGTGGAAATTCTCGACCGCACCGATCAGTTCTTGCGCTTGAGTTATAACGACCACGTGGAATATGTGCGTTCTGGCAATATCACGAGTCGGGATGACTTCATTTCTTATTTCAAACAGGGCAACAAAGTAGTGACGAAGCGGATCATGCAGGGAGCAGGCTTTCCAACCCCTCATGGCGAAACGATCACAAAAAGGGACGATTTATCTAGCATCGTTTCACGCTATCAAGGGCAACCGCTTGTCGTGAAACCTAAGGCAACCAATATGGGTATTGGTATTTCTATTTTCAAGCAGGGAGCGAGCGCAGAGGACCTAAAGCGAGCCCTTCACTTGGCCTTTGAAGCCGATGATACAGTGATGATTGAATCCTTCGCACGAGGAACAGAGTATCGTTTCTTCGTATTGAATGGTAAAACGAAAGCCGTGTTGTTGCGGATTCCAGCCAATGTCACTGGTGACGGCCAGCAGACCATACGGGAATTAGTACGAGCGAAAAATGAGGATCCGTGGCGAGGAGACAACCACCGCACGCCACTGACAAATATCCAACTGGGAGAAGCCGAAGCATTGAATCTCAAACAGCAGGGGTTAACCTTTGATTCAGTACCAAAAGCCGGTGTAAGGGTCTGGTTGCGTGAAAACTCCAACGTCTCAACAGGGGGTGACTCCATCGATGTGACCGATGATATGGAGCCATCTTACCTAGCAATTGCGAGTGCGATGGCAAAGGCACTAGATGTCAAAATAACCGGGCTTGATTTGATGATTGAAGATCGCCATCAACCTGCGATTAGTACGCCAGGAGAAAACAACTATACTTTTATTGAAAGTAATTTCAATCCGATGATGATGATGCATATCTATCCCGAGGAAGGACCGGGACGCCGTCTGACCAAAGATCTGCTGCAATTCCTCTTCCCGGAGAAACCAATAAAATGAAAGGAACGATAACAAAGATGACAAGTGAGGGCATTTACTTGGACTATGCCGCAACGACGCCAATGAGCGCGGCAGTGGTGGAAACTATGAGTGAGGCACTGGCGAATGATTTCGGTAACGCCTCCAGTCTATATGCGTTGGGGCGCCAATCACGCGCGAAAATTGAACGCGTGCGAGAGCAAATTGCACGCACGCTCAATGCTCAACCGGAAGACATTATTTTCACCAGTGGCGGAACAGAAGCCAATGATAGTGCCATCCTCCAGACTGCCAAGCGCTTAAAAGGCAAAGGTAAACACATTATTACTACGGCTGCTGAGCACTCCAGCGTCTATCAAACCATGAAATTGCTAGAAGAGTGGGGTTACCGAGTGACGTATCTCGATTTTGATGAAGAGGGACACATCGCTATGGATGATTTGGCCCGTGCAGTGGATGATGAAACGACGATGGTCGCTATTATGGCAGGGAATAATGAGGTGGGCTCCCTGCAAGATATCAAAACTATTGGTGAATTTTGTGTAGAACACGAGCTTTTCTTCCAGACAGATACTGTGCAGACCTACATGAACGTACCGATTGATGTGGAAGCCTACCATATTGATGCCCTCTCACTGTCGGGTCATAAACTCTACGGCCCAAAAGGAATTGGGTTTATGTATTATCGTTATGCGAAAGCCCATTTTAAATCGTATTTGCCAGGAGGAAACCAAGAAAACCAGCACCGGGCAGGAACAGAATCCGTGCCGCTGATTGTCGGGTTAGGCAAAGCTATTGAGTGGTTTGAAAAAAATCAAGACGCACACCGCCAACATTTGATCGACCTGCGTCATTATTTCTTGGCAGGGGCAGAGGCACGCGGATTGACATTCGAAGTGAATGGCCCTAAAGACCCGGAATTACCGCACATTCTCAATCTCTATTGGCCAAACCATCCGAGTGATCAAGTTCTGATCAAACTCGATTTAAAAAATATCTATCTCTCAGCTGGATCGGCTTGCACCGCGGGCAGCTTGGAGCCAAGCCGAGTATTGGTATCGATGTATGGTGCAGATTCTCCGCGGGTCACTGAGAGTTTGCGCTTGTCCTTTGGGGAGCCAACGACAACTGAAGAACTCGATGCCGTCCTCGACGCCCTGGCTGACATCCAGTAGAAATATTCAGGGGATAGTGGTTAAGTCACATGAGAAAGCAACCAATAATATTCGGTGTGTTGCTGGCTTTGATGAGTAGCATGCAAGAGATGACCGAGCAGGAAAAATGCGCCCCAGGATGAATAGGCAAGCAAAAAGGATTATCAAGGCTTTTTCTTATTGAGCAAGTGATAAATTTTGGAAGAAGAGGACCATTGGAGAATGAGTCTTCCTCTGCATTAACTTCATGGTATAATGAGGAGAGAATAGTAGAGGAAAGGAACTGAGATTATGGCTTTTCGTAAAACAGCAATGCTTAAGGGGAGCGAAACTACCTATACCCTCAATGAACAATGTAAAAAATACACCTTGCGTGATAATAATTTCGTAGAAACAAGAAATGGCAACTTTCATTATGAACAGATGGTCCATCCTACATTCAATGATCCACGTACGGTAAAACTATCGATCAAGGTAAATAAGGATCTCTCTGGTTTGGACATGAACGTCACCCAGGCGAATGGGCTAAAGACCGTTGACTTATATCACGATGAAAAATTTGAAGTGTTTGTGGAACCTGTCGACTTCATCTTGCATCACTTAGTGCAAGAAAAGGTTTTAGCACCACTTGAAGAAGCCTAAGACATCGTTGGGATCATCTCTCGCTCACTTGGATGAGCGGACATCACACAACCCAGGTGTGGCACTTATTCGAAACAAGAGAGCTGACGGCTTCTTTTGGAGAAAATCAGAAGGCAGAGCCGAACGTTCTCGCTTTTCAAAATACAAGTAGACGATTTGAAGTCGTTAAATTCCCTGCAATCGCTGGTCGGTTGCAGGGCTTTCTTTTAACAAGCAACAATAATTGACTTTTTTTGAAAACTCCTTATAATTAGCCTCGCGCGTAATGACGCACCTACCCAACAAATGTACGACCTTCAATCGTATAATTTTGTTAGAGAAAGATGGTGATGTTGTGGTAGAAACAAAGAAAAAGCCGCGTGTCGTGGTCGGCATGAGCGGTGGCGTGGACTCCAGTGTGAGTGCTCTCCTGCTCAAGCAGCAAGGATACGATGTGATTGGGCTGTTCATGAAAAACTGGGACGATACCGATGAAAATGGGGTGTGTACCGCTACGGAAGACTTCAAAGACGTCCAAGCGGTAGCCAACCAAATCGGTATTCCTTACTATTCGGTGAACTTCGAGAAAGAGTACTGGGATCGAGTATTTGAGTATTTCTTAGACGAATACAAGAAAGACCGCACGCCTAATCCCGATGTCATGTGCAATAAAGAAATTAAATTTAAAGCCTTCCTCGCCTATGCGATGGAACTAGGAGCAGATTATATCGCCATGGGGCATTATGCCCGCGTGCGTTGTGATGAAGACGGCACGGTGCATCTGTTGCGCGGTAAGGATGGCAATAAGGATCAAACCTATTTCCTCAATCAGTTGAGCCAAGAGCAGCTCCAAAAGGCTATTTTTCCAATTGGTGAATTAGAAAAGCCGGAAGTGCGCCGGATTGCGGAGGAAGCGGGACTTAAAACTGCGCACAAGAAGGATTCTACCGGTGTTTGCTTCATCGGGGAACGAGACTTCAATCAATTCCTCTCCAACTACTTGCCAGCCCAACCTGGTAAGATGATTGCTGAGGATGGCACGGTGATGGGTGAGCATGCGGGGTTGATGTACTATACGATCGGTCAGCGCAAAGGCCTCGGTATCGGTGGCACTAAGGGTGACAACAATGATCCGTGGTTCGTTGTTGGTAAAAATCAAGCCAAGAATGAACTCTATGTGGCGCAAGGATACCATCATCCAAAACTTTACACGGATCATTTGCTGGCAAGTGATTTATCTTTCACCCAGCCTGATTTTTCTAAAAAAACTTTCCATTGCACCGCCAAATTCCGCTATCGCCAGCAGGATCAAGGGGTAACAGTAACCCTCAATCCAGATGGTACGGCACGAGTAGATTTCGATCAACCGGTGCGTGCGATCACGCCAGGACAGGCGGTTGTCTTCTATGACGAGGAAGAATGCCTCGGTGGTGGTACGATTGATTTAGCTTATATGGGCGATGAGGTCCGTCAATATCAATAATTAAATAAGCCAAGACTGCTTGATGCCATCCGTGTCAGGCAGTTTTTTTATGGCCATAAATGAGAAAACATCCGGGAAATTTCCCGGATACTTGACACTTTATCCAGTTTTAGTGAGCGTTTCCCAGAACCCGCCAGAAGCATTGTACCGCTTACAGAAAGCGCTTATACTGATCCCGTCATTAAGAAATAAACAATTACATCAAAGGAGCTGACAGAAATGGGAGTAGTATTAGCACGAATTGATCAACGTTTAATTCACGGTATTGTCGTGACACAGTGGGCAGGTGCAACCAAAGCGAAACGTTTAATGGTAGTGGACGATGCCATCAGTCAAGATGAAACACAAAAAGCAGCTATGCGTATGAGTAAACCAGCTGGTACTGGCATGTCAATCATCGATACGCAAAAGGCCATCACCAATTTCAACAATGGCAAATACGACAGTCACAATGTGCTATTGATTGTTAAAGAGCCCAAAACGTTATTGCAATTGGTAGCAGGTGGTGTTGAGATCCCTAAAGTAAACATCGGTATTATGTTCGATGGTGAAGGCAAGACGACCGTCAAGAAAATGGTGGCAGTCAGTGAAGAAGAAATTGCCGATTTGAAGGCATTGGAAGAAAAAGGTATTCCAGTGACATTCCATTTTGTGCCGAATGATCCAGAAGAACCATTGTCAACCTATATCAAGTAATGAGGAGGGACAATAATGGAAATGATACAAGGACTACTTATTATTCTATTGGCCATGTGGATGGTCATCGACCAACAGGGACTTGTTTTAACGACCTGGTTTCCCATTATGGTCGCACTTTTTTCTGGTTTGATTATGGGCGACATGGAAACAGCGATGGTCATCGGTGGGACCTTCCAATTGATGGCACTGGGCGTTGCTAACATTGGTGGTTCTTCGGTGCCAAACTGGGGATTGGCGACCGTTGTAGGGATTTATGTAGCGATTCGAACGACCAGTGATATTGAACAAGCCAAAGCTGTCGCATTAGCCGTTGGGGTGCCAGTCGGAATGCTAGGGATTCAATTGGACGTATTAGCAAAACTATTGAATACCTATGTGACACATGCGGCGCAACGTGCTGCAGAGGCGGGACAATTCAAGAAAATGAATGGCATCATGTGGATTGGGCCGGTAATTTTTGCTTTATCGACGGGATTACCGACTGCCTTATGTGTTCTGTTCGGGGATCAAATCGTTACTACCATTTTAAACTTCGTACCGGATTGGTTCACCAATGGACTTTCCATTGCCGGAAACATGCTGCCGGTTGTTGGGATTGCATTGCTCTTACAGGTGATGCCAGTGAAGAAATATCTCACAATGCTCTTGCTCGGCTTTGTGTTGGCCGCTTACTTGAATATTCCAATTCTCGGGATTTCTATCGTTGGTTTTGCCTTGGCGTACTACTACTTCACCACGCAAATGACAAAATTAGAAACACAGACCGCTAGTGAAGCTACCTTAGCCATGGATGAGGGGGACGACTTTGATGAGTAGTGAAACAAATAAATTAACCAAAAAAGATATTAATCACGCGGCTTTTCGTTACATGTTTATGGCCTGCAACGTCTTCAACTACGAGAATCAACAAGGGCCGGCCGTTGTTTATGGATTAGAGAAGGCACTGCGGAAAATCTATCCTAATGATGAAGATTACAAGGCCTCTTTGAACAATCATTTTAAATATTTCAATACTACTACCTGGATGGCGAATATTCTGCTTGGGGCTAGTCTAGCAATGGAAGAAAAAGATGGAGTCAGCTCTTTGGATGCTGTTCAGAATTTCAAAACCGGAATGATGGGACCGCTTGCTGGGGTAGGGGATACCTTAATTTGGGTGCTTTACCCAACCATCATGGGTTCGATTGCAGCTTACATGGGATTAGAGGGAAATCCAACCGGTGCGATTATTTGGTTATTACTAAATATTTTCTTCCTGTTCTTCCGCTTTAAATTGTTTCACATTGGTTATGACTCTGGGTTGAAATTAGTGACAGCTTTGGGGAGCAAACTGTCGGTCTTTACTGAGTCAGCTTCGATTATGGGGCTGACTGTTGTGGGAGCGTTGGTGCCGTCTGTTGTTAAAATGAATGTGGGCCTTGTTTTCAAAACGGGGAAGGTAGAGTTACCTATTCAAACCGATATTTTAGACAAGATCATGCCAGCATTATTACCAGCAATATTAACCTTTGTTGTTTATAAATTAATAGCATCAAAGAAAATGACCGTTATCCAGATTATCTTTGCGATTATTCTCTTGGCATTAATCTTGTCTTATTTCGGTGTTTTGAGCGTTTAGGAGGCATACTATGCGAAAAATTATTCTAGCTAGCCATCATCGTTTAGCTTCGGGAATGGCTGATACACTTGCATATATTATGCCTACTGTTACTAATGTGGTTGCTATTGATGCTTATATGGACAATCAACCGGTGATTGATCAAATTGCCGAAGTGTTGGCAGACTTAACAGAAAAAGATGAAGCCATTATCTTTACTGATCTGCTTGGAGGATCCGTCAATCAAGCGTTCGTTCCCTATGCGAGCCAAAAAAATATTCACTTGATCACAGGGATGAATTTACCAGTAATCATGACGTTATTATTAGCTCTTGACGATGACCCCGTACAGCCAGACCAGATCCAATATGCCATCAATGAGGGGCAATCTCAATTAATCAATGTCAAAGACTTTTTAGCAAAACAAGCCGAAGCATTGGACGAGGAGGATGAATAATGACAAGACAATGGTGGCAAGAAGCGGTTGTCTACCAAATCTATCCTCAAAGTTTTAAGGATAGTAATGGCGACGGCATCGGTGACCTTAATGGTATTCAAGAGAAGCTGCCTTATCTAAAAAAATTGGGTGTTGATGTGCTCTGGTTAAATCCGATTTTTCAATCGCCACTCGTCGATAACGGCTACGATATTAGTGATTATTATCAATTAAACTCAATGTACGGTACCTTGGATGATTTCAAGGCCCTTCTTACGGCTGCACATGATCAGGGGATCCGTATCATTCTGGATTTAGTGGTCAACCACACGAGTGATCAACATGACTGGTTCCAACAGTCTAAGCAGGATAAAACCAATCCTTATGCGGACTACTATATTTGGAAAGACCCCAATCCAGATGGCACACCTCCTAACAATTGGGGGTCAACATTTGGTGGCTCCGCCTGGGAATACGTGCCAGAACGCCAGCAGTATTACCTGCATTGCTTTGCCAAGGAACAACCCGACCTCAATTGGGAAAATCCAGCAGTCCGCCAAAGTATTTATCAGATGATGCGCTATTGGTTTGATTTAGGTATTGATGGATTCCGCATGGATGTCATCAGTCTGATCAGCAAACGGCCCGATTATCCTAATGCTGGAAAAGAATACGCTTATACGAAGCGTTACTACGCCGGGGCATCAAATGGGCCGCGTGTGCATGAATTCCTTCATGAAATGCACGAACAAGTACTGAAAGATTACGATGTCATGACAGTCGGTGAAACGCCGAATACAAATAGTGAACAAGCCCAGCTTTATACTTTTCCTGAACGTGAGGAATTAGATATGGTTTTCCATTTTGATCATATGCATCTGGATTATGGTAAGTATGGGAAGTTTTCAACGGTGCGCTTCAAACTGAGTGACCTCAAACGTACACTGACGGAATGGCAGAATCAATTGGATCAGGGCTGGAATTCCCTTTATTGGAGCAATCATGATCAACCACGCGCAGTCACACGGTTTGGAGATGAGGGGGAATATCGCATTGCCTCTGCTAAAATGTTAGGAACCCTCCTGCACATGATGAAAGGGACACCTTATATTTTTCAGGGGGAAGAACTAGGAATGAAGAATGTGCCATTTGCTGAGGTGTCTGATTACCGAGACATCGAAACGAAATATTTCTATCAATCGATGGTAACAAATGGAGAAGACGAAGCTTTCATCAAACAGGCGATGTATCTCAAATCGCGCGATAATGCGCGTACCCCAATGCCTTGGGATGAGACGAAAAACAGTGGCTTTTCTACTGCCCAACCGTGGATTGCCTATTCCCCAGATAATCAAACGATTAATGTGAAGCAATCGTTAGCGGATAAACAGTCTGTCTTCTATCACTATCAACATCTCATTGATCTGAGGAAAACATACCCGATTATCGTGCACGGACGTTATCGTTTAATTGAGCCGGAAGATTCGGCAGTGTACGCTTATGTGCGTGAGTACGAGGGGCAAACCTTATTAGTCATTTGTTCATTTGTGGCTGAGACAATAAACTTTACAGTGCCGAGTGACTATCTCAATGGAGAAGCCACGCTATTATCAACAAATTATCCAGAACAAGACGGAGCATTAAATGAAACGTTGGAATTAGCACCGTATGAAGCGCGTGTTTATTTGATATAAAAAATATTTTTAGAATAGCGCGGGATCACTCGCGCTATTTTTTGTGTGCATAATTGGATTAGATCGAGTACAATCGGAATATAAATCCTCATGAGGAGTGACTTTTTATGAACTTTGAACAGCATGTACGGCTGCATTATGATGAATTATCAGATATGGAAAAGGAAATGGTCCAGTATTTGAGAAAAAAACAAGCCAGTGTGATAGGGATGACTATTGTAGAGTTAGGGGAAGTATTACTTTCCTCCAAAAGCTCCATTTTACGCTTGGCAAAAAAACTGGGGTTTCGTGGCTTCTCTGAAATGAAATATGTCATTCAGTCTTCCCTCAATCAGATGTCCTTAACGCCAGAGGATTTAGTGATCAATCTTAAGCAAGAAATTGATCGAACTTTTCAATATAGTGAGCAGACCAATTTTCAGCCTATTCTTGATCGCTTGAAGCAGGCAAAAATGGTCATTATTTATGCGACTGGGTTTACCCAAACGAATTATTCACAAGATTTTTCGAACGATCTCTTCTTATCGGGACGTCCGAATTATTTGATTGAAGGGGAAACGAATTTTGCTATGATGGCAGAAACATTAGGAAAAGATGATTTTGTGATTGTGAATTCACTCAGTGGTGAAACGGCGGGCATTAAGGAGACAATTAAACTCCTCAATCTCAATCAAGTGCCACTGTGCAGTGTCACTCAATTTGGTAAAAATTATTTGAGTGATCATGCAGACTACCAGCTCTACTACGAAGTCACGCCGCTGCCTAGTCAGATTGTTCATGGGGCAACCTCGATGATTTCATTGAACGTAATACTAACGATCTTAGCGCGCAAGTATCGTGAATACGTGCTTTACGATGAATAATGGGGGAAGAGAAGAAAACAAGAGAATAAATAGATCAAAGAAGAAGTTAAATCATAATCTAGGAGGCATTCAAGTGAAATATACCAGTGAAGTCACTGCAACGAATAAACAGCATTATGAAGTAGAAGCAACAGCAGACGGATTTTCTTACACGTTGGATTTTCCGGAACGTGCAGAAGAGGCAAAAGGGACATCGCCAACGACCCTATTACTTGTCGCTTTAGCCGGGTGCCATGTGATGACAGCGGCGTCTTATTTTTCTATGAATAATCACACTTACCAGGGATTGTCTGCACATGTCAGTGGGGAATTTGCTAGAGTAGATGGACAATGGCAGGTAGAAGCAACAGTCACTCTGAAGGTCAAGGTAACACTGGATGATAACGAAAAAGAGACGCTATACCATTTCGTGAAGAAGAATTGCCGCGTAGGAAGCATTTTAGAAAATGGAACGAATACGGTGGAGTTAACTATCCTAGTGGAAGAGGAGGCCTCCTAAGGCGAAAAAACGCTGAGTCGTTTTTCATACTTTTACCCTAGAAATACTCTTTCTGTTTGCACTTCTTTATTAAAAGTGGTAGAGTGTCGTTAATCAATTGCTTTTGGAGAGGAAGGATAATATGACTCATACGTATATCTTCACTGTGCAACAAGCCTGTTGTGGGGGCACTTGTTGTTAAACGTATTGATTGTTTACCCTGATTCATTAGCAAAGGAGCAAAAACATGTTAGCTAATTCAATTTTAGAAACACTCGGTAATACCCCACTAGTTAAATTACAACATTTGAAGAAAGATAGCGCAGATGTTTATGTGAAATTAGAGTCGCGCAATCCTAGTTTCTCTGTCAAAGACCGTGCCGTAAAATATATTATCAGTGATTTGATGGCGAGTGGCCAATTGAAAAAAGGTGATACTATCATCGAAGAAACCAGTGGTAACACTGGAATTGGCCTTTCCGCAGCTGGGGCAGCTTTAGGATTAAACGTCGTGATTGTCATGCCAGAAACAATGAGCAATGAACGTAAACAGCTGATGAAAGCTTATGGTGCCGAGTTAGTATTAACCCCTGGATCAGAAGGAATGAAGGGGGCTGCAGACAAGGCAGCAGCGTTGGTTGAGGAACGTCACGCGATCTTGTTTGGTCAGTTTACCAATGAAGCCAATGTGAACGCCCATTACGAAACAACTGGTCCGGAAATTATGAAGGACTTACCGGATGTGGATGCTTTTGTCGCTGGCGTAGGGACTGGTGGTACGGTGACAGGCGTTTCTAAATATCTAAAAGAGCAAAATGACCGTATTGTTACATACGCCGTCGAACCCGCTGATTCGCCTTTACTCAGTGAAGGTAAAGCCGGTTCGCATAAAATTCAAGGGATTGGTGCTAACTTTATTCCGGCCGTATTTGACAAGCAATACATCGACCATTTCCTCAAGGTAACGAATGAAGAAGCGATAACCACGATGCAAAAATTAGCAGCAGAACAAGGCATTTTAGCCGGTATTTCTAGCGGCGCAAACGTTTCAGCCGCACTACACGTTGCAGAGGAGCTTGGCGCTGGCAAAAAAGTCGTGACGGTTTTACCAGATAGTGGCGAACGCTACCTGTCTGCCGGTGTTTTTGGTGATTAAAATGCTATCGCGTTGGTGGGAACGTTGCCACTTGGCTACTTCTATTCAAGCACGAGATGCCAGTTTCAGGTCACTGAGCGAGATATTTCTGCTGGATAGCGGTGTTTCAGCCATATTTGCTCATCGCAAAGCCCACGCGCTCTATCAAGCAGGCAAAACGTGGCGCGCTCAGTATCTGATGGCGCGCACCAAAAAGAAAACAGGCATTGAAATTCATCCTGCAGCTACGATTGGGCGTGATGTATTTATTGATCATGGGAATGGTGTCGTGATCGGTGAAACCGCCGTCGTTGGGGATCGCGTGACATTGTTACATGGCGTGACGTTAGGCAGTGATGGCCGTTCACATAAGAAAGGGGAAGCACGCCATCCCATCGTGGAGCATGATGTCTATATCGGTGCACATGCGCAGATCGTCGGGCGAGTGCGGATCGGCCACCATGCCAAAATCGGGGCAGGAGCTGTTGTGATTACTGATGTGCCGCCTTATGCGACCGCTGTCGGCGTGCCGGCGCGGATTGTGAGGAAAGAGAAATAAATCATTCATAATAAAACGAGAATCGCTCGGAAGATGAAACTTCTGAGCGATTTTTTTCATTTTGAAGTCGCTATGAATGCTGACTACTCTCTTTTTTTGGCTAGGAGGGCTTCAAGGCAATGTAGAGCATGTCTAGCCAGCCAAGAGCCAACGTTTCATGCTGAATAAGATGAAAATCGATGTTATCGCTTTCATCGGGAAGCAGAATGGGAAGATCGACGAGTTCGAGATAAGGATCCTGAGTCTTAGGGGCAATCAAAATGATGGGGGTTTGCTTTTGATGCAAGGTATAAATCAGCTTTTGAGCAGTAAAAACAGAGGGGGTTAGTAAAATGACCCCATCTGACGGCCCTAAAAGTGAGGCGAGGGCAGATTGTGCACTGGACTCATTGATGACATGCACGCGCCGACCACTATGGATAAATTTGTTATAAGCCAATTCAGCAAGAGGCTTCATGGTATCCACGCCTAAAAAATATAAGTTTTTGAGTTGGCGAAAGTGATCAAGTACCTCTGTAAAATCCATGTCCAAGGTCGCTTGGAGCATTTGATTGAGATAGGCATGATAAATAGTAAAGGTTTTTTTGGCAATGACAGTGTAAGAATCGGAAGAGTGAATAGCTTCGGTCAGTGGTTTATCACTCACCAATGATTTCTCCTCATTAATGAGTGTCTGGGAGTGGGTGGCAATCGCAATTTTAAATTGCTGGAAACCTTTAAAGCCGAGTTTTTTGACAAAGTTGAAAATAGTTGTTTCAGAAACATTAATTTCGCTAGCGAGCTCCGCAATAGTCTTATTCATAATCGCATTATCTAGTCCCATGAAATATTGGGCGACTTTTTTTTCTTTAGGACTAAATTTTAATTGATTTTGGCGGAGCAGCTCTTTTAAGTAAACATTACGCATAATCGGGCTCCTCATTCGTTGTTTATTGCGTGTAAAAAGCAGCAATATCTTTACAATTTTCACTAATCATAGCACATAAACAAAAGAACAATAAAATTTTATTTGGCTAACCATGAATAAAATTTATAAACTTGTAAGCCTTTACATAAATAAAATTTAATGCTAAGATAAGCACGAATTGAAATAGAAAGAGTGAGCGGCATGAAGATCGGATTTATTGGTTTAGGAAAAATGGGATTAAATATGGCATTGAATGTCTCCGAGCAAGGTTGGGAGATTATCGGATTTGATGCTTCGGATGCGGCGCGAAAGAAGGCAGAAGCAGCAGGCATTCGCACGGCAGACAGTCTCACCGCACTTTTACAAGAACTTGATGAAAAGAAAGTCATTCTGCTCAGCACGCCAGCAGGGAAGATTACTAATCAATTGGTAGAAGAGCTAGCTAATGTATTGTCTCCTGATGACATCATTATTGATAGTGGCAACAGCAATTACAAAGACAGCGTTCATAATTTTGAAGTCGCTGCTAAACAAAATGTTCATTTTGTGGATTGCGGGACTTCTGGCGGCATGAGTGGAGCACGTTATGGAGCTTGTCTGATGGTCGGCGGTGAAAAAGCGGTCGTCGAAGAACTTGAATCCTTCTTTACGGATTTAGCTGTAGAAAATGGGTACCTCTATGCCGGTAAACCAGGAGCGGGGCACTACCTCAAAATGGTACATAACGGCATTGAATATGGCATGATGCAAGCCATTGGAGAAGGATTCGCCATTCTCGACAAGAGTGAGTATGACTTTGATATGAAAAATGTGGCCACCTGTTTCGCTAATGGTTCTGTGATTCGTTCCTGGCTGATTGATCTCATGGTAGATGCTTTCGATCAAGATCCAAATCTTGCGGAAATTGCCGGTATTATTGACGCCAGTGGTGAAGCTAAGTGGACCGTTGAAGAGGGATTGGCATTGGATGTGCCACTACCTGTCATCGCGTCATCCCTATATGTCCGCAACAGTAGCAAAATCGACAATAGTTTCTCCAATCGCGTAGTAGCGAGCCTACGTAATGGATTTGGTGGGCATGCCGTTTATAAGAAAGGCTAGGAGCGAACTATGACAGCAAAATATCGAATTGCGATTGTTAATTCTAGCAGTTTTGGACGTATTTTTCCGGACCACATCAAGCGCTTAGAGGCCATTGGCGAAGTCAAACGTTTTGTATTTGATCAAAATATTCCCGGGCGTGAACTTGCTGAAGCACTGCATGGCTTCAATATTATTGTAGCAAGCGTGACGCCATTCTTTGATCAGGAGTTTTTCCAATATAAGGACGAATTACTGCTGATTTCTAGACATGGAATTGGTTATAACAATGTGGATTTAACGGCAGCCAAAGCACATGGGACTATAGTTGCGATTGTTCCTGCACTGGTTGAGCGCGATGCGGTGGCTGAAAATAATGTTACAAACTTACTGAGTGTTATGCGTTGCAGTCAATCTGCTTACCAAAGTGTTCGCATGGATCAGTGGGAACGGCGTGCTAAGTTCGTGGGGCATTCGCTTCTCAATAAGCGGGTAGGCATCATCGGCATTGGCAATACCGGGAGTGCCGTAGCTGAGATCCTCCGTTATGGTTTTCGTTGCGAAGTCACGGCTTACGATCCTTATAAATCGCAATTGTACATGGACCAATTTGGTGTGAAAAAAGTTGACTATGAAACCTTATTACGGCAATCAGATGTGATTTGTTTATGTGCCAACTTGACCGAAGAAAATTACCACATGATTGATGCCCAAGCACTGAATCTGATGAAAGATGGCGTCTATATCTCCAATAGCGCACGAGGCGCTCTGGTTGATCAGGAGGCGATGATCGAATCTCTGCAGACAGGAAGAGTAGCCGGTTACGCCACGGATGTATTAGAGGTCGAACCCGGACGATCGGATCATCCTTTGTTAGCATTCGACAATGTGATGATCACCCCACACACTTCCGCTTATACCAAAGAATGCGTGAAAGCCATGGGCGAAAAATGTGTGGATGATTGCGAAAAAATTGTAAAACATCAATTACCAGAACGGGCAGTTCAAGATGAAAGTCCTCATATCTCTATTCGTCAGACTGTCATGATTTAAAAGGAGGAAAGATGAAATGACCACATTATCTATTTGGCAAAGTTTAATTATTGCATTGTGGGTAGCCGGCATTATGTCGCGCTGGTTCCTCGGTGGAGCCACCTTGATGTTACGTTTCTCACCTTTGATGACCGGATTGGTTGTGGGATTAGTGATGGGACGTGTGGGCGATGCCATGGTCGTTACGGCTGCACTTCAGTTGATTTACATGGGTGTTTTTTCACCAGGTGGATCAATGCCAGCTGAGCCGTCAATTGCCGCTGCCATTGCCGTACCTGTCGCGCTTTTAGGGAATCTTCCAGCAGAATCAGCGGTAGCTGTGGCTGTTCCAGTGGGATTGCTGGGAAGTTACCTTTATCAATTACGCTTCTTCATTAATACGTTTATCGGTAAGTATACTGATAAAGCCGTTGAAGAATTGAATGATGGTAAAATTACGCGTTCGATTATTTGGTATCCAACCATTGCTTCCTTTATTCTCTTCGTTCCGCTCGTTTTCATTGCTCTTTATTGGGGCGCGCCTGTGATTTCTAATGTCATTGGTGCCTTGCAAGAAACTGTCTTTATTCATATTTTAGAGGTAATCGGTGGCGGACTAGCAGCGATTGGGATTGCAACAACGATTTACGTCATTGGGCGTAAAGACTTTTTGGTTTTCTTCTTACTCGCGTACTTTTTAAGTGTTGTCTTCAAATCGCTAGAAATCACGATGGTCACTTACGCCATTTTAGGATTGTTATTATCACTGATTTTTGTAATGACCAAACATCAAGCGGTACAGACTGGCATTGCCAATGCCTCATCGGCTGCCCCAGATGATTTTGATGATGAAGACGACGATGATTTTTAGAGAAGGAGTGACCAGTCCATGTCGGAAGTAGCAAAAAATAAACAACCAGAAGAAATCACCGCACGCGATGTGACGAAGTCTTATTTGCGTTGGCATTTCGCTAATGAAATTCCTCATACCTTTGAACGTTACTTAGCCCCTTCCTTACTTTATGGTATGATGCCAATCCTTAGAAAGTTATATAAGGACGATGATGAGTTAAGAAAGGCTTACCAACGTCAATTATTATTCTTCAATACGCAGATGACTTGGGGTGGTGGGGTAATCACTGGATTGATGGCATCCATGGAAGCAAAGCGAGCCGAAGAAATTGCGAACGGCAAGCCTGTGACGATGACGGATGATTTGCTTTATAACACCAAAGCTGGATTGATGGGGGCCTTGGCTGGAATCGGGGATGCCATTGACTCCGGAACCATTCAATATATTTTCATTGCAATTGCTATTCCCTGGGCACAGGGTGGTAGCGCAATGGGTGCACTGTTCCCGTTTGTATGTTTTGCATTATATCAAGCATTGATTGGCGTATTCTTCGCTCGGCAATCATTCAAAATGGGGCGCGATGCGACAAGTTTAATGAGTGACAATACGGTCAAAGTTGCCATTGAAGTGTTATCCATTCTTGGGCTCTTTATGATGGGAATTCTTGCTGGTAATTATGTTCAAGTAGAGTCAACCTTGAAGTTCACGATGTCTGGTCGCGAATTCGTTTTACAGGAGTTGCTGGATAAGATTGTTCCAGGCCTCTTGCCACTGGCTGTTGTGATGGGCGTTTATTGGTATTACAACAAGTACGGTTTAAATGTCACCAAAGCGCTCTTATGGCTCACTGGTATTTTGGCTGTTTTAGCAGGCATCGGTATCTTATAAAAAGGAGATAAAAAATTATGGGAAAAGTAAATTTAGCACGTGTCGATGAACGTTTAATTCATGGTCAAGTAATGATCACTCTTTCACAACGTAATGGCGTCAATTCCATTTTCGTGGTAGATGATGTTGTGGCTAAGGACAAATTCATGAAAGACTTATACAAGAGTGCAGGAAGTCGTACAGGACAAAAGACCATCGTTATTTCAGAACGTAAAGCTAAGCAATATTGGGATGAATACACATTCAAGGACCATGACTGCATTCTGTTGACAAAAACAGTCCAAGCGATTTATGACTTAGCGACTTATGGGATTCCTATGCCTGAATTAAATATCGGTGGTATTGCCCAAAAAGATCCTGAAAATGATAAGCTCGTGACAAAATCCGTTTATCTCAATAAAAAAGATGCGCTGTTATTGAAAGATCTGCATGATAATTACGGTGTAGAAAATATTTATTTCCAAGCGACGCCTTCAGCACCAAAAACAAGCCTCAGTGATGTATTGAAACAATTCGATATTGAAGCTTAGGCTAACGGCGATAACTGGGTAATAAAAGCAGTCAAACATAAAAAATGAGTGCTTCTTTAAATGGAAAGTCTCAATAAGGGAGGTTTAGCATGTTAGGAATTATTATTGCCACTCATGGGACATTGAGTGATGGATTGAAAAATGCTGGTGAAGTCATTATGGGACAAACTGAGCGAATCGAAACAATCAATCTTGTGTCTGGTCAAGCAGTGGAGAGTATCAAAGATGAGGTAATGGATAAAATTGACGCATTAGGGACAGATGATGGGATTGTGATTTTAACAGATGTCGCAGGTGCCAGCCCATACAATCAGAGTTTATTGGCATTGCATGAGCTAGATGATGCCAAGCGTCGTCAACTGCGCGTCCTGTATGGGGTTAACTTACCAATGCTATTGAGCACAATGAATCAACAATTCTTAAATCAGCCACTGGATCAAGCGGTTGCAACGATCTTAACGGAAACGGCGACCAGTATGGGACAATGGGAAATGAATAGTGCGGATAATGAAGACGACGATGATTTCTAGTCAACATGCGTTAGAAGCTATATTTCAGCATAAAAAGCTGGCAATTTTTGATCTCGATGGAACGTTAATCGATTCAGAGCCCATCTACGCCAAAGGGTGGCAACAGGCATTGGCAAATTACGGGTTTGAGATTTCAGAAGAAACCTTGCAAAGAATGACCGGACAATCGATTCAAACGAATAATAAGGTGATCCAAGCAATTGTTGGCGAGGAAACCATCGTGCAACACGTCCGTCAGCTGCGGGAAGACTATTATTATCGCGCATTAGAACGTGGCGAAATCCACTTGGTAGCGGGAAGTCGTGATTTTTTGCAGCAATTTGCCAACCAGTCGTTGACTATGGCTGTGGCTTCAGCAAGTAAAAAAGAGAAAGTAATGAAGACCCTAAGCACATTAGGGATTAAAGATTATTTTGTGCAAGTGATGGCTGGCGATGAAGTACAATTGTCAAAGCCTGATCCTGAGATTTACTTGCGTGTCCTCAAAAAAATGAATGGGACTGCTGAGGAGGCTATTGCTTTTGAGGATTCACTGTCTGGTGTGAAAAGCAGCACTAATGCTGGTATTACGACACTGGTTGTTGGTGACAATGGTGATACCATCATAAAAGAGCTGTCAAGCCAGCAGTATTCTTATATTGGTGGAAGAATCGTTAGCTTTTCTGATATATTAGGATAAAAACTCCCTCGTTTTATCATGAAGACATGGTAGAACGAGGGATTTTTAATTATTGATTTGAAATTTATGGTGAGTCATCGATCATAAAGTGGGATCGACTTGAATAACATCAATGCCTTGAGCTTCAATGGCGCGGACTTCATCCTCATCCGCAAAAATATCTGTGATTAAGATGTCGATATTTTTGAGTGGTGACACGAAGAAATTGGCATCATTACCAATTTTACGATAGTCTGCGACGAGAATAACGGCATGGGTACTATGCTGAATCATCAACTGATTGATTTGTGATTCATGAATTTTATACGTTGACACCCCATTCTGCACACTAATGCCCGAGCATCCCATCACAGCGATATCGACATAAACCTTTTCCAAGCCTTTGAGTGCTAACTCACCCACCAGGCTTTTCTTAGGAAAACGAATCTCACCACCAGGCAAGATCACTGTAGAACGGGAATTGATTTGTTTATTTTGTATGCCTAAATTGTTGGTAATGATTGTTAAAGCAAGATCTTGTAAATAGTCGACAACGCCGAGGGCAGTCGAACTAGAATTAATAAAAATACTATTATTATCACTGATATAACTGGCTGCTTGTTCAGCCAGTTTTGTTTTTATAAGTTCAATGGAGCGACTGTGAGTAGTGCCCTCCTGTTCAGGCTGATCGGTTAAGGTAGCTTGACCGTAAGTGTGGGTCAGTTTTCCCATTTCTTCGAGGACTTTTAAGTCACGGCGTACAGTCATGGCAGATACTTTTAATGTATCAGAGAGAATGGTGATTGATGCGGTATGGTCAGGAAGCCGATCGAGGCAATCAAGTAGTGCTTGGCGACGCTCTTGGATATTTTCACGAGAATTCTTCATTTGTACACCTCCGAAAATTGTTGTTTTATTTGATCGATATTCATATTATTGCGCGCAAAAGCACATAAATCAACAAGAATAAAGCAATCGATCATATAAAATGGCAAAGAACATATAATTATGTTGAAAGCGCTTAAATGACGAAGCATAATAAATTTGTAAACAAGAATAGCACGCTGGAGGAGGAACTAATAATGAAAAATATTAATGAAGTCACACGTGAAAATTGGGTGGATAGCGTCTTTCCTGAATGGGGGACTTACTTAAACGAAGAAATTGAACAAGCAAAGGTTGAAGAAGGTAGCTTCGCCATGTGGTGGCTGGGTTGTACTGGGATATGGTTAAAGACGCATGAAGGCACCAACATTGTTATGGATCTTTGGAATGCATCAGGCAAACGGACACACGGTGATGGAAAGATGCGTCCGGGACATCAAATGAACCGCATTGCAGGGGTCAGTCAGTTACAACCCAATCGGCGCAACATTCCTTTTGTATTAGATCCTTTTGCGATTAAGCAAGTGGATGCGTTGGTGGTTTCCCATATTCACTCTGATCATTTGGATATTGTGACAGCGGGCTGTTTAGCACGTCAAACGGATTGCAAGTTTATCGGGCCAAAAGAAGTCGTGAACACTTGGATTAAATGGGGCGTTCCTAAAGAACGCTGTGTTGTTGTTCGTCCTGGTGATGAAGTGCAAGTCGGTAGTGTTGCAGTGAAGGCTTGCGAATCGGCTGACCGTACGGCATTAGTTACCGTGGATGATCCAAATGAAAAAATCGCCGGCCACATGCCAATGAATATGGATGATATTGCCGTTAATATCATTTTTGAAACATCGGGAGGGAATATTTACCACGGTGCTGATTCTCATTACTCGGTTTTGTTTGCTAAGCATGGACGTGAATATGATATCGATGTGGCGCTGATTAACTACGGTGAAAATCCAGCGGGAATCCAGGACAAAATGACGTCAGTGGATGTTTTGCGGATGGCAGAGGCCCTGAAATGTAAGGTGATCATTCCCGTTCATTGGGATGTATGGACAAACTTCTGGGCGGATCCGGAAGAAATTATTAAATTGTGGGAATTTAAGCGCGACCGTTTGCGGTATGACTTTAAACCATTCATTTGGCAGGTAGGAGGGCAATACACCTATCCACAAGATAGTGACCATTTACGTTTCATGTATGATCGGGGCTTCCATGATGCCTTTGAAGGCGAGAATGACTTGCCATTCCCATCCTTCCTATAGGCCATTCAGCTAGGAAAAGGAGGCAGGTTCATGCTGAAATATTTCAAAGAAAATCAGCTCGTTCAATATGTAGAGAAGCAACCCAAAGATTGGCAAGAAGCCGTAAGAGTGAGTTGTCAGCCACTGATTGAAGGGCATTATATTACCGACGATTACGCTAATGAAATTGTGAATAATGTCGTGGAACATGGGCCATATATCGTGATTGCTGATCAAATTGCTATGCCACATGCGTTAGCGGAAAGTCCTGGCGTTTTAGGAACAGGTATCAGTTTCACTAAGTTCCAAGAGCCCGTCCATTTTTACGATGAAAAATTGGGTGAAGATAAATATGCAACGTTATTTTTTACTTTAGCTGCCAAAGACGCCGATAGCCATCTGAAAAATATTCAAGATCTCATGGAATTATTGATGAATGAAGAGGCTGTTGCCGCATTGCTTGCGACACATTCAAAAGCAGATTATGAGCAAGTTTTAAGTGAGTTTGGAGATGTATAGCATCCTGGAGGACGAGAGAGATGGAAATACTGGGATATCTTTTATCAGCGTGGCAATTTGTGGTGGATAATATTCTGACCAAGCCACATTTCTTAATTGGGATTATTGTATTTATCGGTTATGCCTTACAGAAGCGGAAATGGTATGAATCACTTGCTGGTTTTATCAAAGCGGCAGTTGGCTATTTAATTTTAACGGTAGGTTCTGGGGGCTTAACTAGTAATTTCCGCCCAATTATTGTGGGATTGAAAGAGCGCTTTAATCTATCGGCAATGGTGATTGACCCTTACTTTGGGCAAAATGCTGTTCAAGAGGCGATGGAAAAAGTGGGGCGTTCATTTGGTGACGTCATGATTCTATTGCTGATTGCCTACATTATCAATATTCTATTAGTAAAAATGAGTCGCTATACCAAACTGCGTGCCGTATTTACTACAGGAAATGTCCAGATTCAACAATCAGCAACGGCTTTCTGGTTACTATTCTTTTGCTTCCCAGAGATGGGACGCTGGCCAATTTTGGCAGTAATGTCCATTCTGCTCGGCTTGTACTGGGCGGTAGGATCTAACTTAACAGTAGATATTACTCAGGAATTAACGGAAGGGGCAGGCTTTGCCGTTGCTCATCAACAGATGTTTGGGATTTTTGCTAATGCGAAGATTGCTGAACATTTCCGTAAGAAAAACGAAGCAAAAGGGAAGCATAACGATCGCAAAATTGAAGACATTAAATTGCCAGGATGGTTATCCATGTTCAATGAAAATATGGTATCCACAGCTATCTTGATGACCACCTTCTTCGGTATTATCCTTTTGATTCTTGGCAAGGATTACTTAGTACAGGGCGAATTTTTGAAAGCGACCGATAACTTTTTCTTCTATGTACTGGAAACCTCATTCTATTTCGCTGTTTACTTGGCAATCTTGCAATTAGGGGTACGCACGTTCGTTGGGGAATTGACTGAATCATTCTCAGGAATTTCGGATACGTTCTTGCCAAATGCAGTGCCAGGAGTCGATATTGCTGCTGTATTTGGATTTGGTTCGCAAAATGCCGTTACCCTTGGATTCATCAGTGGGGCAATGGGGCAGTTCTTAGCAATTATCTTGCTTATTGTGTTTAATTCACCGACGATTGTTGTTGCAGGGTTCGTGCCGTTGTTCTTTGATAATGCAGCGATTGCAGTCTTTGCTAACAATCGTGGCGGGGCGAAATACGCCATTGGATTGCCGTTTATCAACGGAATCATCCAAGTCTGTGGGTCAGCTCTCATTGCTACCTGGGTAGGACTCGCTGGTTTTGGCGGATATCTCGGCATGACCGACTGGGCGACACTGTGGCCAGGGTTCACCGTCATCATGAAATTCCTTGGTATCATCGGTATTGTCGTGGTAGCAGCTGCCCTAATTATCATTCCACAATGGCAATATCGCAAAGACCCAGAAGGCTACTTCTTAATCGTTGAAGATTACGATAAATACTTAGAATTAAAAGCTAGTCGCTCAAATAACGACTAGTTGCCATCAATCACTTGTTAATCATTTAAGGAGGAAATATCATGCGTGTATTAGTTTCATGTGCGAACGGATCAGGAACTAGCTTAATGATGATGAAAAGTGCTCAGAAAGCGCTAAAACAACTCAACATTGAGGTCTCAAATATTCAACATACCTCGATTGCGGAAGGAAAATCTACCGCTAAAAATTATGATTTGGTATTAACGCCACTGAACTTTGTAGATATGTTCAAAGATGCTGAAGCAAAAGGGGTCACTGTGTTGGGCATTCGTAATGTAATGTCAGCCAAAGAAATTCAAGAAGCCATTCAAGGAACAGATATTCCAGAACGATTTGGTCATTAGGAGGTGGCAACATGAGTTTACCTAAATTGCAGGTCGCACTCGACCATAATGATCTTGCTAGCGCCTTGCATGATGCCGTTGCTGTGGGAAATGAAGTTGATGTCATTGAAGCTGGTACCGTGTGTCTATTGCAAGTGGGGAGTGAGCTTATTGAAATCTTACGTTCACTCTTCCCCGATAAAATCATTGTTGCCGACACCAAATGCGCAGATGCTGGCGGAACAGTAGCCAAAAATTGTGCCGATCGCGGAGCTAATTGGATGACTTGTATTTGTGCTGCAACCATCCCGACAATGAAAGCGGCAGCGAAAGAAATCGATGAAATTCAAGTAGAATTATATGGAGATTGGACTTTTGAAGATGCAGAAAAATGGTTAGAGGCTGGCATTTCTCAGGCTATTTACCATCAGAGCCGGGATGCCTTATTGGCAGGTGAAACATGGGGCGAAAAAGACTTAGCTAAGATTCGCCGCTTGACTGAGATGGGCTTTCGCGTATCCGTCACCGGGGGGCTGAGTGTAGCCACTTTGCCACTTTTTGCAGGGATCGATGTCTTTACTTTCATTGCCGGACGAGGCATTACTCAAGCGGAAGATCCCGCTCAGGCTGCTCGTGATTTCAAGGCTAAAATTAAAGAAATCTGGGGCTAGCCATAAAGGGTGTGAGACAATGAATACATTAGGGATATATGAAAAGGCCATACCTTTCCAAGGAACATGGAAACAAACTTTACAATGCATCCATGAAATTGGCTTTCATTACATGGAATTCTCCATTGATGAAAGCGATGAAAAATTAGCGCGTCTCCATTGGTCTAAAGCAGAGCGCGAAGAACTGCGCCAGGCCAGTCTTGAAACTGGGGTGAGGTTGCACACCCTCATGCTGAGTGGCCATCGCCGTTTTCCATTAGGGGCAACGGATCCAAATATTCGTGCCAAAGCTATCGAAATCTTACGCTTAGCGGTAGACCTGGCTGTGGATTTAGGGATCAGCCATATTCAAATGGCGGGGTACGATGTCTATTATGAACCAAAATCAGTATTAACCCGTGCCTACTACATCGAAGGCCTCAAACAATGCGTTGCTATTGCTGCCCAAAAAGGCGTGGTACTCTCGATTGAAACGATGGATGATCCTTTTCTCAACAATTTGGCTAAAATCAAAGCGCTGAAGCAAGAAATCGCCAGCCCTTGGTTACAAGGCTATCCTGATTTAGGAAATATCTCTGCTTGGCCAGAAAATGATGTAGCGTGTGACTTAGAGGCGAATATAGATATTGTCACGTGTACCCACCTCAAGGATACCTTAGCTGTGCGCAGTGACTTCCCCGGAAAATTTAAAGAAGTACCATTTGGTGAAGGTTGTGTAGACTTCCTCGGTTGTCTACGCACACTGAAGCGCTTGAATTACAACGGTGGATTGACCATTGAAATGTGGACAGGCCAACAAGACGATGCGATGAAAACCATTCGAATGGCCCGTTCCTTCTTCATGGATCTTTTTAACCAAGCGGGCATTGAAATTGCCGATGTTGAATAAGGAAGGGATAATATGTTAGAAGAGTTAAAAGCCCAAGTTTACGCAGCTAATATGCAACTACCAGAATTGGATTTGGTCACCTTTACATGGGGGAATGTTTCTGGGATAGATCGTGAAAAAGGATTATTTGTTATTAAACCCTCTGGTGTCCCTTACAGTGAATTAAAGCCCAGTGATCTGGTGGTAGTTAATCTCAAAGGCGAAGTGGTAGAAGGTGAATTAAATCCTTCCAGTGATACACCAACCCATACTTATTTGTACAATCATTTCCCAGAAATCGGTGGGATTACGCATACCCATTCTCCATGGGCGGTCGCTTTTGCTTCAGCAGGTGTGGATGTAGAACCATTGAATACCACTTTTGCTGATACGTTCTATGACACAGTGCCAGTCACACCGGGATTGACACAGGCAGAAATTGAAACCACTTATGAAGAAAATACCGGGCGCGTGATTGTTTCCACCTTCAAAGAGCAAGGGATTGATCCAATGGCTGTGCCAGCTGTATTGGTGGGCAAACATGGACCTTTTACTTGGGGCAAAACACCGGCTGATTCGGTTTACAATGCCAAAGTTTTGGAAATTGCTTGCGAAACGAATTACCATGCGAGTCAGTTGACGCGTGCGGATTGCCGAGTGCCCCAATACTTATTAGATAAACATTATTACCGCAAGCATGGGGCAGATGCCTATTATGGGCAAAATAATGCTAAATCACATTCACATGCCCCTGTGGCATAATTCTATCCATTCTCTAGGCCAGCATTTGCTGGTCTTTTTTGTCGCAAGAGGGGGTGACTGATCCATTAAAATGACGAGGTAGGCCATCTTTTAGTGTTATACCTTTATAGACAACACTGTCGTGATAGATTTGGAATCTGCACAACGGCAACGGCTGTGTTAGAATGGGAGCGCTAATGAATTTTTACTGCCAAATAAGAATTCCCAGACGAAGTTGGCGCAATAAAGAATGAGAGGGGCGATAACATGACAACACCGAGCACAGAAGAAACGGGGAATTATTTTGTGGGAGAGGTGAAGGCAACATTTTTCACCAATCCAGATAATTACTACCGTGTGATCAAGGTGGCGATTGATGAAACCAATACCCTCTATTCTGAGGATACGATTGTCATGACAGGGTATTTCGTTGAGTTGCAGGATGGAACGACTTATCAATTTTTTGGCGATATGGTGGATCATCCGCGCTACGGTGTGCAATTCAAGGTGGAACGTTATGAACAGCGTAAAGCCACCAGTAAGGAAGGCATTGCGCGTTATCTAGCGAGTGACGAGTTTCCGGGGATTGGGAAAGTCTTGGCGAAACGAATTGTCGAAACGCTCGGTGTAGAGGCATTGGATCGAATTGTGGCCGATCCCGATGTCTTGAAAAAGGTTGCGGGCCTTTCTCAGAACAAGCGCACCATGTTGGTAGAGAAGCTTCGAGCAGGTGAGGGCAGCCAAGCAGTGCTATTTAAGTTGGCGGAGATGGGCTTCTCAACGGCTTTCGCGGCTAAAATTTATGCGAAATATGAGACGCAAGCCATCGAAATTATCGAAGAAAATCCTTATACATTGATTCAAGATTTTCAAGGCTTTGGTTTTCAAAAAGCCGACCAGCTAGCCTTGCGTCTGGGATTTGATGCGACGAGCCTGGTGCGGATCAAGGGAGCGATAACTTTTTGTCTGGAGGATTACTGCTATAGCACAGGCGACACCTATGTAGATGTGGCGTGGTTATTAGGTGAGGTTTATGACTTACTAATGAAACCACTCACCAATGAGGAAATTACTGCTGATCAACTGAGTGATGCTTTGAGTGAAATGGCGGAGCTTGGTGATATTTATCTCGATGATAAGCGCGTGGCGTTAGCGAGTCTTTATTTCTCTGAATTGGGCATTGCGAACCGTATCAAGCAGATGTTGACGAATCGTCACCAACCGGAATTGGGTAAGGTTGATTTAGATAAGGAAATTCAAAAAATTGAAGCGACGCAGCACCTCACCTATGGACGTGCGCAAAAAGCGGCGATTAAGGAAGCACTGTCTAGTAAATGCTATATTCTTACCGGCGGGCCAGGAACGGGAAAGACGACCGTTCTCAATGCGATTGTTCAGATTTACGCAGCTTGGCATGAGATTGATTTAGATAATCCGACCGCTGACGATTTTCCCATTTTATTAGCCGCGCCGACCGGACGTGCCGCTAAGCGGATGCAGGAATTGACGCACCTGCCAGCTAGCACCATTCACCGCTTACTCGGATTGACGGGTGAAGAGAACGAGAATGCGATTGATGAAGAGACCAAGCAAACCATCTATGGTAGCGAATTGGAAGGAAAATTACTGATTATCGATGAGATGTCCATGGTTGATACCTGGTTATGCCATCAGTTACTAGCTAATATACCGAGTGATATGCAAGTTATTTTAGTGGGGGACCAAGATCAGCTGCCATCAGTGGGTCCAGGGCAAGTGCTGTCTGACTTATTGCGCACCCAATTGATTCCATCACGCGAACTGGATGAAATCTTCCGCCAAGATGATGGTTCAACGATTACCTTGCTGGCGCACGAAATTAAAGAAGGCAACGTGCCGAGTGATCTCACGCAGAATCGCCGTGACCGCTCATTCTTCCAATTACCGACACCGCAAGTGCCCGCATTTATCGCTACCGTGGCTAAACGCGCCCAGGATCGTGGTTACGGCATCAAGGACATTCAGGTGCTAGCGCCAATGTACAAAGGGGAAGCAGGGATTGACCGCATTAACCAGGTGCTCCAAGATACCCTAAATCCGGCTGACCCAACGAAGAAACGGCGAGAAGTGACTGCTTTCGAGCGCTCCTTTAGGGTGGGCGATAAGGTGCTGCAGTTGAAGAATAACGCTGAAGAAAATGTGTTTAATGGCGATATGGGCATGATTGTAGCGATTTTTTTTGCCAATGAAACGGCATCGAAGAGCGATGAAATTGTCGTACAATTCGATGATGAGATTGAAGTAACCTATGTCCGGGCGGATTGGAATCAATTAACACTGGCGTACTGTTGTTCTATCCATAAATCACAGGGGAGTGAATTCCCTATTGTAATTTTGCCCTTGGTTCACCAGCATCGCCGCATGCTCCAGCGCAACCTCCTCTATACAGCCATTACACGGACGCAACAGTCGCTCATTATGTGTGGGGAGGGCGAAGCGTTTGTTAGTGCGATTCAGAACAAGAGTGGCCAACGCCAAACGCAATTGTACGATCTTTTGCTTGACGCTTGTGCCACGGTGGGATTGGCGCGTCCAACCCTCGATGAGCCCGAGTCAACAACCCAAAAAACAACGACTGACCTGGTGGAAGAGACCGCAGAGCGCTACCGCTCATCAGCTGAAATAACACGCGCTCAAGAAATAAGTAGTGCCTCTATAGAAAGTAGCCTAACAGCATTAAAGAGTAAAAGCTCTATTCACAAGAATAAAAACGAAACAGCTGACTTTTCAAAACGAAACGCCAAAATTGCCGACAAAAAGGACGCCGCAATACAAACAACGCGTGTGACAATTTTGACGCCAGAACTGGTAAATATAGGACAAATAGATCCACTCATCGGTATGGAAGGGCTTACGCCGTATGATTTTCCAGCTGATAAATAAAACCAACAGAACATCAGATTTTAAGCTGGTTTTTTTGAGAAAATAGGGTAAGATAGTTCCATATGAATTTTAGATGAGGAAGTGGAAGTAGAATATGAATTCACAAGCGGAATTAGAGGAAGTACGCGGTACATTTGGGACGGTTGTGTATGAGTCGATTCGGAAGAAAGAAGACTTATTCAACCACAATTTCTGGAAATACGCCGTACGTAGTGTATTTGCCACATTGTTCTTAACTATGGGGACGGCTGTGGCGATGCAGAGTGGTCAGATTGCGAATGGGATTGCTCATGGATTAGGAAAATTCACCTATGCCTTCTTGTTTGCCTGGTCTCTGGTAATGATCGTTTACATGGACGGGGAGTTAGCGACGTCAAACATGATGTTCATGACGGTTGGGACGCAGAAAAAATACATCTCCTTTGCTAAAGGGATGAAAATTCTCATGACCTGTGTGCTCTTTAACTTTATTGGCGGGATTGTTTTTGCCTGGATGATGGCACAAACTTCCATCTTCCAAAACTTACCTGCTGATCATTTTCTCTACACCGCTGTGTCGGCTAAATTTGATAAAACCCCGTGGATTATTTTCTTCGAAGGGATTTTCGCGAATGTGGCTGTAAACACCGCCGTATTCTCTTCTAACCGGATGATGAATGGAGATGGTCGCGTGATTTCTATCATTTTCATTATCTTTATCTTCGCCTTCTTAGGTGACGAACACGTGATCGCCAACTTCTGCTCCTTCCCACTGGCTTTCTTCGCTAATGGTGGCGCAATTCCGGGCATGACAGTTGGCACCGTATTAACAAACTACATTATGACATTTATTGGTAACTTCGTTGGTGGAGGATTGCTCATTGGCTGGGGTTACTACTGGTTGAACAAAAACGAAACGGTCTATCTCGATTAGTTGTTCCCCCTTCTTTGCTATGATGGTGGGGAATACCTTCAGAGATTCAGTTTGTCTCACTCCCTCGCTTTGATGGCGAGGGTTTTCTTTTTGGAAGATTTAGTAGGGCGAGTAGGTGTGATTTAGCGATGCAAACGAAGAAAAGGCGGTAGCCTATTCGTTAACAGATGGTTTCTGGCGACGCAGAGAGAATAATGATAGCTTATTTCTATTTTTTGACCAAAAGAAGCTAAATTTCCCGTTAAATTCTGTTGGAATCATTGACGCCTTGGCATATGATGACTAAACTGCTACATGTGTCTAAATAGGTGCCAAGTAGCCGTTAGACGGCGCGGAAAAAAAGGACGCGCAACAATTTTGGAGGGATTACTCATGAATCAAGAGAACGTAAAATATTGTCCTAACTGTGGGACGCCTTTTGTTCCTCCGCAGAAATTCTGTATCCAATGTGGCCAACAATTGCCGGATTTTGCAGAAGAAAATACTGTGGTAGAACCGGAAAATAAACCAAATAAACGCCATGTAATGGGGAAAGCAGGGCAAAAGGCGCCAGATATTGCAGATGAAACACCCAAAACTTTCTACGCGACGCCTGAAGTGACGTCAGCAGACGATGAAACCGATGACTCGCTGGAGGAGACGCGTACCTTCACGCCTAAAGACAGGATACTATCAGACGATCAGGATGATTATAGTGATGATCGCTGGGATGAGGAGAATACGGGGAGGTTGTTTCGAACGGATCAATTCAATGATGAATTCGACGATGCCGCTTTTATGGATGATGACATGGCTTCGGATACTTTTGATTCCGATGACACCGCTGATTATCCTCATCTTGAGCGGGAAACGGATAATGGGAGTGCTGCGCCGTGGCAGATGCTATCGGGATATGCGGACAAGCTCAAGGTTGCGGCTAAAGGCATGGCCGATACGGTCAAAAATTCAGCGCAAGGGTCTTCCAACCGCGCCACAAAGCCTGCCAAAGACGATACAGGAGCTTTTGACAATCTCAAAGCTTACGACTCGAAACCTTCACAAGGTATGACCAGTGCCGAAAAGATGCTCTGGCTAGGACGGGGCAGTATGGTTGTGGCGTGGATGATGCTGCTATTAGGTGCGTTCAGCCGTTTGAGCCTTTTTATGGTGGTCCTTTTCTTGGTAAGTCATTTCTTATCGAAATATGCCATGAAGCGCTACACCCTTCTGAGTGGGGATTCCATCCGAATTTATCGGCTGATCTGGAAGATTCAATGGACGATTTTTGTGGTGATGGTGGCACTGTTAGCAATTGCTTTTGCCGTTCAATTCATTACCACGAGCTTTAGAACATCGATGAACTATGCGTTGAGTCAATTCCATTGGCCAAATGTCAGTGCAAAAGAATTGATTGATACGGTAATCAACCAGATTAAAGGCCTTTTTGGTGGGGGCGGTAGTGCGGCTATTCCAAACGCTACCTCCACCAGTCAACCGCTCTTCGAACAGGCAGGTAGCGCCAGCTCGAGTATCGGGCAATAGGGGCATCAGCCAATTTTTGTTTTAATCGCCTCTTTCGCATCTTTCTGATTTTAATGCCAGAAGGACGTGGGAGCGTTGTTCTTCTTTTATTTCACCAAAAAGTCCATGAAATCAGCGGGATTCCGCTATTTCATGGACTTTCTTTTGGGATTATTGTTATAAGTTTTCTTTGTTAGTTCTAATTTAAGAGGCGCAATATAAAATCACGGATGAAGGGAAAGGTAATATCGCCAATAAGGAAACCCATTCCCCAGAGGATGACTCTTTTTTTCGATTTATCTTTATTCAAGAGAAACACCTCCTCGTATTGTGCTGATGTAAAGAAAGCGTTACCAAGTATAACTAAACCCTATTCTTATAACGGGTAAATGTCAAATGATAAGGGGGGTAAAACTTTGAGGATGATGCGAGACACCAGCGCATAAAATGTCTACTAGTCCTCAAAAACAGGCGAGAGGGGGGATCCCCCCTATGACCAGCATTGATCACTTATTCAATGAAAAAGCCAATATCATCTACGGTGATGTTGCCAAAGTAAGGGGCTAATGCTGTTAACTCCATGCCGTGTTTATAACAGCCGAATGTGATGGTCTCATCCGCCTTTACACACGGGGAGAAAGCCACGCCCGTTTCTACGGACAGTCCGCTGGGCACATCGACCGCATAGATGCGCGGTTTTGTCGTGAGATTCACAGCATCGATCACGTCAGCAGCTGTGCCGATCACCGGTCGATTCAGCCCTATGCCAAATAAACCATCGATGACTGCATCGTAGTCATTGAAATGGACATCAGCAAGTTGGGTGGTGACACTGCCACCATAGCTCTCAAACATCGCCTGCTGTTGCTGGTTTTCGACAGAGGCGTGCAGTGGATCGCCCATCAGTAGCACGGTGGCACTTCCACCATGGATGACGAAGAGACGAGCGACCGCAATCGCGTCAGCGCCATTATTGCCTGATCCAGCAACTGCTAGAATATGACTGGTGGGAGCAATGGTTTTCACCATTTGTCGATAGATCGCCTGTGCTGCGCCTTCCATGAGTAGGAGCGCTGGGACGTGTTTTTCTTCCATAATATGTTTTTCGTAGACATACATCTCACTTGCCGTACGAATGATTGGTGGTGTCATGATGATCACTCCTTCATTTGATTATCAGCATGCCACGTCCATGGCTAAATTTCTACTATTTTCCTTCCATTGCTGTAAAAAAGACAATAATTCTTGTTTTTATAAAGTCCGGCCTATTTTCTCGTTTAGTCGTTATTCTGCGGCTGAATCGTGTGACTCCCAGAGACATGGGTGCCGCGTTCTTCGATGATAGCGGTGGAAGCCAAACGATGATCGTCACGTTCACCCATATGCAAGATTAAGTGCCAATTCTGATTATAATTAGCCGCAAAAAAGAGCGAGTAGAGAAGATCGCTGAGATATTTCATTGAAAGATTAGAGCTGAAGGTTGAAATTTTCGAAAATAACCGCTCATGCGTGGACACACGGAGCGTCAGGGTGGCATTGGTTTCTAATGTATTTTCGCCCATGCTAGTGATGGCAATGGTAGGCACTTCTTTTTTTCTCAGGGCAGTCACTGCTTCAATGATTTCGTTACTTTCCCCAGTATAGGAAAATAACACCGCGAGGGTATCATCATCGGCGAGCTCCGTTTCGTAGCGAAACATATCATACGTGTTTGCTAGGAAACTGTTGAGGCCTAAGCGGCGCGTTTTCTCGATGAGGGATTCACCGATCATACGATTTTCGTAATCAGCGTAAACGAGCAGACGTTTGGCATTGCTCATTAACTGCTGCGCCTGAGCGAGGGCCTCGCTCGTCAGCATATTGCGGGTTTCGCGGATCGCTTCCATTTCAACGGTGGCAAGTTTCTTCGCCACCGTTGCGGGGTCATCTTGGGCACTAAAAGGGACATTTACGTCAATGCTTTTGAAATGAGTCGACAGCGTCTCCCATTCGCTCAAATAGTGATGCTTAAGATCCCGCCACCCAGAAAAACCGAGCTTCTTAGCAACGCGCACCAAGCTTGTCGCATTGGTGTGCGTTTTTTGCGCCATTTCTGACACTGTCATCTCCCGCAAGTTTTCTGGATGTTTGAGCATATAGTCGACCAACAACCGTTCGGATTCTGAGAAAATATCCGTTTGCATTTGTTCATAGATTAACACGTTCATTGACTCCTTTTTGTGTTGATTGGTAAAGCTAAAAAATAACCGTTTAAGGGGATTTATCCATAACTGTGCCGACTTTTGGAATGAAAAGTGAGCATTAATAGGGGGTTGATGCGTATCGGTTCCCGTTGTATCTACTATTTAATGGATAAATTCACAATTGTTATATTAACATAATTCTTGAATAAAATGTGTTGAACGAACACAAGAAAGGACAGAAAACGCTTTATTTTGTGTTGAAGTTTTCTAATTTATTAGAATTCATTGTTCAATCAAATGAATCCGTTTACACTAAAACCATGTTAAACAAAGGCAAAAATATTTAGGAGGAATTACCCATGAAAAACGTATTGATTATTTGTGCAGCCGGTATGTCCAGTTCCATGATTGCAAAGAAAGCCAGCGATCATTTCGCTAGCCAAGGGGAAGATATTCATGTTGATGCGACAACCATTTCCAAAGGGCCTGATATCATTGATCAAGACAATTATGACCTGTACTTGATTTCACCACAAGCGAAGATGACCTTCGACACGATGAAGAGCCGTGCGGATGCTATGGGTAAACCGATTACTAATATTCCACCTCAAGCCTACGTGCCAATTCCAATGGGGATTGAAAAACTTGCGACTTTAATCAAAGAAAACCTATAAATCACCTGTTAAAACAGAAAGTAGGGATAACGAATGGAATCGGAAAAAATCCAAGAAATTGCATTTACGATCATTTTGCATTCAGGGAATGCTCGGACGTTGACGCATGAAGCCTTCACCATGATGTCAGATGGAGATTATGAGGGGGCAGATGCTAAGCTCAAAGAAGCCAATGATGCGTTGAATCAGGCGCACAATGCGCAAACGGATCTCTTGCAACAATATGCCAGTGGCGAAGAGATCACGATGGAAGTCATCCTCGTCCATGCTCAGGATCATTTGATGACAACAATGACCTTGATGGAGATGGCGACGGAATTGAAACGTCTCTACCAAAAAGTCGATCACCTCGAACAGAAAGGATAGGAAGGCACCATGAAACGTCAACACCTGCAACAAGCGCGCCAGCTGAGTGAGCGTGAACAGAAGAATCGAATCAACATGCAGTTGCAGAACATGCGCTACCGGCGTTTCATGATGTTGCGCTATTGCCTAGCGATTTTCTTCTTTAGCAATGTGAGTTGGTTGATCATGCAAACTGCTCAAGCTAATGCACTGATGATCGTACCTATTTTCTTATTATTGTTGAACATTGGTGCATTAGTTGTGATGCAGCGCCGTGCAAGCCAGCCTACATCATCCACATCGCAAAACCTTTTCCTTGTTCGCCTAAGCCTCATCGCTCAGGCGGCTATCGGCATCGTTTGGCTCTTTACTTTGCTCTTTTTGAAACAAGAAGCGGGGATATGGATTCCCATCTTTACATTAACACCGGCCGTACAGCACGTGTTAAGTGGCCTGTTACTGTTTTTGGTGGGATACGCAGCAATCGGTATTGGCAAGGTATTAAGGATGGAACAGAAGCAAGATCGTTGGTATCAACCCGTTAAACAGTTTGAACAGCAACTGGGAGGTTAATCATGGAAAATAATAAATTTGTGGCTTGGATGGATAAAACCATCATGCAACCCCTCGCCAAATTTTCGCAGTACAAGTTTGTCCGCGCCATTGCAAATACCGGGATGGCTATTATTCCTTTTACCATCGTTGGCTCGATGTTCTTGGTATTATCCGTTGTTCCAACCGTTGTCCCGTCTTTAAAAGGAGTATATGACGCAACACTCGGACGTGTCGAAAACCTTTACATGATTGCCAATACGGCGACCATGGGGATTCTCTCCTTGTACTTCAATATCAGTTTAGGTTATGAATTCACCAAGATTTATCATGAAGAGGAAAAACTAGATATGTCACCATTGAATGGGGCATTGCTCGGTTTGATGGCTTACATCATGTGTATTCCTCAACTCTTCATTCAAGATGGAAAATTAGCATTAGTAAACACCGTGAGCGATGACCTGAAAGTGATTGATGGTTGGCAAATGTCCAGCGGTGTGGTGCGTTTGAGCACGAGCGGCATTTTTACCGCGATCATCATGGCGGTGTTAGCTGTCATGCTGTATCGTCTCTGTGTGAAGAACAAATGGACGATTAAATTGCCGGATAGTGTGCCAGAAGGGGTTGCCAACTCCTTTACCGCTTTGATCCCAGCCTTTGTGATTGCTTTTGTTGTATTGATCATCAACGGCTTATTACTGATGGTGGGTTACGACGTCTTCACCATTGTAGCGGTACCATTCGGCTTCGTTACCAACTTGACGAGCTCCTACATCGGTATCTTAGTGATCGTCTTCCTAATTCAAGCACTCTGGTTTGTCGGGGTGCATGGAGCAACGATCATTACCTCTTTGATTCAACCGATTACATTAGCTAACTTAGCAACGAATGCAGCGCATACCACGACGATTCCATGGGCCGGGGAATTCAACAACGCCTTCATTACCATTGGGGGATCTGGGGCGACCTTGATCTTGTCATTCTGGATGGCTTACCGTGCCCGTTCTGAACAATTGAGTGCCATTGGTAAAGCGGAAATGGTGCCAGCCATTTTCAACATCAATGAACCACTGATTTTCGGATTACCATTCCTTTACAACATCGATTTGATGATTCCATGGTTCTTAGCTCCGATGGCTTCTGCTTCCTTAGGTTACTGGGCGATTAAACTAGGCATTGTGCGTCCTGTTATTGCACAGATGGCATGGCCAACACCGGTCGGCCTTGGGGGATTGATCAGTACTGGTGGCGATTGGAAAGGGTTCGTACTGGCGGTGCTCTCTGCCGTTTTGGCCTTCGTCATTTACTATCCATTCATTCGTCGTTATGACAAGAAATTACTCGTTCAAGAAAAAGAAATGACCGCATAAGCGGTGGCTATGAGTCATTAATTTAAGATAGAAATAAGAAAGGCGGATTATCGTGCGTAAAGATTTCTTATGGGGCGGCGCAGTTGCTGCTCATCAATTAGAAGGTGCTTGGGATGTGGACGGCAAAGGCGTTAGTGTCGCTGACGTTATGACCGGCGCTCATCATGGCAAAGAACGCGAAATTACCGATGGCGTCCTGCCGGGGAAACACTACCCGAACCATGAGGGAATTGACTTTTATCATCGTTACAAGGAAGATATCCAACTGTTTGCTAAAATGGGCTTCAAAGCCTTCCGTACTTCCATTGCATGGACACGGATTTTCCCTAATGGTGACGAAATGACACCGAACGAAGCAGGGTTACAATTTTACGATGACTTGTTCGATGAGTGCTTAAAATATGGGATTGAACCCGTGGTGACGTTATCTCACTTTGAAATTCCATTGCATTTGGTTGAAGCCTACGGTGGTTTTAAAAACCGAAAATTAATCGAATACTTTGTGCGCTTTGCAACCGTCTGCTTCGAGCGTTACAAAGACAAGGTGAAATATTGGATGACCTTCAATGAGATCAATAACCAAACACGTTATGATAATGACTTTGCTCTGTTCACCAATTCAGGATTGCATTTCAGTAAAGACGATGAAAACCGTGAAGAAGCGATGTATCAAGCGTCTCATAATGAATTAGTGGCCAGTGCTGAAGCCGTACAAATTGGGCATGCAATTAATCCAGAGATGCAGATTGGCTGCATGTTAGCCTTTGAACCGATTTATCCGAAAACCAGCCATCCTGATGATATTCTCATGGCGCAAAAAGCCATGCAGAAACGTTACTATTGGGGCGATGTGCACGTTCATGGAGAATATCCGAAGAATATGCTGAAATACTTTGAACGTAAAGGCATTGACATTAAGGCCGAACCTCGCGATTTCGAAATTTTGAAGAACGGCACGGTTGATTATGTCGGTTTCTCCTACTACAAATCCATTACCATTGCTGCCGCTGCGGATAATCCTGAATTCGATTACCGCGAATCCAAGGATGTCGTGAAGAACGAATTCTTGGAAGCGTCTGATTGGGATTGGGAAATTGATCCAGAGGGGTTGCGTTACTCCTTGAACTGGTTAGAAGACCACTATCATTTGCCACTCTTCATCGTTGAAAATGGACTGGGGGCATTCGATGAGCTCGGTGAAGACGGCATCGTACATGATGATTACCGCATCGACTACCTCAAGAGTCACATTCAAGCGATGATCAAAGCCATTGAGGCAGATGGCGTGGATGTAATGGGGTATACCAGCTGGGGCTGCATTGACCTCGTGTCGGCCGGTACCGGGGAATACCGCAAACGCTACGGCTATATTTATGTCGATAAGCGCGACGACGGTAGCGGAACGCTCGAACGGCGCCCGAAAGATTCCTTCTACTGGTATAAACACGTCATTGAAACCAATGGATCAGAACTCTAATTTCATAACCTATAATCAACGCTGATGAGTGATAGCAAAAAGAATTGCTGAGGGGGCGGATCTTCAATCACTCATCAGGAGGGAAAGAACCAGGTGCTTATGAAGTGCCTGGTTTTTTGTTTAAGTCAAAGGGATACCTAGGATAACGAGCGGTTGATTTGACAGGGCGTACTGGAGGGAGCACGCGAGATTCTGGTCATTCATTTAGTCGACTAAGATCTGACAGGATGTACAGGAGAAGAAATCACCTTTTTATAATATAGCAGTGAGGGGCAATCGATTAACCGGTTTCCTGTTGATCATACGGCTGATCTTTGGATGAATAGTGCTCGTTTTAGTGGTGCGAATACAAGATATAGGGGGTTAGAATAATCATTGACCGACATATGGTAGGGTGATAGAATGAGCGATGGTAATTAACAGGGATCCCAAAAAGGCACATCAGGTGATTTTTGGAGACCATCAAAGTCAATAGAAAAGCGGGGGATTCTTATCGTGATCATATTTGCAGGAGTCATTGGGGCAGGCAAGACGACATATGCCACACGCCTGGCAGAGGCTCTCGAAAGTCAAGTTTTTTTGGAAAGTGTGGATGATAATCCAATCCTCACCAAATATTATGAAGATACCGCGCGTTATGCTTTCCCATTGCAGATTCATTTTCTCAATAAACGGTTTGAATTGATCAAACAGGCATTCAATGAGAATAATAATGTGCTCGATCGCTCCATTTATGAAGATAAAATATTTGCTTGGGCAAATGTAGAGAATGGCAATATTTCCAAAGAAGAATGGGATATTTATAGCGAATTATTAGATAACATGATGGAAGAAATGCAGGATACTCCGAAGAAGGCACCGGATCTCTTGGTATACCTCGATGTATCGTTTGAGAATGAATTGGAAAATATCAAAAAGCGCAATCGTGACTATGAGCAAGATCCCGACTTAAAGGCCTATTATCAGCAGCTCTACCACGCTTATGGTCGCTGGATTGAGGAATATGATGTTTCAGATAAATTGATCATCCCAGCCGATCACTATGACATTCATAATGAGGATGATTGGCAAGCCGTCTACGCCCAGATTATTGAGCGTTTGGAACAAGTGAAAGAGCGACAATTAGGAGGGCAATAGGATGATCATTTTAGCAGGGGTGATGGGAGCCGGCAAAACGACCTACTCCAAGCGACTCGCACAGGCACTCGGTAGTGAGGTTTTCTTGGAAAGCGTGAGTGATAATCCCATCCTAGAGAAGTTTTATGAGAATCCAAAGCGCTATGCGTTCGCTTTGCAGCTGCATTTCCTGAATACGCGGTTTCGTTCAATGAAACAAGCCTATCAGGGGACGTGTAATGTGTTAGATCGAACGATTTATGAAGACCAGATTTTTACGTGGAATAATGTTGAAAAGGGGAATATCTCTAAAGAAGAGTGGGCGATTTATTGCCAGTTAGTCGATCATATGATTCAAGAGTTACAACAAATCCCCAAAAAATCCCCCGATTTATTGGTTTATCTCGATGTCTCCTTTGAACATGAGCTTGCTAATATCAAAAAACGCGGGCGTGAATTTGAACAGGTAGAGAGTGATCCCACGTTGGTCACGTATTACCGTAATCTGTATGATAAATACCAAGAATGGATTGAAAACTATACGACTTCCGCAAAGTTGATCATTCCTGCCGATCACTATGACATTGAAAAGCCCGCAGACTGGGAGGAAGTGCTTGGCATGATCACATCGGCGCTGGAAAAACTAGAGGTGGCGGTGGCGCCATGATAGCGACAGTGAAACAGTTATTTATTGCGGATTGGCACCATATCAAAGACCAGATCAAGCACTGGAGCCATCCCCATCGCTGGTTTACTGGCCTCTCCTTTACTTTATCCATCATTGTCACCATCATTGGGGTGGTGCAATCCGGATTTTCATTGGCGAGTTTGATGAGTATTCTTGGGGCTATTGGCATCTGGGGGATTGCCTTTACCACTAAAACCAATTTTTTCTTCAACGGTGCGCAAAACCTCACTGGTATATTCGTGGGCATGCAGTCCAGGATCTACGGGGACGCGCTGACCTCGCTCTTCTATTTGGTGAGTGAATTTTTTGGTTGGCAGCAATGGACAATACACCGCAATCCGGACGGGTCGCTGCGTATTGAGACGCGTGAAAATTGGCTATTGCTTGCCTTCGCGATTCTTTTCTGTGGCGTGTTTTTGGGATTTGTCTCCTGGTTGCTCGGGGGAGAGCACATTGTCCTCGATGCGATCACCAATTCTATCAGCTTCCTCGCCCAGATCTATCAAATGGCACGGCGACGTTCCGCTTACTACTTATGGTTAGCGGTAGACCTCTTCAGCATTTGGTTGTGGGCGCTTACCGGACAATGGGCAGTCGTTGCCATGTATCTAGCTTTTGTCATCCAAGGCTTAGCCGGTCTTTGGAATTGGCATTCACTCGGTGAAGAGCAATCTCTTCAAGAAGAAGTCACAAACGAATAACAATCAACCGATGAACAAAGCGTGGGACAAGGCTCCGACGCTTTTTGATTGCCAAAAAATGAGTGTCTGGCATTCCTAAGACCCAAAAAGTGAAAACTTGTATTTTATGATGGAAGCGTCTACACTATATTCATTGAATGAAGTCATGGCAAAGGAGGCTGTTACTAATGAAAGTATTAGTGATTGGGGCACATGGCAATGTCGGGCGGCGTGTGGTTGAGCGCATGCAAGCTGATGATAATTTTGAACCGGTGGCGTTCGTGCGCAAATCGGAACACGTGAAAGCCTATGAAGAACAAGGAGTAGAAGCAAGACGAGGAGATCTATTAGCCACGGTGGATGATATTAAACAGACGATGGCCGGCGTAGATGCGGTGGTCTTCTCAGCAGGTGCCGGGGGATCGAGCGATGCTAACACCATCTTGATCGATCTCGATGGGGCCGTGAAAGCCATGGAAGCAGCCGAAGCACTGGGCATTAAACGCTTCGTCATGGTCAGTGCTTATGGGGCAGGTAAACGCGAAAATTGGTCTAAGCAGATTATCCCTTACTATGCGGCTAAAATGTACGCGGACCGGGAGTTAATGCGTACAGATTTGGACTACACGATCCTGCGTCCCGGCGTGCTCGGTGATGATGAGGGAACCGGTAAGATTCAAATCATCACATCGTCGGAGGAAAAACCAATAGACTATACCACGCAACGCTGGGATGTGGCGGATACGATTTTAGCAGTGCTTCCTAATGAAACAACCTATCGGGAAATTTACGAATTTGTTTCGGGAGGGACGCCGATTGCGGAGGCTTTTTAGCGCACGGATGAGTGAATGTAAAATGGAGTGAGGAGGTTATTATGACGACATTATTAACCATTGATGTGGGCGGCACGCGGATTAAATCTGCGGTTTGGGACCAAGAAAAAGCGATACTGAGAGATAAAGAGAGTGTCCCAACGCCTGATCATTTGGAGGATTTCTATCAGGTGATTACAGCGCTCAGGGAAAAACATGCTGAAGTTTCTGGCGTGGCGTTTAGTTTGCCAGGCGCTGTCGATAATGAAAAAGGTATCATTGAAGGCGTAAGTGCTGTCCCTTATATTCATCATTTCCCAATTAAGCAAGCGCTCCATGAGAGGACTCAACGTCCCGTGGCGATCGCTAATGATGCGAATTGTGCCGCACTAGGGGAGGTCTTCCATGGCGCAGGGCGCGGTGAGCAACAGTTAATTTTCGTGGTGATTGGGACGGGCATCGGGGGCGCGGTGGTGCTCAATGGTCAACTTATTCCTGGTGTTCATCTCTTGGCGGGAGAATTTGGGATGATGCTCGATCAACATAACCGCTGGAGTAGCCATGATGGGACGTTGGTTCAGGCGGCTAAAACCTACAGTGAACAGACTCAAACGACTATTGACGGCAAAGGCTTGTTAGAAGCTGCTGTGGCGGGGGATGCCCTGGCACAGTCACTGACGGCTTCTGTCTATGACACCTTGGCACACTTGCTGATTAATTTGCAATTCACCTTTGATCCAGCCAGAATCATCATCGGTGGAGGGGCTTCAAAAAATCCTGACTTTATTAAGGGCATTCGGGCAGCCATTGAAAAGTTAGCCGATCAAGCAGGCCGTCCGCCGATTTTACCTGAGATTGTTCCAGCAAAATTAGGCAATGATGCCAATCTGGTGGGAGCAGCGATGTATTTTTCTCAGCAGGAGAATTGACGAATGCGGATCACTCGATTATAATTTGAGAGATTGTAGAAGGACATGACGACGGCAGAACAGCGAGGGCGGTTGGTGAGAATGCCCAGGCCAGAGTTGCTCCCTTCTGAATAAATGAGTGAAAACTTATCGGTGTTCCCGTTATCGAACAACCAAGAGAGGTAATATCAAAACACGATGATGTTGCAAGTAAGGTGGTACCGCGCTAGGCGTCCTTACAGGCAATATCCTCGTGTTTTTCATTATGGAGGTAAACATGGAAGCTTTAACGAGTAAAGAAATTCGTACATTATGGCTAAAATTCTGGGAAGGTAAGGGGCATGACATTGTCAAAAGTGCCTCGCTCGTGCCAAAGGATGATCCAACCTTATTGTGGATCAATTCCGGTGTCGCAGCGATTAAACATTATTTGGATGGATCAGAAATTCCAGCGAATCCACGCATTGCCAACGTGCAAAAATGTATTCGTACCAACGATATCGACAATGTCGGTCATACGGCTCGTCACCAAACGTTATTTGAAATGCTAGGAAACTGGTCGATTGGGGATTACTTTAAGGCAGAAATGTTGCCATGGGCTTGGGAATTTTTAACAGGGGAAGAATGGTTACATCTCGATCCAGAACGACTCTACATGACCTACTATCCTAATGATGAAGACACCCATCGTTACTGGCAAGAAGCTACCGGATTATCTGAGGAACATTTTGTGCCCTTGGAAGACAATATCTGGGATTTAGGGGCTGGTCCTTCTGGTCCGGATACTGAAATTTTCTTTGACCGTGGAGAAGCCTTCCAAGATCTCGCGGATGATGATCCGGAAATGTATCCGGGCGGTGAAAATGAACGCTACCTCGAAATCTGGAACATTGTGTTCTCGCAGTGGAACCACATGCCTGATGATACCTATGAGGACTTGAAACATAAAAACATCGATACAGGGATGGGATTGGAACGTATGGCGAGCGTCATGCAAGAAACAAAGACCAACTTCGAAACGGACTTGTTCAAACCAATCATCCAAGCGATTGAAGCGCTCACCGACAACAAGCATTACGGAGACGGCCCCAAGCAAGATGTTTCCTTCAAAGTGATTGCCGATCACACACGGGCAGTCAGCTTTGCCATTGGGGACAATGCTTTACCATCGAATGAAGGTCGTGGATACGTCTTGCGTCGGCTCTTGCGCCGTGCTGTGATGCATGGGCGTAAATTAGGCATTCAAAAAGCCTTTCTCGGGCAGTTGTTACCCGTGATCATTGAATCGATGGGAGAAGCTTATCCAGAAATCGTGACCAACCGGGAATTGATCTTGCAGGTGCTCGAACAAGAAGAGAAACGCTTCCAAGCGACGATTGAAGATGGTGAAAAGATCTTAGCGGAAAAAATCGCCACAGTTAAAGCTGAGGGTGCTGATACTTTGGCAGGTTCTGAAGCCTTCCAATTGTTTGACACCTATGGATTCCCATTGGAGCTCACTGAAGAAATGCTGTTGGAAGAAGGCCTCAAGGTGGATCACGCAGGATTTGATGTGGCAATGAAAGAACAACGGGAACGAGCTCGGGCTGCGCGCAAGAAGATGGGCGGACTAGCCGTGCAATCCACGGTCCTAGCAGAAATCGATGCGCCGAGTCTCTTCGTTGGCTACACCGAACAGGAAGCTGAAGGGACAATCAACGCTCTGGTTTATGAAGATGCCCTGGTGGAAGAAGTCCCTGCCGATGTGGTGGTTTACTTGGTAGCAGATAAAACACCATTCTACGGTGAACGCGGGGGTCAAGTAGGAGACACCGGTGTGATTTACGATGAAAATGGCGATATGGTGGGACGGGTGACAGATACCCAGCATGCCCCGAATGATCAACCGCTGCATGAGGTTGAAACCCTGAAGCCATTGCGCTTAGGTCAATCTGTTCGTTTAGTGGTGGATAGCGCGCGTCGTCGTTTGATCAAGAAGAACCATACGGCAACCCACTTAGTGCACCAAGCGCTCAAGGATGTTCTCGGCGATAATGTTAACCAGGCAGGATCATTATTGGATGACCACTATTTGCGTTTTGACTTTACTTATTTTGGTCAAGTGGAAGACGATGAATTGAAACAAGTGGAAGCTATTGTTAACGAACAAATTCTCAATGCTTTGCCAGTCACCACCACCCTCACCACGGTAGAAGAAGCTAAATCGCAACATGCGATGGCCTTGTTTGGTGACAAATATGATAAACTCGGCGGCGAGGTGCGCTTGGTCAACATCGGGGATTGGTCATTAGAACTCTGTGGGGGCACGCATGTGGCCAATACTGCGGAAATCGGTTTGTTTGTGATTACCCAAGAAACCAGTGTTGGTTCCGGGGTACGTCGCATTGAAGCGTTAACCTCAAAAGCAGCGATTGCCTACTACCAAGAACGCAACAGCTTGTTGAATACAGTGGCACAGCGCGTCAAAGCGGCTAAGCCGTCCGATATTCTTCACCGCCTGGATCAACAGGATGACCAATTAAAGGCGTTAGAAACCGAAGTGAATGCCCTGCATCAAAAAGCCAACCATCAAGCCGCTGAAAACTTGCTCAATGATGTGAAAGCAGCCGGTAACTACAGCTATATTGCCGCTGCTCTGCCAGATCGCACCATGGATGACTTGCGCAATGTGGCGGATGAATGGAAACAAAAAGCCGTTTCTGATGTGTTAGTCTTAGCGACAAACAGCCAAGACAAAGCGAACTTACTCGTTGCAGTGAAGAAAGAGTTGATCAAAGAGGGGATTAAAGCAGGCGATCTTATCAAGCCTTTAGCGAAACAAGTTGGCGGTGGCGGTGGTGGTCGCCCTGATATGGCACAGGCCGGTGGAAAGAACCCGGCTGGTATTCCAGCAGCATTGGCGCTCGTTGAAGAATTGTTACAGGCACATTAAATTTCTGTGATCACCGCGCCGTGAGTTGTGACCACTTTCAATTTTCGCTATAATACGGTCAAACTAATGTCTTTTTAATACGGAGGTGCTGGCATGAGTGCTAAGGACGAAACCGTTCTGTTTCATTTTGACGATAATAACGAAAAAGACGTCAAAGAAACGTTAGAAATTGTCTATGACTCGTTGGTAGAAAAGGGATATAACCCGATTAATCAGATTGTAGGCTACCTACTCTCCGGTGATCCGGCGTATATTCCTCGTCACAATCACGCGCGTAACTTAATTCGTTACCACGAACGGGACGAGATTTTGGAAGAATTGATTCGCAGTTACATGGAACGGTCCGGTCGCTAATGCGGACGATGGGGTTGGATGTTGGATCCAAAACAGTAGGCGTTGCGGTCAGTGATCCGTTCGGTTGGACGGCACAAGGGGTAGAAATTATTCCTATCGATGAGGCAAAAGGTGAGCTGGGGCTAGAGCGTTTAGGGGAATTACTCGAAACGTATCAGGTGAATAAGGTGGTTATCGGACTACCTAAGAATATGAATAATACAGAAGGCCCTAGAGCAGAAGCTTCCCGCCACTATGGTGAAGAAATTAAATTATTGTACGATGTCGCGATCGATTTTCAAGATGAACGTCTGACAACCGTGCAAGCGGAACGAATGTTGATTGAACGTGCAGATGTTAGTCGTAATAAACGTAAGAAAGTCATTGATAAACTCGCAGCAGTATTGATTCTGCAGAACTATCTGGATCGGCAGTAATCATTTTTGCTTGCTTATCAGTAAAGGAGCCTAGTATGAGCGAAATGAACGAAGAAAACTTGATTACATTGATTGATGAAGAAGGTAACGAAACTTTATATGAGATTCTCTTTACCTTCCATTCTGAGGATTATGACCGTTCCTACGTGTTATTAGTCCCACAAGAAACCAATGATGATGAAGAAGTCATGGTTGAAGCCTATGCTTATACCGAGACTGAGGACATTGATGACTTCGGTGAATTGGAAGAAATCGAAAGTGATGAAGAATGGGATATGGTTGAGGAAGTCCTCAATACCTATCTTGATGACGAACAAATGAGTGAATAATCAGCTTAGCTGATCAAGGAGAGAAAGGGCACAAAACAGGTGATGTTTATCCCCTTTCTCTTATTTCGTCATGCAAAACGCTTTGATTGTAGATGGAATGGCCAAAATAACTCGTATGGCGATGAACAGTAAATTAGGAGATGACTAAGGGGGTAGCCAATCATTATGGCGAAACAGCCAAAACAAACACAGCAAAAGCAACTAAAAACAAATCGAGTGGGGAACACCCCACAACCACCAAAGAAAAAACGACGCTGGGGGCGCCTGGTTGGACGCGTGATGGCTGTAGTTTTTGTTTTGGCATTGATTTTAGGCGCTACCTTCTTCTATTTAGGAGCGACTGGTGGCATGGGGCAGAAGAAAGACGTCATGATCGAAGTGCCAGAGGGGGCTACCCAGTCCCAAGTGGCCGATTTGCTTTATGAAAAAGGAGTGGTCTTCAATGGCCCACTGTTTAAGCTCTACTTGCGAGCAGGGAGTCCGCTCAACGTGCGCAGTGGAAACTATAAAATGACCACATCGATCGGTTTTCCAGAAGCCAAAGAACAACTGCAAGAAAACTTCAGTGGTGATAAAGCTACCGCTACCGTCACCATTCCAGAAGGGACCAACTTGGAAGGCATTGCTAAAATCCTAGGAAAACAGTTTAATGAAGATCCTAAGGACGTCATGAAAACATTGAATGATGAAACGTTCCTAAAGCAACTACAGGAGAAATATCCTGAGTTATTGCAAGACACCATGGCAGATAAAGATGTCCGCTATAAATTAGAAGGGTACCTTTTCCCGTCGACCTATACCTTGACAGCGAGCGACAATGTGGAAAGTACTGTCGAGCAGATGGTCCATCAGCTCGATGTTATCCGGAAGAAGTATGACGCCCAGATTAAACAATCGTCTTATTCCTTCCATGAAATCCTCACGTTGGCGTCCCTGATTGAATCGGAAGCCTCCAGCGCGAAAGATCGTCGTTTGGTCTCTGGTGTTTTCCATAATCGTCTCAATCAGGATATGCCGCTGCAGACGGATATTTCCATTAACTATGCCAACCAAAAACATGCTTCCTACGTGACGATTAAGGATACCGAAGTGGATTCTCCCTACAACCTTTATGTTCATACTGGTTTAGGGCCAGGGCCGTTCGCCTCGCCGAGTGAAGACAGCATTGTGGCGGCATTGAATCCGACTGAGAGCGATTATTTGTACTTCGTTGCTGACTTAAAATCCGGGCAAGTGTACTACTCCAATTCCTATGATGAACACATGCAGAAGGTGGATCAGTACGTTTCAGAAGAAGATGCAAAGTTGGCGGAAAGCAGTAACGATAGTAGCGATCAATAAGTAAAGATAACCTAAAAGCCTAAACAACTGCTGAAATTCGCTTGCACTTTAGTGGGTTTGGTGGTAGTGTATGGCTATTAAACATGGTTCTTCACTTTTTACCAATAATAGCGATGATGTCAAGGGGTCTCACCGATCGGAGGGATTGGCAGACTGAAATCATCGTATGGGTAAGGGGTGAAGAACCTTCATTATCTAACCGCAAAGTGTTTTATTAGAACAAGGAGAATTAATATGGCTGAAGAAAGCTATCCAATGACAATTGAAGGTAAACAACGCTTGGAACAAGAGTTGGAAGACCTTAAATTAAATAAACGACCAGAAGTTGTGGCACGCATTAAAGAAGCAAGAAGTTACGGCGACCTTTCCGAAAACTCGGAATATGAAGCAGCGAAAGATGAACAATCCTTCGTTGAAGGTCAAATTTCAAAATTGGAACGCATGATTCGTTATGCCCAAATCGTTGATCCAGAGACCATCGAAAAAGATACGGTGAGTCTCGGGAAACGGGTGCGCTTCGTTGAAATTCCTGATGGGGATGAAGAAGAATACGAAATCGTTGGTAAAGCAGAAGCCAACCCATTGGAAGGTAAAATTTCCAATGAATCACCAATTGCCAAAGCTTTGATTGGTCGTAAAATTGACGAAGAAGTTGAAATTGAAACCCCAGGTGGATCTTTCAGCGTTCGTATCTTGAATGTGGAAACGGCATAAATGCTTGGACTTAAATAGTAGAAGGGTGTCACCATGAAACATTGATGTGGTGACACCCTTTTTTTGCTTTAGATAAGTGGACGATGAACATCGATGACGAAACGAGTTTGCGAGGGAATGAAGTAAGCATCCGAATACTCAAAGGCGACTCGTTTTTGATCGAAGGCCGTCTGATTGATCACAAGCACGGGTTCGTTCTGCTCGATTTGAAGCGCCTGACTGATGGCTGGCGAAGCAGACTCGGCACTGATAATTCGCCTGGAATCGATCAAAACAATGCCATGCTCATCCTTAAGATAAGCATAGAGCGAATGCGCGAGGACCGTTTGATCGATAGTCGCTAATTTGGTGGGCATGCGTGTATGCTCAAAACTGTATGGTTGGTCATTCAAGAGGCGGAGTCGTTGGATGTCATAGACCGGTTCAAAAGTGGTAATTTTCAGTGCTTTCTGCTCGGTCTCATCAGGTAAACGTGCCCCAAAATGCAAAATTTTACTGGTAACCTGCTGATTAAAGTGCGTGGTGGTTGCACCCACTGGATAATCCAATGGTAATAATTCTTTTGAAGTTTCACTCAGTGGAGAACGGACATAAGTGCCAGAACCCTGTTTACTGTAAACAAGCCCCTCTTGCTCTAACAAGCTGAGGGCTTTTTTTACGGTGACCCGCGTGGTGTGGTAGTGTTCAGCAAGTTCAGTTTGAGTGGGGAGTGGGGCATGCATGTGTTCCTGGCCACTGAGAATGCGTTGCCTGAGATCTTGATAAATTTGACGGTAGATGGTCAAATTGTCCACCTCCTTATTGATGTTGTATAGACTAATTTTACCACAAACTCGGTTGAGATGTATATTTCTCGCTTCTGATTGCCGCACTAAAAGGCTTGGGCTAATTGTCAAGCGGCAAGGGATATGGTATTCTCAATGAGATAACGCTTACATTTTAGAGGAGGGGAGTCATTATTGTCGTAGTCTGTGAAGTTTCAGAAGAGAGGAAGGATCGTATGTTTGAACGACTGAACAAGCTTTTTCAACCGTTAGCGGTAGCTATTGGCCGCAATAAATATTTAATGTCTATTCGGGATGGGTTCCTAGTTGCGACACCGTTATTGATTACTGGTTCTATTTTCTTATTGATCGCTAATTTCCCGATTCCAGCGGTCACAGAGTTCTTTAATTCTGTCATTATTAATCCTGAAACGCAGGCTACCTTGGCAGATTATTTAGCCGTTCCTGCCGATGCGACTTATACCATTATGGCTGTGTTTGCGGTAGCAGGGATCGCCTATGCTTTTTCCAAACGAATGGCAGTCAAACCTATATTTGGGGCAGTGACTGCATTGATGTCCTGGTTCATCCTGATGCCATTCCAATTGACTCAAACCCCCTTAGGCGCTGTGGAAGATGCACCAGCCGTCACAGTCACGGGGATCGATCTTGGTTGGATGGGCGCCAAAGGAATTTTTATCGGCATCATCTGTGCTTTCCTCTCCGTGCACATTTATGCCTGGGTGAATAAAAAAGGCTGGAAAATTCGCATGCCGGAAGAAGTGCCTGAGAATGTGGTGGAGACTTTTTCCTCATTGATTCCCATTTTATTTGTCATGTGCTTCTTTTTCTTGGTCAACTTATTATTTGGCTTAGCAGGTACCAATGCTTTTGAGTTTATTTACAAATTCCTGCAGATTCCATTGCTGAATTTAGGGGACACGTTGGGGTCCATGATTATTGCTTACATCTTCCTACATTTCTTCTGGTTCTTCGGGATCAATGGGGGATCCGTTGTGGGAGCGGTGTTTAATCCTATCTTACAAACGCTCTCCCTCGAGAATGTGAAATTCTTCCAAACAGGTGTGGGTCAGGCACACATCATTAACCAACAATTCCAAGACCTCTTTGCCACGTTCGGTGGGGCGGGATCTACCTTATCATTGGCCATCGCGATGATTGTGGTGTGTCGTTCCAAGCGGATGAAAGAACTCGGCAAACTTGCCCTTGTACCTGGCATTTTCAATATCAATGAACCGATTATCTTTGGGATGCCGATTGTGTTAAATCCGATCATGATTGTGCCGTTTATGCTGGCACCAACAGTGAATATTATCATCAGCTACTTTGTGATGCGGATTGGTTTAGTGCCGATAACATCTGGAATCAATATTCCTTGGCCAACGCCCGCGATCATCTCAGGATTTTTGGCCACCAACTGGGCGGGGGCCTTATTACAAGCAGGGTTACTCGTGATTGACTTCTTTATCTACTTACCATTCTTGAAAGTATTGGACAATCAATACGTTGCTGAAGAAAAAGGAAGTGTAGAACCTGCCAAAGTGGCTGAATAAAAGTTGAGAGGCAAAATAGCGGGAATTTTAAGTAGATGTAGGACTTAAAAATTTCCAGGATGATGGTATATGAATATTACTCTAAGTAGACTCAGTACTAAAAACTAGAATGACGTAAAATAGAAACGACAGCAAGCAAACTTAACCGGTAAAATAACAATGAGTGATCAAATGCTAGGCAGTGAGGGTTATTCATTCTAGCAGTATCACATCAGGGAGGATGAGAGCATGTGGGGACTTATTGGCACCTGGCGAATGGCCTTGGAAGGCATCCAATCAGCAAGTACATACTTAGATGCAACGGATAATGTCGAAGAGGCAGTGGTATCCGCCATTCAAGCCGTAGAAGATTATCCTTACTATAAATCGGTAGGCTACGGCGGGTTACCTAATCAAAATGGTGATGTCGAACTGGACGCTGGGTTTATGGATGGCGATACCCTCGCTATTGGTGGGGTGGCTGGTATCAAGGATTTCAAGAATCCCATTGCTATAGCTTATGCGCTCACCAAGGAACCCGCCAATAATTTGTTGGTGGACCGTGGTGCAGAGCATTACGGGACGATGCATCATTTTGAGCGACGCACCATGCTGAGCGATCGCGCGCAGATTCATTATGAGAATCGATTAGCCGAACTCACTAAAAAGCAGCTGCTAGTGCCATATGCCGGTCATGATACGGTAGGCATTACAGGCACCAATCGCAGGGGACATGTGGTTGCAGGGACATCAACGAGTGGTTTATTCATGAAACATCCTGGGCGTGTCGGTGACTCTCCTGTCTTTGGGGCAGGACTTTATGCCGATAGCGACTGGGGCGGTGCCACGATTACCGGTATGGGTGAAGATGTGATGAAAGGCGCCTTGAGTTATGAAGTCGTGCGGCGCATGCAGCATCAGTCTCCCCAAGCTGCCGTTGAGAGTGCATTAGCAGATTTCAATCGGCGTTTTGAAAAGCGAGGGCAAAAATTGCGTGATGTCTCTATTGTAGCGATGAATCCAGCCGGTGACTGGGGTGTGGCCACGAACATCCGCGATTTTTCCTGTGTGGTTGCCACCGCTATGCAGGACGCAACAGTTTATGTCGTGAATGCCACTCGTTCTGGCATGCAGATTGAGCCCGCTAGTGAAGCGTGGCTGGCACAGTACATGGCAGAACGACAATCTCCCCTCAAGCGATACAGGAATGAAGAATAGTCATCAAGAGGAGGCCGTATCAATGAAAGAGCAGTGGCCACCGATGGAAACAGCTATCATCCAAACGGTGGAAGCCAATCAAGACCAAATGTTAAAGACCATTAAAAAGATCACGAGTATCCGCAGTGATCATCAACCCGAAGTACCGGGAGCCCCATTTGGTGTGGGGATTAATGAGGCCCTAGAAGCAACACTGGCGGAGGCTGAAGGTTTGGGATTTAAAACCAAAAATCTATCTGGCTATTTCGGCTATGCCTCCTATGGTACAGGGGATAGCTACGTTGGAGTGATGGGGCATCTCGATACCGTTCCAGCTGGTGAAGGCTGGCGCAGTGATCCTTTTACCTGTGTGGAAAGGGAGGGACGACTATACGCGCGTGGCATTCTCGATAACAAAGGGCCGATTCTTACCTGCCTCTATGCCCTCTACGCGTTGAAGCAACTGCATTGGCAACCCAAACGAGAAATACGCATCCTCTTTGGCACGGCAGAAGAAATTGGGTTCCAAGATATTCCTCACTATCTAGCCGTGGAAGAGCCACCGAAATTGGGATTTACACCAGATTGTAAATATCCCGTGGTCTACGCAGAACGAGGGCGACTCGTGGTTCAAATCGCCTGTCAAACAGATGAGCAGTTATTAGAGTTGTTAAATCAATACATCTTAAATACGCAGGGATTGGGGGAAACACTGAATTTGCGCTATCATGATGAGGAGTTTGGTGATCTGGAGACACGTAATTATCAAATCAAGCGGGAAAATGGAGAGTATCATTTGACCTTTGCGATCAGCTATCCGGCTCGCTTGACGGCTCAAGACTTGATTGAACGGGTAAAACAGGCCCTGCCTACGTCTTATACGGTAACCTCTTGTTCGAATTGGGATCCTGTTTATTTTGACAAGGAGAGCCTGGTGATTCAAACCTTATCGGAGGTTTACGGAAAACTCACAGGTCTACCGTCTCAGCCGGTAACAACGACAGGAGGTACCTACGCCAAAGTCATGCCAAATATTTTTCCGTTTGGGCCGTCGTTTCCGGGGCAAAAGGGTATTTCGCATCATCCCGATGAGTGGATGGCGATTGACGATTTAATGATGAACGCCAAGATTTATGCATTAGCGCTCTACCATCTCGGTAATTTTATGGAGGAGGACGAGGAATGATGGCATCACACTCATTAGTGCGCGAGTTTTGCGCTGAAAATGCGACAGATGTTCCGGCAGCGATTGCACATGGGGCAAAACGCATTGAGCTTTGCGATAATTTAGCTGTTGGGGGAACCACGCCATCCCTTGGTGTGATTGAAGCGGTTAGTGAATACGCTCACCCAAGAAAGTGCGATGTCATGGTGATGATCAGGCCGCGTGGAGGAAATTATACCTATACCGATTGGGAAGTTCAGATGATGTTAAAAGACATCGCTGCGATCCTGGCATTGAAAACGCCAATAACCGGTTTCGTGCTGGGAGCATTGCGCAACGAAGCAGTGGATAAGCAGGTCATCGCTACCTTACTGGCGCCAATAAAACAAGCAAAGCATCACTACGAACTGACTTTTCACATGGCTTTTGATGAATTAGCGGTTAGTGAGCAAATACATGCTATGACATGGTTGATTGACCAAGGCTTTACCCGTATTTTGACACATGGTGGGACTATGCGGGAGTCTATCGATACAAACCTACCGCATTTGCAGCACCTCATCAAACAGGCTGACGGAAGGATCACGATTTTACCCGGTGGCGGCATTACGTATCAAAATGCGCTGATGGTGGCACAAGCACTCGGCGTACAGGAAGTGCATGGTACCAAAATTGTTTCTTTAGATGAATAAAGCAATTATCAAAAATCCCTCACGAACTTTAACCCATCAATAAAGGATAAGGGCAAGGTCGTGAGGGGTTATTTTATATAAGCAGTAAACCTTAATGCGTGCGGTTGGTGGCTAATTCCCGTCGTAACTCAATGTGTTCTTTGGCGAGATCGATAAAGGTAATGGCTGTCATCAGATGATCTTGGCTGTGAACTAACAGCAAACTGAGGGGCATGTCATCCCCGCTCGCTTCACTGGTGAGCATTTGCGTTTGAATATGGTGAGCCTCTAGGATAGCTTTATCGGCCTCTTTTAATTTGGTGTCTGCTACCTGGAAATCATGCTGTTTAGCGGCTTGGATAGCTTCCATTGCAAGACTCTTGGCATTACCAGCATGGACGATCAACATCATCGTCTGTTCCAGGGTTGTATTTGGTTCCGTCATCAGCCACCTAGCCTTCCATGAGGGCCAGGGCGCTAGCGAGAACCTTTTGCCCGTTCATCATGCCATAGTCCATCATATCGATGACAGCAACTTTGATGCCTTGAGGTTCAAATTTTGCTTTGAAATCTTCAGCCTGATAGCGCACTTGTGGCCCGAGGAGAATGACATCGATTGCTTGATCATTCACCTTGTCTTCGGCTTCAGCAGTGGACACGGCAAAAATATCAAGGTCTAAGTTCTGTTCTTCGGCGGCTTTTTTCATGCGGTTGACTAACATACTGGTGCTCATTCCAGCGGCACAAGCTAACATAATGGTTTTCATCGTTTCATTCCTCCTAAGCAAAATAAATATTACTTAATTACAAAATATAGCGCTTTCATTTTAACACACATTTCGCGATGAGAATAGAGTGGGTGACAAACGACTTTTTCATCCCCCCTTTCTGCATTGGTATATACTAATATTAGTAAAGTTAAAGATTAGACTATTTTATACTAAATAAAGCCTTTACAATATCAATCGTTCTACGTATACTAAGCACATAGGAAAGCGCTGTCATTTTATTAAGGTGATAGCGATCGTTGTCGTTTTAAATAGTGGATGCTAAAGAAAGAAATAGAGAGGTGGACATGATGTCATTTTCGGTGGAAAAATTACAAGAGCCGTTGCTCAAGGCGGCGGGATGGGTTCAAGGCAATGCCATTTTACAGGCGATTAAGAATGCCTTTATTCGTACGATTCCATTTACCATTATCGGTTCATTTTCAAATTTGATTCAGATGCAGTTGAATGCATTAATCACGAATCAGGGACTCGATAAGATGACGTGGCTCGTGCATTTGTCCGATTTGTTCGGTTACCTCGGCAAAGCGACACTCGGTATTGTTGGGGTCATTGTGGTGTTCTCAAGTGCCTACTCATATGCTGTTGAGTTAAAACGGCGCCCTGAAAATCAGAACATGAATGTCATTATTGCAACGTTACTGGCCTTTGCCGCTTACTTTGTGATGGTACCAACCAATGTGAACTTTGCCGATCCTTCCGTGGAGGTGTTAGAGGGGTATGCATTGAGTTTCTTCAATTACGAAGGCATGTTTACAGGATTATTGGTAGGTATGATTGCCGTTTCTTTGTTTGCACGGCTGAGTCGTTCGAAATTTACGATTAAGATGCCAGACACCGTGCCGGAAAATGTGTTTGATTCTTTCTTCTCCTTGATTCCAATGGCGGGTGTGCTGTTAGTATTTGGTTGCGCGCGAATTGGAATTGAAGCGCTCGGATTTGCATCGTTACTACAAGTGATTCAAAAAGTCATCATTGCACCGCTATTAACGGTCGGTACCGGATTACCAGCCATCATTGTAGTTATTCTGGTGGAACAGATTCTTTGGTTCTTGGGCCTGCATGGGTTCAATATTGTTTGGGGTGTGGTTTCTGCATTCTGGTTACCGCTCTTCTTAGAAAATGTGGCGAAATTTGCCGAAACGGGCAGTTTTGCCGGCATCAGCATCGCTCCAAATACGATGACGAATGTTTATGCGATGATCGGAGGTTCTGGGGCCACGTTTGGGCTATTGATTGCCATGTTGATCCTTACACGCAAAGGAGATAAAGAGCGCGAAGTTGCCAAATTAGGGTTGATCCCTGGGCTATTTGGGATTAACGAGCCGATTATTTTCGGCTTACCTATTGTCTTGAATCCGATCATGCTTATTCCATGGATTTTGGTTCCCATTATTAATGCTGTGATTGGTTGGATCGTTACGAGTTTGGGTTGGGTCGTACCACTGGTGGTGCTCAACTCAGGGAATGAACCCATCTTCATCAGTACTTGGGTGCTCGGCGCCTTCCATTTGAGTCCAGTTGTTTTAACCTTAATACTAGTGATTCTTGATGTATTCCTCTATGCACCATTTGTTATGATTCATTTGAAGAATGAACGTCGAATTGCAGCAGGGGAAATTCCTGCATCTAGCAAATAAAGAAGGGAAGTATCATGCGAAAGATTCATGTGATCCAGCACACGCATTGGGATTTTGAGTGGTATTTTACGCGGCAACAGGCGCGCGTACAATTTGCCTACCACATGCAGGAAGTCCTCCATGCGTTGGAGCAGAATCAGATTGATTATTATTTATTAGACGGCCAGATGGCAATTGTCGATGATTATTTAGTCAATCACACAGATCAACGCGATCGTATCGCTCGCCTCGTTAAAGCGGGGCGACTATTTGTCGGCCCTTGGTATACACAGATTGATGAGATGGTGACAAGCGGTGAAGCGATTGTCCGCAATCTCCAGTTGGGGCATCAATTAGCGAATGAACTGGGCGCTGTAATGAAGGTTGGCTATCTGCCAGATTCATTTGGTCAAGGATGCGACATGCCTAAAATCTATCGTGGGTTTGATATTTACGATGCGGTCTTTTGGCGGGGCCTCCCTGCTGAAAAGGAAGCCCGTTACTTCTATTGGACTAGCGATGATGAATCGACGGTTCTCGTTGCCAATATCGCGGACGGGTATTATGCCGGAGTAGAGCTGATTGAAACCGATAATGTGACCCATGTGCTAACGAAGGCTTTCCAGAAATCAAAAAGCAGAGATGTGGTTTTACCATTGGGAGGCGATCAGCGCCCGGTCGATAAGAATATCAAAGCTCGGTTGAAATGGGCCAATGCTGTGCAGAATGAAGCGCAATTTGTTGAGGATAATTATCCGCATTTCTTTCAAACGTTGCGTGAAAATGCGCCGTTTGTGACTTATCAAGGCGAGTGGATTGATCCTTCTGTATCAAAAATTCATCGGGGAATCTATTCATCACGCGCTGATCTTAAAGCACTGTACGATCGGTTAGAGAATCTCATGACACGCCAGGTAGAGCCACTCATGGCCCTAGCAAAACTACAAGGCATTCAGCCTGAGACAGGTTTGGTGCAGGATATTTGGAAAGCCATTGCCCGTGGTCAGGCGCATGATTCTTCCGGTGGGTGCAATTCTGATGTCACCAACCAAGATATTAAACAGCGCGGAGTGGTGGCTTTACAATTAGCGGAGAGTGTGCGCGATTATCTTTTGCGTAAATTAGCATCGGCGAGTGCAGCTGATGTCGTGGTGTGGAATCCCATGCTGACCAGTCAATGTCAACATTATACGCTCAAGCTGTCAACGCCTTATCAAAATTTCTGCTTAGAGACACTGACAGGTGAAGCAATACCATTTGATGTGTTATCGCAACAACAAGTAGATGCAGCAACACGGCGCCGTGACAAGACGAAAGAAGTCTCTGATATCTTCTATCAAACCGAAGTGGTGTTTCCTCTCGCCATCCCATCCTTCGATTGGCAAGGATTGCTGATTAAACCACTACCTGATGAAGCATCCTTATCACCTCTAAAACGGCAAATGACTACGCACAAGGATGAGGAGCCAGTGTTAATTCAAAATGATTACTGCACCGTACAGTTCAAAGCAGGGCAGCTTGATTTTAGGAGTGCGGATGGCAACATTATATTGAAGAATTTTCTCTATTTTAATGATGGAGGGGATGAAGGCGATAACTACGACTATTCACCGCCCTTTATGGATCATCAGCTCACATTAACCTTAGCAGCAGCACAGGGGACGGTACGAGTAGGTGAGTATTTCCAGGAACTCTCTCTCAAAGGGCAGTGGCGTTTGCCGAGTGATTTGAGCCATCGTATGTACAGTGAATGCGATACGACGTGTGATTATACGTTGACCCTTACGCTCTATGCGGATGATCCGCTCCTTCATTTTGATCTGACGCTCAACAATCAAGCAAAAGATCACCGTTTGCGTTTAATCTTGGATACGCCGATCCAGGCAACCATGAGCTACACCGATACCCCATTTGGTTACATCGAGCGTCCAATCGGTGATCCTCATTTGTATGATTGGCAATTGATCGGCTATCGTGAAGAGCCGACCGCGCTGCGACCATTTTTGCACTTTGCCAATACGCATGATCGCCAATGCAGTGTGAGTGTTATCGGTTATGGAGAAAAAGAATGCGAAATCATTGGAGAATCTGCGCAGCAACTGGCCATCACGTTATTCCGCAGTGTGGGCGAACTGGGGCGTCCTGATCTCACACGCCGTCCTGGTGATGCTTCGGGGCTCACGATGCGCCAAGTTTTCACACCAGACAGCCAATTGCTTGGAGATGATCATCATTATCAAGGAGGAATACTTGTTAGTGACTGTTTTGATCCAGTTCAATTACAGCAAGCTCACCAACGATTGGTGACGGGATCTCTGTATTATCAAAATCAAACGGTCGATCGTTTCACAACGCCGTTAACCTATTTCCCCATTCAACCGCTTGTTAAACCGTTACATCATAGCGGTGATTTAAGATTGGAGAGTGATGATTTGGTCATGTCTGCCCTCACTTTAACACCAGATGAAACAGGGATCGTGGTTAGAGTCTATAATCCCGCCAAACAATCAGTGTCACAGGCGGGGCGGTTGATTTTCCAACGTGAAGCTAATGTGAAGCAATTAAATCTGAATCATGATGTTCAACAAACGCTAGCCGATGGTGTGACCCAGTACGCATTGAATGATTTCCGTCCGGGTGAGATTCGAACGTATGGTATTTATTTGGCAACGGTTGAGTGATCAATAGCATTGGTCACTTAACGATGAGTGAATGCGGTTGCGTTAAGGCTTTACTAAGTGAGGCGCACCACATTCACTTTTTTACATGGATAACGAAGAAAGGAGGCAGGAAAAATGACCCACTTAGCAGCAGCGATTGATGCCCTCAAAACATATGCCAGACAGCAGGTTTTACCTACACCAGAAACAACAACATTATTTCGTCGCTTGTTGCCCGACGCCCTTGAACAAGCGACTCGCAAACAAGCGGACGGGAGTTATTTTGTCGCAACCGGTGATTTACCGGCGATGTGGTTGCGTGATGCGACCTTTCAAATTCTGCCGTACGTCACGTTAATTCCAGAAATTCCTGCACTTTACCCGATCGTCTCAGGCGTATTGAAGCGGGAGTTGCGCTATATCACTATCGATCCTTACGCTAATGCCTTCAATGAAACAGCGAGCGGGGCACATTGGGCTGAGGATCAAAGTGATGTGGCGATTTCGCCCTGGGTGTGGGAGCGGAAATTTGAGGTGGATTCCTTGTTAGCCCCCCTACTTTTGGCAGAAAAGCTGTACGAGGTGACTGGCGATGAACGGCATTTTGATGATGAGTTCTGGACAGTGTATGAACGGATTCTCGCGGTTTTAAAAACAGAGCAGCACCATGAAACTTCGCCTTATATCTTCCACCGGGAGGATTGCGCACCGAATGACACCTTACCCAATCAAGGGCGGGGTGAGCTAGTAGGGGATACAGGCCTCGTTTGGAGTGGGTTTCGTCCGAGTGATAATACCTGTGTGTTAGGATATCATATCCCTGATAATTATCTCGCTGCCGATTTATTGATGAAAATGTCCAAGCACCTGCCGATAGAACACGCGACCCTAAGAAGGCAAAATGAACAGTTACTTTCAGACATTAGGCGAGGGATTGAGCAGTATGCGACGGTTGTTGATGATGGAGAAAAACGATTGGCTTATGAAGTGGATGGCTTGGGACGCTACTTATTGATGGATGATGCCAATGTGCCAAGTTTATTAGCTTTGCCATTCCTCACTGACCTAGAAACTATCGATCCCATTTACCTAGCCACGCGCGCTTTTATTCTCAGTATGAAAAATCCTTATTATTATGCGGAAAAAGTCTTACAGGGAATTGGAAGCGAGCACACGCCACCTCATTATATCTGGCCATTGAGCCTCTTGATGGAGGGGTTAACAACGAGTGATCGCACTATGCAACTTCAGAAATTACAACAAGTCGCCACAACACACGCTGGTACCTATCAATGTCACGAAGGCATTGACGGGAACGATGTCACTCACTACACCCGCGAATGGTTCTCCTGGGCAAACATGACCTATTGTCAATTGGCGCTCGCTGTGTTGATGTCTGAATAAGGAAGTGAGTTTATGTGGTATCAATTTCCAAAAGATTTTTATTGGGGGACATCCACTTCAGGCGTGCAAACAGAAGGAAGCCAGCCAGGAGATGGGAAAGGACTCAATGTCTGGGACGATTGGTTTCAACGGGAACCCGACCGCTTTTACCGACAGATCGGCCCCGCTAAGGCATCTTCGCTATATACGCACTATGTTCAGGATGTGGAATTATTGGCAGCAACCGGACATAATCTGTTTCGCACCTCAATTCAATGGTCGCGCCTGATTCCCACCGGGCGAGGGGAGGTAAATGCTGAAGCTGTGCGTTTTTACCGGGATTTCTTCACCCGGATTAAGAACAAAGGCATTCAACTGATGGTAAACTTGTATCATTTTGATCTGCCAGCGGTCTATTTAACAATAGGTGGCTGGGAAAACCCGCAAGTCGTTCGGGATTATATTGCCTATGCCAAAACATGCTTGGAACAATTCGGCGATTTGGTCGATTATTGGACAACCTTCAATGAGCCAATCGTCCCAGTAGAGATGGGGTATTTGAATACGTATCATTGGCCAGCAATTACTGATGGGAAGCGCGCCGTGCTGGTGGCGTATCATACCCAATTGGCCAGTGCCGGTGCTGTTGAAATTTTTCATCAAGCTAAGGCCAGTCCGGTGGGCATTATCCTCAATTTAACGCCGGCCTATCCTAGGAGTGATCGCTGGGAGGACAAAAAAGCGGCTGAAGTGGCAGAGTTATTCCAAGCGCGCAGTTTCCTCGATCCCTCACTCAAAGGATACTATCCTCAACCGCTCGTTGATTTGCTGAGAAGGGATAACCTATTGCCTAACACGACCTCGGAAGAGCTAGCACTGATTAAGAACAATACCGTGGATTTTCTCGGCGTCAATTACTATCAACCACTGCGCGTAGCTGCACCATCGAACCATGCAGAAGACAGCCCATGGACACCAGAGCGCTATTATGTACCTTACCAATGGCCCAAAGCCAAGATGAATCCTTACCGTGGTTGGGAAATTTACGAGCAGGGGATTTACGATATTGCCAAAAATATCCAACATAACTATGGTAACGTACCTTGGTTGGTGACAGAAAATGGCATGGGAGTGGCCGATGAGGAACGCTTTGCGGTTGATGGTGTGATTCAAGACGATTACCGCATTGCTTTTATCAAAGATCATTTGCGTCTGTTGCATCAGGCTATTGCTGAAGGAGCTAATTGTAGAGGATATCTGCTGTGGACATTCATTGACTGCTGGTCGTGGTTGAATAGCTACAAGAATCGTTATGGATTGGTGGCGTTGGACTTAGAAACAGGTAAACGGACGGTCAAAAAATCAGGACACTGGTTTAAACAACTACATGATAATAACGGTTTCGAATCGGACTGATAAAAAAAAGAAGTATCGGTCGATTGAATCCATAAAAAAACAGGCACTTGCGAGAGCAGGTGCCTGTTTGGGTTAGATACTCATGACTACTGGTAAAATCATTGGATCACGTTTGGTGCGTTTGTAGAGGAATGGACTGAGGGCATTTTGCATGGCATCACGCAAAATCCGTTCATTCACTTCATTACCAGAATTGAGGTGACCAATCACCGCGGTTTGAATAATCTTTTGCGCATCCTTGATCAGCCCCTCTGATTCCCGCATGTAGATGAAACCACGAGAGACAATGTCTGGTCCAGCAACCATTTCATTGGTTTCGAAATCAACCGAAACGACCACAATCACAATCCCATCATTGGAGAGAAGATGGCGATCTTTCAAGACAATATTGCCAATATCACCGATACCTTTACCATCGACATAGATATCACTCGCTGGGATATGTCCAGCACTGCGGCAGGAGTCTTCAGTGACAGCGAGGACGTCTCCATTATCGCGTACGAAGATGTTTTCGCGCGGAATGCCCACCATATTAGCAGTATTCGCCTGTACGCTGAGCATGCGGTATTCACCGTGAACGGGCATGAAGTATTTTGGCTTCAATAAGCGCAACATCAATTTTTGTTCTTCCTGTGAACCGTGTCCAGAAGTGTGAACATTATTGATCTTGCCGTGCACGACTTCCGCGCCAGCTTCCAACAAACGGTTGATTAATTCATCAACGGCGCGATAGTTTCCAGGAATAGGAGAGCTAGAGAAGACAACGGTATCGGTCGGGTGCAGGGTAACTTGCCGGTGCGTGCCGTTCGCAATGCGGCTGAGAGCAGCGAGTGGCTCGCCTTGTGACCCAGTACACATGATCAATACTTCCTCATCGGGATAGTCATTGATCTCATTCTGGTCAATGAACGCCTCATCGGGGACATTAAAGTAGCCGATCTCACGGGCATTGCGAAAGGCGTTCTCCATGGAGCGACCAAAGACGGCAACTTTTCGACCATTTCTAATGGCAATCTGCACTGCTTCGCTCAACCGTGAAATATTCGAGGCGAAGGAGGCGAAAATCACGCGCTTCTCTACCCCAGAAATAATTTCATCCAAGGCTTCACCAACGACATGTTCAGACTTCGTCCAGCCAGGAATCTCGGAATTGGTGGAGTCGCCCAACAAGAGGGTGATGCCTTCTTCGCCGAGACGCGCCATTTTGTGCAGGTCGGCAGGTTTGCCAACCGGGGTAAAGTCGAATTTGTAGTCCCCAGTAAAGGCGATGCGGGCGGACGGTGTCTTAACGACAATGCCCACTGGATCTGGAATACTGTGGGTGACGCGGAAGAAACTAATCTGTGTCTTGTTGAACTTGATCACATCGTCTTCATCCACTTCATGCAGTTCAGTTTGACGCAGTAGGCCATGTTCTTCCAACTTGCCGCGGATTAAGGCCATGGATAATTTACCCGCATAAATAGGCAGGTTGACTTGCTTTAATAGGAAAGGAATGCCACCGATATGGTCTTCATGACCGTGAGTAATGAAGACCCCTTTGACGCGATCCTTATTCTCAATGAGATATTGGTAGTCAGAGATGACATAATCAATCCCTAAAAGATCATCTTCAGGAAATTTTACGCCCGCATCCATCACGATAATTTCATCTTGGAATTGGACACAGTACATGTTTTTACCGATTTCGCCGAGACCTCCAATGGCGAAAACGGCGGTTTCGTTGTTTTTAACGTTCCAACTCATTAATGATCAAACTCCACTAATTTGAAGTCGGCATGTTCTTTTTCATAAGCCAAGTGCGCATCATCAAGCGTTTCAACGTATTCTACGAGATAGGAGGTGTTTTCACGTAGGGCCTGACGGACAGCTCTTTCATTTTCAGCATCCATGTAGAGGGCTTTCGTGTTTTCGCGAATCGCTGGTTCCAGGCTATTTTCTTGATAGAGAACTTTATAAATCATTATATAACTCCTTTTGGTTGTGAATTTTTCCTACCCGAAGCAGGAAACGAAATGATGAGGGGTGAGCGAAAAAGGTGAGTGATTTCTTAATCGAATTGGGTAATCTGTACTTCGCCCGAAGTGAGGTAGTGATTGGTTCCTTCCTGATCACAAACGACGAGGGCGTATTGATCAGCAATCCCCGTCACATACCCAGAGAATACTTTGTTTTTCTTCTCAAAAGTGACCACCTTATTCGTTAGAAATTGATGATTCCGATAATAAGTGAGTGCTGATCCACAGACTTCGGCATCATCGATAGCTAACCATTTATCCAATTCGGCGAGAAACTTCACAACGAAGGCTTCTCTTGAAGGGCCTTTAGCATCTGTGAAGATGGCACCGGCCTTTTCCTTGAGCTCAGCAGGGAACCCGTCTTTCGGTTCATACAAGTTGATTCCCACACCGATAATCAATTGGATTTTCTTGGAATCGTTCGGCTGAGTTTGTGCTTGAACAAGAATCCCCGCAACTTTTTTCTGATTCAAATAGACATCATTCACCCATTTGATCTCCGGTTGTTCATACGGCAAAAAATGGGTAATGGTCTGGCAAAGAGCCACAGCGGTGTGTGTCGTAAACAACAGAATCTTATCGGAATAGAATGGTCGCTCAAGAACTACAGACAAATACACGCCAGATCCCGCTGGCGAGTAGAAGGAACGCCGATAACGTCCGACACCTTGCGTTTGTTTATTGGCAACAATAATGGCTGGAGAAATTCCTTCTTCCGCAAGGCGCATCCCCAGTTTATTAGTACTATCAATGGTTTGGTGGATTTCAATATGTGTATCGGGCCACCGTTCCCGCAGTTGCTGATCTAACGTCGATTTAGGTAATCGATCCTTTTCCATCCCACACTCCTCATTTCTCTTATGTCCTATTTTACTTTAGGTGCAAGTAAAGGTCAAAAAAGTTTTCCTTAGACTTGATTGCTTAAAATATATAGGTAAGGATACATAGTGTTATAAAAATAGGGCATCATAAAAAGGCACTGAATGTCGCATTCAATGCCTTGGTGGTTGGGCTAGTTCAAGTAGAGATACAGCCGCCCTTATAGTAAATGCGGTGATAAGAGGATAATATCCCCAAAAGAGAGGACCTGATGAGGGCGTCTTCTCTGAATGCTGAGGTTATGTGTTACTGTTTATTCTTTCTCATCTTTTGTGTGCTCTGGAACAACTTCATCCTTGGCTTTCTCCAGTGCCACTGTGTCAGTCTGTTGTGCTCGCGCTGTTGTTTTTGGCGTAGTGGATTCAGCTCGTTGTTTCATACGTTCGCGATAGACGCCATATGGTTTGACATTTTCCGCTTTTTCCAATTTCTTGGCTTCCTCGAATTCCATCATGTTGTCTTCAGTTTCTTCGATATTACTCATAGGGTGAATATTGAAGGTAAACCCGAGACCAGAAATATCGGTAATGGAGCTGACATAGAAGAAGGCGTTTGGGTCGACATTATGGACGAACTGTTTAATTTTGATCAACTGACGTCCATCAACAATGGACATCAAGACGAGCCGGGGTTTGCGTTGATAGCCACCTTCTGCGTGATAGAGCGTTGTCGAGCGGTTGATTTCATCGATAACATAGCGGTTAATAGCCTCGGTCTTGGAGGACATGATGGTAATTTCAAAGCGCCCCTCCCCGCCGGCAACCACCTTGTTCATACAAATGACGAACAACAAAATGCTGAGCAGAGCATAGAGACCTTTACGCATACCAAATGTCCCAAACGTTGCCGCGATAATTACCGCTTCCACCATCATTACTCCCTGGCTCAGTGAGTAGCCGAGGTATTTCTTAATCATCACGGCTAAAATATCGGTCCCACCAGTGGAAGCATTGGCATTAAATACCCAACCAATACCAACTGCCATCAGTAAGGTACCAAAAACCATGTTTAGCATAATATCGCTGGTGATGGGAGCACTCATCGGCAACAAGAAATCAAAAACACCAATGAGTGCGGATCCGAGTAAGGTGGCATAGAGGGTGAGCCCACCGAAATTGCGTCCGACAAAGACGTACCCCAATATCAGCAGCACGACGTTCAACACGAATAGAATGACGGAATAGGGCAGGGGGATAAATTCGTTAAGTACCATAGATAGCCCTGAGGCCCCGCCCGCCAAGATATTATCGGGTAAAAGGAAATAATATTGGCCAATCGAGGAGAGAATCACCCCGATTGTTACCCAGAAAATTTGTTTGCCACGTTGTGTTGAATCGACAACTGAAGACATTGCAATACCTCCTTTACAGTGTCACCACCGTTTTTTCTTTTATTCATACCTCCATCACGGTTCTTCTATTTAGTCGCATGGCAACTGATGAGCGGGGCGCCCAATGAAGGGAGCGGCACTGATGGACCATGATGATAGGAATGTTGTGTTCAATAGGCGCAGAAAGCACGAATCGCTAAATAGTTGAACGCTTGGTTGTTTAAATGATGGACACTTTAATAGACACCAGCAATGTATTACGGGTGCAGTGTCATTTTATGTTCTTATCAGTCTAATTTGCTCATTTTGAACGCTTTCGCTCCTCCATTGTTATCATATTTATCAAGCGTTTGTTTGATCCGCTCAACTTCTTGCTTGGAGAGAGGGCGTTTGTCGTACGTCAGTTTTGTTTTAGAATTAAGGAGCATTTTCAGATCGATTGTTTGCGTCACGGATGGCTTATCTCCTACAAGATCGTCCAGAGATACATTAAAAAAATGCGCCATTTTTTGACACATCTTGAGTCCAGGTTCTCTTGTCTCATTCTCATAGGCTGAGATAGTGGGCTTTGAAACCTGTAATTGCACGGCAAGATCCTGCTGTCGTAGCCCTTGTTTCTGTCGTAATTGACGCAATCGTTGACCAAATGCCATTATTTTCCCTCCTCACTATGCGAGTTGGTCATTCGTCCTCGATGAATAAAAAAGTCATCATGCTTAACAACTAAAGCGGTTACAATCTACTCAATGTAAATTATAGCATAGATTATCTGTTAAACGGTAAGGAAAAAGCAAAGATCGTGCAAAAAAGCGACTAATTTAAAAAAATAAAAAAAGAGAAGCCGAAAAAGCTTCTCTGTGTACTGATAAAGGGTAAGGACCCTTTTATTTTGATATGCTCCCCTTTAAGTAGACAGGGCAATTCCTAAAACTACTTAAAGGGGA
>JAUMZL010000029.1 GCA_030528155.1 Aerococcus sp.
CGTTGTCCCCATAGTTATTATTGCCGTATTTATTATTGCCCGATTGTTGATTACTTTCCTGGTTTTGACTGGCTTGCTGCTGTTGTTGCTGACTTTCCAGAATACTGCTTTCTAGTGCCTTTGATTCCGCCAAACGACTTTCCTCAATAGCTTGTGCTTGTGCACGCGAGGCTGCTTCGGCTTGTGCAGCGGCTCTTGATTCCGAGCGCGATTGTGAGGCTTCCTTGAGAGCGTCAAGCTCACTATCATTATCGCCTTTATATCCTAACGTAAAGTGCCATTTCTGTTCCTTCAACGCTTGTGCGAAAGCGTCGCGCAATTGATCGATGGTTTTATCCGATAATCCATCCTCGCCGTATGTCAGATCTGGTCGTTGTTCGCCAGTAGCTAGGTTCAGCCAGTTATATTGCTTATCGGCGAGCCCCTTACCAAAAGGTTCAATGCCAGCAGTAAAGGTGTCCTGCGTATTAAGCGCATCTGACTCTGCTGGTTGGGAAATGAAAAGAACATTGGCAGCTGGCACGGTCAGTCGCACGTTCTGATAAGCTTCTATCGCATTCTCAATACTATCAGCGGTTGCCAAGCCATCGCGTACATCGGCAGCATTTGGAAATGGGATAATCACTAATTGTGGCTTTTGTTTTTGCAACTGGTCGCCAGATAACGCTTCTACCATGCTGCTACTGTTAGAACGCACAGCGTCCAAAGTTTGGTAATTGATGTCATCCATTTTCAATTCCGTATTAGCAATAGCTTTTGCTAGGCCTTCCTTCACCCAATCGCGTTCGCCACCCATCGTTTTGACGGTTGTTATTGTTGGTTGATCTCCTTGCTGCTTAATATAAGCAAGGTAATTTACGACCGTCGCGCTGTCACGTTGGTCCTCAAAGGCTTTTGCTAGTTCAGATAAAGATGCCACACTGCTAGGTTCCGATTCTTTATTCTTAGTGGTTTCCTGTTGTACAGGCTTTTTGCCTTCATATATTGCTTTTTCTTCTGCTAGATAATGCATTTCGCGTTGATAGCCATATGCATAACTCCCACCAACAATCAATACACTAATCACTGCAGCCATCACTGCTACGCGTAAATTTTTGCGGTTATTTCGTTTCACGTTCGTCGCCTCCATGTCCAACCCACGTTGGCCTAATCTAGCTAGATTCTACCATATTCCCGAACGAACGCCAATTCCGTAAATCTGATCTCCAGCTAATCTTAGCCACAAATGCTAATTTTGTCAGTCTGGCCCACCATTAACTTTATCAGTATACGCTACTTACCAAAATCTCTCTTTGCTAGCAGCATAGGCTGTCGTTATGACTTTATTTATAATAATTTCGCTCCCTCTCTGCTACAACGACTGTATTTTACGTCTTATCTTCCCTCCCCCTGATCCATTTATTTTCTTTGAACCTCACTCCGCTCCTTTGCCAGTCATGCTCGCTTACATCAAACCGTTCCCCATAAGCAAAATAGATATGTCTTTCGCCATTTAATAGCAGTGACTGATAGTGATGTCGCTTATTTAATTCAATTGTTAAGCGAACTGTGGTACAATACGTCATGACTTTGTAGATTAAAAGTTCATCATTGGAGCGAAAACATTGTTCTATGAATAACATCTTTTGCTTCATCATCGACCAAAGATTGTTAGATGAACGAACCAAACATAGAAGGTAGGTTTATGTGATGCACAATCCAAAAGAAGGAGAGTTCATCACAGTCAAAAGCTATAAGCATGATGGCACGTTGCACCGCACTTGGAAGGATTGCATGGTCCTCAAAACCAGTGCGGAAAGTATTATCGCCTGCAACGATCATACCCTCGTCATCGAGGATAATGGGCGCAAATGGGTGACGCGCGAACCTGCATTGCTCTACTTCCACAAGAAATATTGGTTTAATGTGGTAACGATGATTCGCAGTAATGGGATTTCCTATTACAGTAATCTCGCTTCTCCCTTTGTCTTGGACGATGAAGGCCTGAAGTATATCGATTATGACTTAGACGTTAAAATATTTCCAAATGGTGAGAAAAAATTGCTCGATATGGATGAATATCTCGCCCACAGTCAAGAGATGCATTATCCCGAAGAGCTCGATTTGATTCTCAAAAGCCATCTTAATGAGCTTATTCGCTGGATTGCAGAGGAACGCGGCCCCTTCTCAGATGATTATGTCGACATCTGGTATCGGCGCTATTGCCAGCTTTGTTATCGTTTGAAGAACCAATATTATAAATCCAAACGGCAAAAACAAAAAAAGACAACCTAGCTCGGCTGTGATCATCAGCGTAGCCAAATGAATTTTTAGAAATTTGAGCGATGCTGTGAACTAAAAAAGGACAGGCGTTAATGCTTGTCCTTTTCTTTATGCGTTTTGACGAGTTGCCAAATTTTATCTTGTACGGTAGGAAAAGGCACGCTCTCTTCCTGATCGATCGCCACATATTGACTTGGTGCTCGGCGGGTTAATCGTTCCCCCAAAAGCTGTGCTTGCTTAGCATCTAAGTCAGGAAGGTACACATCTATTTCCCAAATTTGGTGACTGAAAACATGCTTCACGTGGCCAATCCATGTATCATTTTCATCTGGGGACATATTGGTTTCATAACGTGTACTCGTTTCAGCAACGTGGGCATTCTTTTTTAAAACAGACTTTTGTTCCAATAAGGGCACAGTCCAAAGTTTGTGCAGCAACCCTTTTTCTGTACGCTGTGCAATCAAAATTTCACCCTCCGCATTTTCGATAATCATGGCATGAAAATGGCGAATAACCTGCTTTGTCTTCTTGTTTTTAACAGGGTAATTAAGGGCAGTACCACTCAGCGTCCCAAGACTGTAAGCGCGGATTGGGCTGTGCTCGAGATCCGGATTTTTTGCTCGCTCATAGCTTGAACCCAAATCCATAATGGCCTGGTTGAAATCCCCAGGTCGCTCAGTGCTGATAATGGCCTGCATAATTTCACGATAAATTTTTTGCGTTTTTGCCTTGGAAATATCAAGCGTAATCGTGAATAAACGTCCTAATACTCGCATCGCATTGCCATCAACCGCACCCACCGGTTCATTGAAAGCAATAGAGGCCACTGCTCCAGCCGTGTAGGGGCCAATGCCTTTGAGGGTTTGAATGTCTTTAGCGCTGGTTGGGAAAGTCCCACCGAAGTCGGTCATGATCTGCTGAGCCGCTGCCTGCATGTTCCGCACGCGTGAGTAATACCCTAATCCCTCCCACGCTTTGAGGAGTGCTTGTTCATCAGCTTCACTCAAGGCTTTTACGGTTGGAAACATGGCCATGAAGCGTTCGTAGTACGGAATAACCGTATCCACTTGCGTTTGCTGAAGCATAATCTCAGATACCCAAATAGCGTAGGGCGAATGCGTTCTGCGCCAAGGTAAATCGCGCTTGTTCGTATCGTACCACGCTAATAAATCGCACTGGAAGCGGCGAATGGTCTCCGCTCCCCATATCTCAATCCCAAAAATTTCTTCACCAGCATCGACAATCTTAGAACGCCCAATCCAATCACTCGGACGTTCGCGCTGAGGGAGTGTCAATGGTGTCAGTTCTTTGTCTTGTTTTGTCCGCATGCGCATCCCTTTCTTAGTCTGATTCGTCAGGTAATTCATCCATGGCTGCATGAATGGCTTCACCTTCAAAGCCCTTCTGGAACAGCTGTTGCTTCACTTTGAAGCGGCGTTTTTGATTATCATATTTGCGGTAACGTTGCCAATATTTATCACGCGTGGTAACTAGTAATTCCCACTCTTTTTCTTCGTCTACTTCATGTTCTGAGAGTACCGCAAGTGCCGTTTGAATTTCCTCATTACTATAGCCCTTTTGGTAGAGAAATTGGCGGGTCTTCTGTAGACTCTCTGTGTGCGAATAACGCCGCTTGTAGGTAGCATATTTCTTCTCTGCTAACTGACGGGAGTTATCGTTCAATATTACAGTGTCGTACTCCGCCAGTCCAATCGCCATATCTTCGTCACTGATTCCTTTTTGTTTAAGCTCCTGCTTGATTTTCTGTGGTCCCTTATTTTGCACGCGCATGGCTGTACGCGTGTAACTCTTTGCAAAGGTTCGATCATCGATAAATCCCAACGACTCTAAACGCTCCAGCGTGCTAGTAATTAAAGCCTCCTGGTCGGTTTCCTTTTTCAATCGATCGATCACTTGTTTTTTAGTTCGCAGGGAATGACTCAAATAATGAAGAGCACGTTCAAATAGCTTATTTTCCACTTCATAGCGCTGGATCAAACGCGTGCGTTCCGGAGTCAGTACCTGATTTTTAAACAGCGCGAAATGAGCTAAGGTGTTCTCACTGACGCCAAATGCAAACACCCCATCGACATAGATGTTGTAACGATCCTTATGACGTTTCTGTGCCTCCACCATCGTGATCGTCCCTGCAATAGGAGTCTTTTCGTCTTTTGCTTCATTTTCTAAATCGTCCATACGTTTTTTGTTGGACTCCTGCCACCGCTGTTTTTTCTTATACTGACGGCGCGTAGTCGAAGGGCGTCCAATTCCTCCAACAGAACTGGTAACTTTCTTGCCCTGCTTATGACGAGTGAGCAGTGAATAATCCTCCCTTGCGGAAAAGTCATCGCCTCTCGTCGCAGCCTTAATTTTTTTTGATTTTTTCCCATCTGCTATTTCACTTAATTTTTGTGGGCGCTGATATTCTGGCATTTGTTCACCTCCAGAGTTCCTTGTTATCAACTACTACCTTATCATTTCTTCCCATCATCAGCTATTATCCATTCTTCCCATATCAATAAAAAAGCGCAACTGGCAAATACCAATTGCGCTTTTGTAACGAATGATAGACAAACTTAGAGTTTGACATCAATCACCAATTCGCCGTCGACAGCATTGACGATCTCTTGCAACGTCCCTAAGCTGATGTTCTGTTGCCGCGACTCTACGCGTGAAATATAACTCTGCTTGCGCCCAGAGACCTGTGCCAATTGCACTTGGGATAAGTTACGTTCACGACGAATCTTTAACAGAATATCAGCGGCCTTTTCACTGGCTTGATCACGAGCTGCCGTTTTGCGGGCTTTCTTTTCTGATTCGTCCATTTCATCCACCTCCAACAATTTACTATGATTATCTAGAAATTTTAAACGAATACGATGAGTACCGACCACTAAGCGCAAGGCCACTAAGCAACCTAGGCCAATGCCTATCATTAAACGATGATCAGTCTCAAGTAACACCATCAACAGTCAATCACACTACCAACAATCAACTACAACGCTCATGCCTCGCGCATTGGTCACGGCATTCAGTGCTAGAGGCATGACTAGTAGCATTTACCATCTTCTAATCCTATTTTATCGATGAGTATACCTCTTTTCAAATATTTAGAATCATTGTTTTACACTGAACCCTAATTGTATTTTTACTGATTGCTGTTATGCCTTTTTTGACAGCAAAAATGGTACTTCAGCTCACTCATATGAAAGGCTATGCGCCCAACCCATTCAGAAAAAGAGATCAGGTAATCCCCAATCTCTTTTTCGAATGTTCTACTGACCTAGAAGGCTGGCAGATGCCCAAAGCTATGCTTCATAGCCGTTTGGATTATGTGATTGCCAGTTCCAAGCATCGCGACACATATCTTTCAAGTCACGTTTTGCTTCCCAGCCTAGCAATTTTTTAGCTTTCGTAGGATCAGCGAAATTCGCGTCGACGTCACCAGCGCGACGTTCAACGATTTCATAAGGGATGGTTATATTATTAACTTCTTCAAAGGTATGAACTAAATCAAGGACAGAGTAACCTTCACCCGTTCCCAAGTTGATGGCTTCTGATTCAGTGTGCGCCAAGGCATATTTCACGGCATCCACGTGCCCACGCGCTAAGTCAACGACGTGGATATAATCGCGGACACCTGTACCGTCAGGGGTATCATAATCATCACCAAATACACTGAGATGATCGCGTTTACCAATGGCCACTTGCGTAATATACGGCATTAAATTATTAGGGATACCATTTGGATTTTCACCAATCAAACCACTCTCATGTGCACCGATTGGATTGAAGTAGCGCAGTAAGACCACTGACCAATTGGAATCCGAAACCACCATATCGCGGAGAATTTGTTCGCCGAATACTTTGGTATAGCCGTATGGGTTGGTAGCCTGCCCCGTTGGCAAATCTTCTCGCAATGGTGGCTGGTTATCACTACCATAAACCGTTGCGCTGGAACTGAAGATCAAAGTCTTGCAGTCAAATTCCCGCATAACTTCCATCACCGCAAGTAAGCCACCGGTGTTATTCTTGTAATACTCTAGTGGCTTCTCAACCGACTCTCCCACGGCCTTAAAAGCAGCAAAGTGAATCACAGCATCGATCGTTTCTTTTTGGAAAACTTCACGCAATTTATCATGATCGAGAATATTGATTTCGTAGAACTTTGGCTGTTTGCCTGAAATCTGCTCTACGCGATCTAAAACCTCAACTTGACTATTTGATAAGTCATCAACAATGACTACATCATAGCCGGCATTCAGCAATTCGATGGTGGTATGTGAGCCAATATACCCAGCTCCACCCGTTACAAGAATAGACATAGTTGCCTCCTCATTTGCTTCATTCTATTGCATCTATCATAGCACAGAGAACATATAGGCGCGCTGATTATTTGCATGACACACCTTAAAATCAGTGTAGTTATACACTAATCACCGTTAAAACTCAAGTAATATCCTTTATATTTTCATCTATATCCTTCACTTGAAGTTATTAACCCCTCTTTTAAGAGGAAACCGCTGCATTTAAGCGGACTTTGTTAAACATTAACTTTTCATCTGAGCTGAGCAACTTTCGACACGAAAAAACGTGACTGCTCCACACAGTCACCTCATTATTAATTGATCACAATAGAGGCTTAGTTTACACGGTAACGCGCATCGTTGAAGCTGATAACTTCAAGAGTTGATTGCAAGGCACGGTGAACCATGTTTTCAACGGATTCATCCGTGTAGTAAGCGATGTGTGGGGTGTAAACAACGTTTTCACGGCTGATCAAGTCCGTCAAAACTGGGTCGTTTAATTCACGATCACGGTAGTCATGTTTAACGAAGTCGAATTCGTTTTCGTAAGTATCCAAAGCAGCAAAGCCAACTTTGCCCATGTCCAAAGCACGGATCAATGCTTCCGTATCAATCAAAGCCCCACGCCCTGCGTTAACTAAGATCGTTTTATCTTTGAAACGAGCGAAAAGATCGTCATTGAACATGTGGATCGTGTCTTTCGTTGCTGGTAAGTGCAAGGAAATGATGTCGGATTTTTCTACGACTTCTTCAACGGTGTCATAGTAGGTCAAGATAGACTTGATTTCTTCGTTTTGGTACATGTCATAACCAACAACTTTTGCGCCAAAACCATCATGAACCATGTGTGCCACAGTACGTCCGATACGGCCGGTACCGATGATCCCAACAGTCGCACGTGCTAAACGGCCCCCACGGATAGCTAAGCTTTCACGGAAGTCGTATTGACGCACTTGGTCATGAATCTTGTAGAGGTGGTGTAATCCATTCAAGATCTGCGCAACGGTGTATTCTGCGATGGATCCTGGTGAGTAGTCAGGCACGTTGGAGATGATGATGTCGTTCTTCGTAGCCAATTCCAAATCGAATGGGTCGTAACCAGCCATACGTTGAGCGATGTTACGGATACCGAAGCTCTTCAAAGTTTCGTAAACACTTTCGTCAACTTTCTTGTATTGGTAGGTACTTACCCCATCGTAGCCTTCGCAGCGATCAACTGTATCAGCTTCCAAGATGTCTGGGTCCATGGTTACAGCAATATCAGTCAATTGTTCCCATTTTTCAGCAATAGGAATTTCTTGTTCACTGACACCGTACATATAAATTTTAGTCATTACTAACGTCCTTTCTCCCATAAAAGATGCGAGTTATTCTGTAAAACTATTTTACGTTGTTTATTATAACGGGTTCGCCTTGTGAAAGAAAGCTCATTCTATCTGTTATAATACAGATTTTTCGCTTAGCAAGCGCTTTCTTTCTGCTTTTTTGCCAAATTTCTTTGTGAAATAGCCGTTTTTATCCCTCAGATAAGCGTCAAAGCGCTAGCTGTCTTATCTTTTTCATTATTGAGAAAGCGGTATCTAAATCATTTCACATTTATATGGACAAAAATTTATCATTCTCTCTCCCATAACTGTATTCGTTTTCATTCGTATATTAGATACTTTTCCCCTTATTTTTAGCAATTTATTTCCTATTCCCGGCGTCTCTAGCTGGCCAATTTATGAGAATTTCACAACCATAAGCACTTAATCTCTGATAGAAAATAAGGCCATCAGCTCTTCTTGCGACAGTTTGGCGCTGTTCGTTGGCGAAGAGGTGAGTATTTCATCCGCCAGCGCTTGCTTTTGAGCTTTCAACTGTTCAATGCCTTCTTCAATGGTTCCTTCTACAATGAGGTGGTACACCGTTACTTGTGCATTCTGACCGATACGATAAGCGCGATCAGTCGCTTGATTCTGTGCGGAAGGATTCCACCAGGGATCGAGATGAATCACCGTTGTGGCAGCCGTGAGATTTAGTCCTGTACCACCTGCTTTGAGTGAAATTAAGAATGCCGTCCGCTCTCCCGCTTGAAAAGCTTCAACCGCTTGCTGGCGCGCTTCCTTACTATCTTGACCAGTCAACATGAAGTTGCTAATTTCTTCATCAGCTAACGCTTCACTCAATAATTGCAGTCCACCCACAAAGGAAGAAAACACCAAGACCTGAGTATGATTCGCTTGGCATTGCTTGATCAATTGTACAGCCACTTGCAGTTTGCTGGAAATCCCATTGCTCCATTTATCCACTAAGCGAGGATCAATACACAGCTGACGCAAACGTGTCAATAACGCCAAAATTTTCATGCGCTCGGCCTTTAGATCTACCAATGATTCCACCGTTTTTTGTGCTTCCTTGGCGTGCGCTAGGTAAATTTTTTGCTCAGCTGGGGTTGGTGTAACATAGTAAGTTTCTTCTACTTTGGTGGGGAGTTCGGCAACCACCTCACTCTTTAGCCGCCGCAAAATAAAAGGAGCAATCAATTGCTTCAACCGCCGAGCCTGCTCGCTGTTTTTCTGCTGGACAATCGGCCGTTCAAAGCGCTCACGAAAGCGGGGATAGCTATAAAGATAGCCTGGCATAATAAAATCAAATAATGACCATAATTCTGCTAGCTGATTTTCCAAAGGGGTACCACTCAGAGCAAAAGCATATTGTCGTTGCAATCGCTTAACGGCATGTGCCGTCTTCGCAGAAGCCGTCTTGATTGCTGTTGCCTCATCGAGAATCACCGTGTCAAAGGATATGTCCATATAATAAGCGCTATCTCGTCGCAAATAGTCATAGGTGGTAATCCATACTTTGGCTTCTGGATGGGAATGAATCCGTTCCAATCGCTGGGATTGTTCACCGATAATCATCACCGGATCCACCGTCGCCTGGAATTTTTTCAGTTCTTTTTGCCAATTGTAGGCCAGTGAGGCAGGGGTGACGATCAAAATAGGGGCGGTGGTTATTTTTTGGACGGATTCAATATAAGCAATTACCTGTAGAGTTTTACCTAATCCCATATCATCAGCTAGGATTCCCCCTAAGGATAGTGCGCGCAATTTCAATAACCAATCTACCCCCTCTTGCTGATAATTCCGCAACAATGGGCGAAAATAACTAGCAATGGGGAGTGGCGCAGTATTAGCATAGGTTAGCACGTTGCTTTCAAATTTCAGATCTAACCCAGACTGTTGCCATTGTTCCAATTGATAGACGCGTTGCAGTGGCAATTCAATCCCACTTTTTTCCCAATGCGTGATATCAAGTTCGTTAAAGACTTGATCCAATTGCGCCAGCTGCTTAGGATCCAAAACAACACGTTCACCATTTTTTAGACGGTGAAACCGACGATTATGACGGTAACTGTAGAGAATCTCATCGAGTTCTGCCACTGGAATATCCGTTGACTGAGCAGTAAGTTTTAAATGATCCTTCTTCACCCCTAACTTAAAGGTAAGGTGGAAAGGTTTCGGTTGTCGCTTTTGCCGGACGACAGTCGCCACATAAACCGTGCGATTCTCACTGAGGTAAGGCAGGGCCTGATCGAGAAAACGTTGCTCCGCCTGTTCGTCAGTGAACCGATAGCATTGCTCTTCCTCTTGATACACACCGGAAAAAATGGTCATTACCATCCCTAGTAACGCATCCTCCTTGGTCTCTAGCGTAGAGCACTCTTCCCGTCCTGCTTTTACCGTAAGCGCACCATGCTCATCAACGTCTATCACAACACACCCTCGCTTCATTGATTCAGCAGGAATAACTTCTGGATTGCTTAGAAAATAGAGCAAGCTCTCTTCTTCTAGGCGGTATTTGAGAAAATGCAATTGTTCAACACTCACAATCAACGTTCCCTGCGTGGCTGTTAATACTTCTTGCAAGTCATAATCAAACGGGCTGATTGTCTGATAGAGCAGTTGATCTTCTTTTATCCGGAGATAGAAAGCCGGCATTAAAAGCGAGGGTGTCATTTCCTCTTGTATCAACTGATAACTATCTCCATATTTTTCAACGCGAAGTGGTAGCTGGATCTGTCCTTCTTCAATCGGCCATTCCGGGAAGAGTGGCACTAAAGTCAATAGATCACTGAGCGCTTCCCAGTCCAAATGAAGCATCTGACCATTCACTAAATAGCGATAATGGACGAGCCAATCATAAAGCTTGCGAGAGCGATCATCGAAGCGTTCAGGCTTCACTTGGACTGATTGCTTTTTACCTTGCACAACGTAATCGCCCCACTGCGCCGGATTAAGGATTTCTTGTTCAATATTCTTCACCACATATAACCGTTCCGTCCCCATCAAAAAGCGTACACGCGGTTCCCATTCGTCGCTATTAAAATCTAATGTTAAACGAAGAGGTCGTTGACTTTTGCCGAAGCAATGAATCACTTCACGTGCAATCACATTTTCTAAAAACTCGCGCATATAATGGTTATTTTCCAATCGATCCATGGTGAGGTTGAGCTTTGTCTCTGCTTGGGCATTTATAGGTGAAATTTCATCTGCTGGGCCGTACTTCAGCATTACATGTAACTCTGCCTTAGCACAGTGCACGCATTTGCTGGAATTATCCATGTAGCAATAGGTGCGATAGGGGTGATTATTTTCATCCACGGCCACATGAACCACCACATAGCGCCCATCATCATCCCAACCCAGTTCTACTGCTCTACTGCCTGGTTCTTCTAAATCATAGACTTCTTGAAATAATAAGTTAGTAATTAAATCAGCCATAACTTTAACTCTCGTTTCTAATCAGCGCATCATCTACACTCAAACGAATCAAATGATCTAAGCGTTCTGGTGCCCATTTGAAGAGGTCTGCCTTGTTCACTCGTTCAGTGTAGCGATGCAAGTCTTTACCCCAAGCCCCCATATTCACTACGGGAACATTGAGATTTTGAATATCTTGAAAAGGAATGTCATAAGCACTCCCCCAGAATAATAAGTTGCGTTCAATTTTTTCGATCACATCCGCTGGCGCCGTATACATTGCATAGCTAAGGTCAGAGATGCCTGTGAAGTAATGCTCAATCTTCATGGTTTGTGCGTTAGGCAGCGCCACTTCTTGCTTCAGTGCTTCTAAGGCCAAAGACACCCACTGCCACTCGCTTTTATCCGCATTCGACACGGCAGGATAGTAAGGTGCCATCAAACCTGTGACCACAACAGGCGACTTATTACTCCATAATTCCAGTACCGCCATCATCAATTGAAAGTTAGCTTGATCGAAAGCCAGTGTTCCGGCTAATACGTCATTCGTCAATTGTTTTTCTTTAGCTTGAATGGTTGTTTTAGCGGTTGGATTCTCGTTGAGCACGCGCTGATAGAGCTCCTGATAACTCAAAACAAGCGGTTCACTGTCTACAAAAGGCATTGGATTATCCGCTACTGTGGCATAAACATTATAGCGTGCTTTCAGATCAGCCATGGCTTGATGTATGGCTGTTTTAATATCACGGAATAAATGGTGCATGATCTCATTTGGTGTATGATTGGCATGCAAAACCGATAAATACCCGCCCGCAAACAACGGTAAGCTCACATCATACGCCTGCTTGAGGTCGCGCGCGGCTAGCCACGTTGCTGCCGGAATCACTGTGTCATGTTTATTCTCCACAAACCATGGATCAATCTCTGTCTGTCGGACAATCGCCGCCAATAATTGCGTTGCATTGAGCCCTTGATAGACCTCGCTCACATGACTCAACTTACCTCGGACGAGCACAATAGGCATTAATTTACCCACGCTTCCATCGTGTACAATGACTTCATTCGGCTCTTGACGCTCGTGGGGTTCACTATTAATCAATAAGCGATAATTTAAATGATAGCGCTGTTTGAGCTCAGTCAATAGCGGCAAGGCTCCGCGCATCCCCGCACTCATATTCTCTTCATCAGGGACACCAATAATGAGCACACTACCTGCGAAAGTTGGGTCTACTGCGTATTCCTCGAACAGTGCACATTGCATAGCACCACCACTCTTCATATCAGATACCCCACGACCAAACAACCATTCATCACTATTAAGGTCCAGTACTGCATCACGAGGGAGAGCGAGTGCCCCTCTCTTTAAAATATCTTCCAACAGTTCTGGATCATAAGCGGCTTCTTTAAAGCGACCATAGTCTTCTGTATCAACAACATCTGTGTGGTGAATGAGAATCACTGTCTCTTTGCTCTTACCTAAAAGTAAGGCCCAACACACCTCGCGTCCTAGTGGATCAGCTTTGATAGGGTAAAAACCACTGCACTCGGGATGTTCTTTGAAATAATCGACTTCCTTGAACCATTTTTCATAGAACAAGCGATTATTTCGTTCCAATTCCGTGCCTGTGTCGGTCTTAATGGCAACAAACCGTAACAATAACTCTCTGATTCGTTCTGCACGCTCCATTGTTTCTCCCTCATTCTTATTTTTTATCATTAGTGACAGGACTACTCATACGTTTTCCTAAAGCGATGTATTCGTAGGTAATGAATAAGCGATGACTACCCATTGCACGTAAAATTTTTGAACGATTGATATTCACCCCCGCGCCTTGAACACGCGCCCATTTCGGCTTCACAGCCGCTGTTCCTACTTTCCTATATGTTCAAACGTCCATTGTTTCGCCTCCACAATCGCGATCATCACGTTCACTCTCCTACATTATAGACCGAACCTTATGGAAAAGGGGACTTTTTAGTAGGTGGCTGATTGATTTGCTTTTTAAAAAATATCATTCGTTCCTGAATAGAGGTAAAAATGCTCCTCTGTTTGAACTGCACCCTGTCAAGTAGACATCAAAATACAAAAAATAATCTAACTAA
>JAUMZL010000009.1 GCA_030528155.1 Aerococcus sp.
TGCCGGTGTGGCGGAATTGGCAGACGCGCTGGACTCAAAATCCAGTTCCTTTCATTGGGAGTGTGGGTTCGACTCCCACCACCGGCATCCTTTAGCTCGTTAGAGATTTAGTCGCTCTAACGGGCTTTTTATTTGTTTTTCTTCTAATGATCATGAAAACTGCCACTGATAGTCCATTGTTAATGACAAGAGCGGTTAGTAAAAAATTATTAAAATGAGTCCATAGGGAATAGTAAAAATTTATTAGGCTATTGATTTATCAAGTAAAATGAACAGTAAAATATTATCACTATTTTATAAAAAGTGAAAGAAACAAAAAAGCAGTGATTAATATTAATATACATTACAGTAAACGGAGGTCAATTCTTTCACTTTCCTTTTCTCATGACTATTCAATAGATAAAACAGAATAGTTCGGTATTTCTTTAGGATAGCGGTAGATATCCTAGTGAGAACAGACTTTTCTTTTGATTCACTCTATTCTGTCTTAATTAAATTATCAATTCTTGCATAAGAGGGGTTACATAAAAAAGTCATAACCGTTATAATAGTTTGTGAATACAAAAATTTTATTTTTATAAAGGAGGGTGCTTATTGTGGCACAGAAGCAGAAGTTAGGGGTTCAGGCCTTAATTTTGATGATTTTTACGTCCGTGTTTGGTTTTACTAACGTTACACGTTCGTACTATCTGATGGGTTACGCCTCAATTCCGTGGTTTATATTAGCGGCCGTTACATTTTTCCTCCCTTATGCCTTTATGGTGGCTGAATACGGTGCTGCCTACAAGGACGCGAAAGGAGGGATCTATTCCTGGATGGAGAACAGTTCCGGGACGCGATTTGCCTTTGTAGTAACGTTCATGTGGTTTGCCTCCTACATTGTATGGATGGTGAACGTGGGATCTGGTATCTGGATTGTTCTTTCCAATGCGATCTTTGGTGTGGATAAAACGCAACAATGGTCATTGTTTGGATTAGGGTCGGTTAAGACATTAGGTATTCTTGCTATTCTTTGGATTATCTTTGTTACCTTTATCTCTACTAAAGGATTGGATAAGATCAAGAAGATTACTTCTTTAGGAGGAACAGCTGTTGCTGCTTTAAATGCGTTCCTATTCATTGGTGGGATTATTATGCTGGTCCTCAACCACGGCCAAATCCAACAACCCATCACAATGGAAAGCTTCTTTGTTTCACCAAATGCGGATTACCTCGGGGGCATCCAAGTGCTGTCATTCGTGGTATATGCCATCTTTGCATATGGTGGGATTGAGGTTATCGGCGGTATGGTAGATAATACCGAAAATCCAGAAAAAACCTTCCCTAAAGCGGTGTCATTAGCTGCTATTACCATTACATTAGGGTATGTATTGGGAATTTTGATCTTTGGGACCTTCACTAACTGGCAGTTTACTTTCGAAACCTTCCCTAAAGAAGCGATTACGTTGGGGAACGTTTCCTATGTAGCGATGAACCAAATGGGATACCAATTGGGATTGGCATTTGGTTTGAGTGAAGCTGGCGCTATCTCTGCTGGGATGTGGGTTGCTCGCTTCATGGGGATCAGCATGTTCCTTGCGTTGTCTGGTGCCTTCTTTACCTTGGTTTACTCACCATTGAAACAGCTTATCGGTGGGACACCAAAAGAATTGTGGCCTGAATTCATGACTAAACAAGATAAGAATGGTATGTACGTTAACGCCATGAAGGTACAAGCGATTATCGTTATCGTTATCTTGGCGATTGTTTCCTTCGGTGGCGACAGCGCGCAACAATTCTTCCAAATGTTAGTGTCGATGACCAACGTTTCGATGACATTGCCATATTTGTTTATTTCTTACTCCTTCCTGAGCTTTAAGAAAGACCAATCCATCAAAAAACCATTTGAACGATTCAAATCAATGGGGATGGTGAAAATAGCTGTTCTGGTTGTTTGCCTGGTTGTTGGGTTTGCCAACATCTTCACGGTGATTCAACCAGCCATGACAAACGGCGATTACATGACGACTATTATGTCTATCGCAGGTCCATTGGTATTTACCGCAATCGCCTTGTTCTTATACCAACGCGGTTCTAAAAAATTAGCAGCTAAACAAGGTTAGCATAGTTTCTTTAGTATATAATATTTAAAATAAGCCGGTGCCTCGCCCCTTTCTAGCGACTATCTTAGCGTTAGGGGGCGAGGGCCGGTTTTTCTATATTGGGGAAGGGGCAGATAGGTTGCGATTGGTTATAGAAATCGCTAGAATGCAGTATTGATTTCAAAGTAATTGAGCCGATGATACTGGCTCAGGAAAGGAATGAATAGATTTGTTTGGTCTCTTCATACGCGAACGTTTATTGCTGGCATTAGGGACTTATCTGTGGCCATTAGGCGCAAGTTTGGGTGCTTATGGCTTATTTTATTGGAGTGTGGATCAAAATGAGGTAGGTATTCAATTTGATTGGTTATTCTGGCGCGTCCTCCTCGATTGGTCACAGTGGCATCAATTATCATTTCTGTCAATGGCACTGCTTGTCCTCTTTAGTGGTATATTGATCTATATGCTCTGGACGCGGCCGTTACTTAGGGGAATTTGGGTTATCTGGTGGATCGCACATTTTTCTCCGCTGCAGCAGCGAGTTGCAACAGGGATACTGGGAGTGGTGGCTGTTATTGTTATCCTCCCACTTTTATTTGATCTGCGTCATCCTGAAAAGCGGTTAGTAATGAAGAAGGCTATCGACGAATGCTGGGAGACGTTTTTGACCAATTTTCAATCCTTCAAATTATTTTCGACTAAACCGCGCTTATGGCCGAAAAAGGTCTTCCACTTTGGGGTGAATTATGGCAAACGTTGGATGAAAGATTACTATACTTATTGGCAGGAACAGCGGCGACGGTGAGAAAAGTTTGCTTAAAGGCAGAGAGAATCGGTTGGGATATTGATAGGAATAGGTTATAATGAGTGGGCACAGCAGGTGTGACGACCTAGCAAGCTATCAAACTAGAGGGGTGAACAGCAATGTCCGATAACCTGAAAAAATTAGCAGCTATTTTTACCGCACTCGGCGTCGTATTGACCGCTGCAGCTAAAGTTGCTGAATTATTAGAAGAAAATTAGTTGTCAAAGGTAACGAAAGACTGTCGTTCTCACACATACGAGAGCGGCTTTTCTTTTTCATGATGAGAAAAAGATTAAAGTTGCTTTATTTAAAAGTTGTTTTGACTGGTGACAAACCAGATAGAATTGAGTAGAATAGCACAGGAAGCGTTGCCAGTAGTCGATTTTCAGTTGGGAAAAGGTCAGCACTGGCAGATAATTAAGATGAAAGATGGTGATGGTCATGGCCACAGTAACAAAGAAGAGTTCCGATGGGACACATAAAAGTATTTCAACTGAATTAAAAGAAGATAATGTGATGGTACCCGAGGTGATTGAAAAAGCCCCTGGAATTCGGGTTTTCGGTAAGCGATTGCGTTCATTCCTATTTAGTACGGATATTGCGACCATTTGTTATACCAATGCAGACGCAATATTGGCTGTGTACCCTTACACTCCACATCCTGCAATTATCTCAGCCATTGTTAAAGTTGCTAATCAGCCAGTATTTGCTGGGGTCGGCGGCGGAAAAACGAATGGCAAACGCAGTATTTATCTGGCCCTATCATCCGAGGCGGAAGGCGCTTCAGGCGTAGTGGTCAATGTGCCAATGAGCAATGAAAACATCACGCAAATTGCTAATACGATTGACGCTCCGATTATTGGTACGGTCATCTCAGAATATCAACTCTATGATCGTCACAAAGCAGGGGTCGATATTTTCAACATTACCGCTGGAAAAGAAACACCACATTTGGTAGAACGGATTCGTCATCAATTCCCCGATATTCCGATCATTGCGACCGGTGGAAAAAATGATCAATCCATTCTTGATGTGATTAACGCTGGTGCCGATGCTGTAAGTTGGACACCACCAACGACAGCAGAGCTATTCGGCAATATTATGGATAATTACCGCAATACAGTAGAAGAACAGTTTCGTAGTGGTCATGAGGGATTGTCGTTAGAGGAATATGAAGATAAATACGATGTTGAATTTTAATCATAAGCGAAAAGATTGAATGACTTCGTATCACTAGACAACGCTCGTTTGCCGAATGTATTGGCTCACGAGCGTTTTTAAGATGCGGTCTTTAAAAGTAATAAAAGTGAGTAGGTTATTTTACTACTAGTTAAAAATCCATAATTTTTCATTTTAATGACCTTTTAAGCAGCAGCGAGAGTGAGAAAGTGTTTTAACACCATTCAAAAATGAGTAATAACATGCTTCAGTTCGAGGTGTGGACGAATCAAGTATATGAACTTTAAAGTGAGAGATAGTGATTTTTTTTACGATGCTTACCAGACAATAATGCGACATGGGGCCATGAATACTTCAGTTAAATAAAAGATGAGAAGGGCTTTCATTAGTAAAGTGATATCATAACCTTTATGATAGAATTAGTTAATATTTATAGACTGAGTGAAGCAACGGGATAGCTGTTTAAAAGTCGGCCATCCCCTAAGCACACGAATGTCTGTCGGTTATGCTAAGTAAAGAATCATGGGAGGTTGATCATTTATGAAGATTGGCTTGTTGGAACCCTTGCGTATTAGCGATCAGCAATTGGAAGAATTAGTGCAACCATTGAAAGATGCGGGGCATGAATTTGTTTCTTATGATGAGAAAACAACAGATCCAGATGAATTGTATGAACGCAGCAAGGATCTCGATATTGTTATCATTGCAAATAATCCGTATCCTGCTGAGGTGATCCAACGTCTAGATAAGACGAAGTATATTGATGTGGCATTCACCGGAGTAGATCATGTGGATATGGAAGCAGCTAAAGAAAAAGAGATTATAGTATCGAACGCTGCCGGTTATGCGGGGCGGTCCGTACCAGAATTAGCGCTTGCTTTGACGTTAGGGCTATACCGTCAATTGATCCACTCAGATCATGATACTCGTCAAGGTGAAGCTTTTGATGCGCCTATCCAAGGCCAAGAAATTGCGGGAAAGACGGTTGGAATTATTGGTACCGGTCAATTGGGGATTGCAACGGCGAAATTATTCAAAGCCTTTGGAGCGAAACTGATTGGTTACAGTCGAACCGAAAAGGATGAAGCAAAGGCGCTTGGATTGACGTATCACTCATTAGAGGAAGTGATGAGTGAGAGTGACATCATTTCGATTCACTTAGCGCATACAAAAGAAACAGAAGGTTTGATTTCTAAGGAACAGATCGATCGCATGAAATCATCAGCGCTCCTGCTGAATGTGGCGCGCGGACCGATTGTTGATAACGCTGCACTGGCTAAGGCGCTCAATGAAGGAAAAATTGCCGGGGCAGGTATCGATGTTTATGATCAAGAACCACCTCTGCCCGATGATTACCCACTGTTGACGGCTAAACATACGCTATTAACACCGCATATTGGCTTTTTGACCGACGAAGCTATGGTTAAACGGGCCAAGGTAACGTTTGAAAATGTGCAAGCCTTTATTGATGGCGATCCGCAGAATGTTATGTCGGAATAAGTAAAGCTCCACATAGAAGTAAGGTAGAAATACAGAGGAAAAGACTGGTGTGACTAGGAAAAATTCTGGCTAAATAGACTTATTGATCGCTAAAAAATAAACCTCATCCCAAAGCTATTTGACTTTGGGATGAGGTTTTTTTCGAATTAATGTCCGTCGTGGAAGGTCACTGTATTATTAGCGAGGGAAGCAATACGTGCTTCCGAATAAACAGGAACACCAGCTTCTTCCAGACGCTTGCGTCCATCTTGGAAGGATTTTTCAATGCAGATGGCTACACCTGCTACTTCAGCACCAGCTTGGTGGCAGAGATCAACTAAGCCGAGCGAAGCTTCACCGTTAGCGAGGAAGTCGTCGACGATCAACACACGGTCTGAGCTATCGAGATACTGTTGACTCACGATGATGGTATTATCTTCATTCTTTGTGTAGCTGTGAATCGTAGTGCTAAGAATAGTGCTGTCCTGCATGGTGGAAGGTTCTTTTTTCTTAGCAAAGAGCATGGGAACATTGAATTTCAAGGCGGTCATAATCGCTGGTGCAATACCGGACGCTTCGACCGTTAATACTTTAGTAACCCCAGCATCTTTGAAGTGAGCGTAAAATTCATCAACAATGGCAGCAATAACATCAGGGCGAATCTGATGATTGAGGAAAGAATCTACTTTCAACACATTGTTCGGAAATACCTTACCATCTGAGAGAATTTGATCACGCAAGTTAAGCATAAAAGAGACCATACCTTTCTTTAAACTCTATATTATGGGCAATTTAAGTCGAAAATATCCAACTCGGTACCCATATTTTAAATGATTTGCGAGCAAGATGAAAGAGTACATGTTCATTAATTGCAAAAAATCTCTATAACGTTCGGTTATTGTGACTGAAAAATAAAAGAGGCTAGATCATGACTTTAACATTCTCTGAACGGTACCCTGTCAAGTAATCTTAGGATTTATCTTGTCTGCTTAAAGAAGAGCAGATCACTCACTGAAATTAGCAGTTATATTTGACCTTCTTTGACCAAACGGCTATAATAAAAATGACTAAGAGGGAAAACGACACTAGTAGTTTTTCGTAAGGAGGCAATGATATGGTAGCACAGCTAGAAATGACGACATCTTTACAGGAAGCGGTGGGATTGGCGCAGCAGATTGCAGTGACGCGGCGCCATCAAGAGATAAGTGTCGCCCATTTATTCAAAGCTTTGGTTCAACCGGGCGAATTTGCCTATCAATTTTATCAGGATTTAGGAGTCAATCTCGCTGCGATGGATCAAGAACTGAGTAGAGAAATCGATGAGATTGCCGTAGTGAGTGGCAATGGGGTACAGTACGGTCAGTCCGTTTCCCGCTCATTTTCTGAATTAATCCAATCAGCAACCAAACATGCACATGAGAATGGGGATGAGTATCTCGCCACCGACATGGTGCTCTATGCACTATTTGATTTAAGCTATTTACCGCTGACCAAATGGCTTCAAGGGACACTCACCAGGGATCAGGTGAAACAAAAAATAACAGACTTACGGCAAGGAGCCCGCGTGACTTCACAGAACGCGGAGGCGACCTATGATGCTTTAGAAAAGTACGGTATTGATTTAACCCAACAAGCCCGAAAACAGCATTTAGACCCTATTATTGGCCGTGATGATGAAATTCGCGACATGATTCGGATATTGTCACGGAAAACGAAGAACAATCCCGTATTGATTGGAGACCCTGGGGTGGGGAAAACCGCTTTAGTAGAGGGACTGGCACAGCGGATTGTCAAAGGAGATGTGCCGACCAATCTGAAAGACAAAACCGTATTTTCTTTGGATATGGGTGCATTGATTGCTGGAGCTAAATACCGTGGCGATTTTGAAGAACGATTTAAAGCTGTCCTCAATGAAGTGAAGAAGGCAGATGGCCAGATTATTCTTTTCATCGATGAAATTCACAATATTGTTGGAGCAGGAAAAGCTGAGGGGGCCATGGATGCAGGTAACCTCCTCAAACCGATGCTGGCACGGGGAGAGCTCCATTGTATTGGCGCCACCACATTGGATGAATACCGCCAATACATGGAAAAAGACAAAGCACTCGAGCGGCGCTTTCAACGGGTGCTGGTGCAGGAACCGACTGTCCAAGAGACAATCAGCATCCTACGCGGGTTGCGCGAGAGTTTTGAAAACCACCATCATGTAAAAATTCACGATCAAGCCTTAGTTGCAGCGGCAGAGTTAGCGGATCGCTACATTACTGACCGTTTTTTGCCCGATAAGGCGATTGACCTCGTGGACGAAGCGAGCGCAGAAATTCGCGTTGAGATGAACTCCATGCCAACAGACCTCGACCAAGAGCAGCGGCGATTATTGCAGTTAGAAATCGAAGAAGCAGCCCTCAAGGAGGAAGACGACCAAGCCTCCATAGATCGCCTCCATGATCTGCAAAAAGAACTGGCTGACCTCAGGGAACGCGTCAACCAGCTCACCATGCAATGGCAACAGGAAAAATCAGCAGTGGAAGATATTCAGCATAAACGTGAAGCCATTGAAGCGGCAAAGCGGCAACTCGAAAAAGCGCAGAATGACTATGATTTAGAAACAGCTGCTAAACTGCAACATGGGACGCTGCCACAATTGCAACATGAACTCGCTGATTTGGAAGCTAAATATGAAAGCGAAGAAGGCGACAGTTTCAGTCTAGTACATGAGGCAGTAACCGCCGAGCAAATTGCAGCGGTAGTCTCCAGACAGACTGGTATTCCAGTTGCAAAATTGACAGAAAGTGATCGCCAAAAATTGCTCAATCTCAATCAGGAACTTCATCGTCGGGTTATTGGGCAGGATGAAGCGGTGACGAGTGTCGCTAACGCGGTGTTGCGATCACGTGCCGGCATCCAAAACCCCGACCGACCTATTGGCTCATTCCTTTTTCTGGGGCCAACTGGAGTGGGCAAGACCGAGCTTGCCAAAGCATTAGCAGAAGATTTATTTGATGATGAGCGTAATATGATCCGTTTAGATATGAGTGAATACATGGATAAGATCAGTGTATCGCGTTTGATTGGGGCGGCTCCCGGCTATGTGGGTTACGAAGAAGGCGGTCAATTGAGCGAAGCGGTTCGTCGCCATCCGTATTCTGTCGTACTCTTGGACGAAATTGAAAAAGCGCATCCTGACGTTTTTAATTTATTACTGCAGATTCTTGATGATGGACGCTTGACCGATTCTAAAGGACACGAAATTGACTTTAAGCATACGATTCTAATTATGACCAGTAATTTAGGATCAGATCTTCTATTGGAGAGTGTCAAAGGTAAAAATGACGTTCAAACGATTGATCAAACGACGAAGGATCAGATCGATATGCGTTTGCATCAAGCCTTTAAACCGGAGTTTCTCAATCGTATTGATGAAATTATCTACTTTACCCCATTAACGCCGACCCACATGCAGGGAATTGTCCGTAAGATGATGATGGCGTTGACACAGCGATTAGCGCAACAGCAAATCGTTTTGACCTATACCGATGCGGTTGTGGAATGGTTATCTACTGTGGCGTATGAACCTGAATATGGGGCACGGCCATTGCGGCGTTTTATTACAAACCAGGTGGAAACGCCGATTGCACGCTTGATTATTGCAGGATCAGTTGGAGAGTCACACCGCGTTTTGTTGGATTATGATCCAGAAACGGATCAACTGCTCGTCACTTCGGATTAGCCATATTTCTAGTGTAAACCGAAAACGCTCATATTGGTGAACTGATATGCTCCTCTTTAAGTAGAAAGGATAAGTCCTAAGATGACTTGAAGGGGAGCATATTATCGTCATTGATCAGTATGAGCGTTTTTTAAGGGCTTGCATTTCCTATGAGTAAGCAACGGCGGTTGATTGTTCGGGTTTTCTCATGTTATGATATGTGATGAATTTTTGAAGCGAGGGGAACTATGGCTAATCAAGCGTTAACATATGAATTAATCAAAGAAGAGAAGCATACCGGCGCGCGCTTGGGGCGCATCACGACACCGCATGGCTCATTCGAAACTCCGGTATTTATGCCAGTGGGGACACAGGCTACGGTGAAGGCGGTCTCACCAGAAGAACTAGAAGATTTAAATGCCAGCATTATCCTCAGTAATACCTATCATCTCTGGCTGAGACCAGGTGATGACTTGGTGAGAGAGGCTGGCGGATTACATACCTTCATGAACTGGGATCATCCCATCTTGACTGATTCGGGCGGATACCAGGTATTTTCTCTATCTAAAATTCGCCGTCTGGAGGAAGAAGGCGTGTACTTCAAGAGCCCGTTGGATGGGCGGCAACTCTTCTTGAGCCCAGAAAAAGCGATTGAAATTGAGAATAATCTCGGTGCTGATATCATCATGAGTTTGGATGAATGTCCACCTTTTGACGCCGATCATGATTACATGGAAAAAAGTATTTGGCGGACGGTGCGTTGGGCAGAGCGTGGATTGAAGGCACACCAACGTCCAAATGATCAAGCCTTGTTTGGTATTATTCAAGGGGGCGGATACAAAGACTTGCGTTTGGCGCATGCCAAGGCCATCACTGCCCTCGATTTTCCTGGTTATTCCATCGGGGGATTGTCAGTCGGTGAACCAAAACCTAAGATGTATGAGGTGCTAGATTACTTGACGCCAGTGATGCCAACGCATAAGCCGCGCTATTTAATGGGCGTGGGTAGCCCTGATGCTTTGATTGAAGGGGTAATGCGCGGTGTGGATATGTTTGACTGCGTCCTGCCAACGCGAATTGCTCGTAACGGGACGTGCATGACCAGCCGAGGCCGTTTAGTGGTGAAGAATGCTAAATATAAACGTGACTTTACCCCAATCGATCATGAATGTGATTGCTATACTTGTCGCAATTATACGCGTGCCTACATTCGCCATTTGATTCATGAAAACGAAGCATTTGGTATCCGTTTGACCAGCATCCACAACTTACATTTCTTAACGCACTTGATGGCGCAGATCCGTGAGGCGATTAGAAATGATGATCTGCTAGCGTTCAAGGAAGACTTTTTCGAAAAATATGGATTAAATGTCGAAAACCCTAAAAATTTCTAGCGGAATAAGCTATAGTGTTATTAACAACCAATGAGGAGGATTTTTTGTATGAATAACTGGTTTATTGCATCTGGTGGCAGTCTGATGACGACCGTAGTCATGTTTGTAGCCATGCTCGGTCTGTTGTATTTCATGATGATTCGCCCAGCGAAAAAACAACAAAAAGAATACAGCGATATGCTGAGTCAATTATCGGTCGGTGATGAAGTGATTTTGCGCTCAGGTCTGCACGGACTCATCAGTGAAATTGACACCAAGAAAAATACCATCACGCTCGATGCAGAAGGTATCTACTTGGTGTTTGAACGTGGGGCAATCATGACGATTGTTTCTCACAATAATCCAACCAATAGTGCGTTCGATGATCCAGCAGCTGAAGACTTAGCAGGCGCTGAAAAAGACACCACGAGTTCCGCTGTCAATGCACACGAGACGATCGCAGAGGACGATGAGCCAAACGGTGACGAATAAAACCATGACACTCACCAGATGGCAGACCGTGCGACTATGGCGAGCCTTCCGTAAAAAAGCAAAGGCATTCGAAAAAGCTGGCTATGACAATATTTGTTGGTCAGACATCAAGCATTACTTCGAATCCTTCAAATGGAAACGGAAAATGCCAGCATCTATTGCGTTAATGCGTCAAGAGATTGAGGCATTGAGTGTTAACCAATATTTTGACTATAAACAATTAGAAGCGTCAGCCCTCGCTGTCCCCAAACTGGAGGATATGAACTGGGATGAACTATTAAAATAATTCCCTAAAAACTAACCGGAGTTGTCCTATAAATAGGAGATCGGGACATCTCATAGAAAAACTGAAGTGGTGATTCATCACTTCGGTTTTTTCTTTGGTCAAAATGGCCCCTCCCGTATAAAATAGAAAAAGCGTGCTAAGATAGGAGCGAGAGCTTTTCTGACGACACCATTTTGGTATTTAATGTTTCTAAGTAGAAAAGAAGGATGATTCAGCCCAGCCTTTTTTGGCAGTACAGGCGCTATTTGGGAAAGCGAGTGGCTAGCTGAAAACTAAGATGACGTTTTCAACATTTGGCGCTAAAATGGATGAATAAAAACAAGGAAAATGGAAAGAGATGGTAGCAATGTCCCGCAGTAAGGACGATTATATGAAAGCAATCGCGGAGCTTGGCGGAATCACTGATTGCGTCAGCAACAAAGCGATCAGTGATAGTTTAAGTGTCTCTGCGGCATCGGTCAGTGAAATGATCAATCGCCTCCAACGCGAAGGCTTGGTGAAGAATACGCCTTATCAAGGGGTGTCTTTGACACCGGCGGGACGTTCTTTTGCAGCATTGGTTATCCGGCGTCATCGCATTTGGGAGGTGTTCCTCTACAATAAGCTGGGATATTCTTGGGAAGAGGTTCATGAGGAGGCAGAAGACCTCGAACACCATGCTTCGGGGGCTTTTATTGATCGTATGGAAGCGTATTTGGATTTTCCCAAATATTGTCCGCACGGTGGGTTAATCCCGGCTAAGGATGGGGCTATGCCTGATATGGTCAACTACCGCCTCAGTGGTTTAGATGAGGGGGAGTATTTCCAGTTGCGGCGTGTCACTGATCAACGCGAATTTTTGGAAAGTATCGATGCCCTACATCTTAAATTAGAGGAGACGTATCAACTACTTGAGAAGAAAGAGGATGAACTGTCGATTCGGCATGGTGATAAAACCTATACCTTAAGTCGCCAGCTGGCAGATCACCTCTATATCAATCCTATCAAGGGGCCGCGAGACTGACCAATAAGAACGGGTGCGGTTTTGAAGGAGGTGTGGTATGCGGCAAATTGGTATTCTTGAATTTGATGAACCCTATACCAAGGAAGAGCGGAAAATCTTGCATGTCGATATGGATGCCTTTTACGCATCGATTGAACAGCGCGACCACCCTGAACTACGTAATAAACCCGTCATTATTGCTCGTCATCCCAAAGAAACGAGTGGCAAAGGCGTAGTAGCAACGGCTAGCTATGAGGCCCGCCGCTATGGAGTGCATTCGGCCATGAGTGCGCAAGAAGCGTATGAACTGTGTCCACAAGGGATATTTGTCCGCGGCCGTCACGACTATTATCGCCAGGTGTCTAACGAAGTGCGAGCGATTTTTAAACGCTACACCGACAAGATCGAACCTTTATCGATTGATGAGGCATTTCTTGACGTCACCGCGAATAAGAAGGGGATTCCATCAGCTCTTTATGTTGCTCAGGATATTCAACGCACCATCGCCCAAGAATTACATCTCACCTGTAGCATTGGTGTTTCCTACAATAAATTTATTGCGAAGCTTGCTTCTGATTACCATAAACCGCACGGCATCACTGTAATTCCGCCCGATCAGGCCTTAGCCTTTATTGATCGTTTGCCGGTGGAAGATATTTACGGTATCGGCAAACGTAGCAGTGAAAAACTTCATCAATTGGGAATCACTACGGGGCGCGAATTGCGTACACTCAGTCAGGAAGATTGTTTAAAATATTTTGGTAAGACGGGGATTGCTATCTATGAACGTGTGCGCGGAGTAGACAATCGTCCTGTGAAGACGACCCGAGTGCGAAAATCGGTTGGCAATGAAACCACTCTCTATCCCTATGTCTATGATGAAGCACAAATCAGTGAAACGTTGCGTCAGTTATCGCGTCAAGTCGCAGAACATGTGACCAAACGCCATCTTCATGGGCAGGTGGTGACATTGAAATTCCGTTATAGTAATTTTCAAACGAGTACGCGCCAACTTTCACTGAAACAAGCGATCCAAAGTTACGAAGATATTTATTTTTATGCACAACGTTTATGGGATAATTATGGTGATGCGATGCAAGGTGTGCGCTTGTTGGGGGTGACATTGAGTCATTTTGAACAAGGCCAATACTCGCCAATCCCATTGCCATTGACCTATGAAAGGCATCAGCCAACCACTCATACAGAAGGGAGAGGACGTGATGGCGACCAAACATGAAAAGGTACTCGCCTACATCGAAAATTTGCCGATTAATTCGCGCTTATCCGTGCGCAGTATTGCTCATAATCTTTCCGTCTCGGAAGGCACTGCCTATTCTGCCATAAAGGAGGCAGAAAATCGTCGTCTCGTACAGACCATTGATCGAGTGGGGACCATTCGTATTGAAGGATTTAACCAAGAACAGACTAAGCCGGTGATCATTGAAGAATTAATCAATTTGATCAATGGCGAAGTGATGGGAGGAAGCGTTGGGGTAAATCGCCCAGTGAAGAAATTCATCATTGCGGCGATGGATGAGTCATCGATTCGCCACTATGTTGAACCCAATGTGCTGATGATTGTTGGTGACCGTGAAGCAGTGCAACGACTGGGCCTAACAGAACAGATGCCTGTTATCATCACAGGAGGGTTTGAACCGAGTGATGCGGTGAAACGACTGGCTGATCAAAAAGGGATTCCGATTATTGGATCGGCGTTCGATACCTTTACAACGGTGAATTTGATCAACAAAGCCCTCCTGGAACGAGCGCTCAATGAAAAAGTGCTGTTCATTGATGATATTTATATCCCGCTCAATCAAGTGACTTACTTGAGGGATACCGACACGGTAGCCGCTTACCATCACCAAAATCGTTTATCGAGCCATTCGCGTTATCCTGTACTGGACAAGTCAGGCCGCATTAAAGGCATTGTGACCTTGAAGGATATCTATGGACATGAGGCCACTACGCCAATTACTGAAGTGATGACTGCTGATCCTATGGTAACGAAGGGGAACATGAGCGTATCTAGTATTGCCCAGATGATGCTGTGGGCACATATCGACCTCATGCCGGTTGTTGATGATCATCACCATCTAGTTGGGGTAGTTACGCGCCAGGATGTCTTAGAAACGATGTCATTGGGGCGTCAGACCGTGCCTAATGAGTACCGCATGGAATCCATGATTGCCAGAAAGGTTCAATGGGTCAGCAACGAGGGGGAAGAGCGGGCCCGTTATCATTTCTATCCTGATCAATTTATTGCGGACGACAATGAAAAATTATCCAGTAGTATCCTGATGAGTATGTTATCATTGACCGCTGAGAAGTTTGCAACGAGTGTCCTCCAGTTGCGAGCGATTACTCAGCAAGTCACGTTCACCTATCTGAAGCCTGTTCATTTACAGGCCTTGGTGGAAATTGATATGCGCTTGGTGAACACGGAGGGCAAGGAGCATCAGATTGCAGCCGAGGTGCGTTACGGACGGGTAACGGTTGCCAAAGCCACCATGAGGCTACTTGAACTAGAAGAAGACGAGCGCGAAGAACGATTAGACCGTCATTATTAATCATTAAAAGAGTAAAGGAGATCCTGCATGTTCAAAGAAATTTTAGCAGCTATTGAAGCTAGCGACACGATTATTATTCACCGCCATATTCATCCCGATCCTGATGCGGTTGGCTCACAATTGGGATTACGCGACAGTCTACGCACCACCTATCCTGATAAGAAAGTCTATGCGGTAGGGTTTGATGAACCAACGTTGGCCTACATTGGTACTATGGATCAAATTTCCGATGAGACGTATAAAGATGCCTTGGTTATCGTTAACGATACGGCAGACACCCCTCGCATCGACGATCAGCGCTTTAATACAGGCCGTCAACTGATTAAGGTTGACCACCATCCCAACCGCGATCCATATGGCGATTTATTGTATGTGGAAGAAGAAGCAAGCTCAGTGAGTGAGATTTGGGCTCAAGTGATTCTTTCCGAGGATAATCCGCTTAAATTATCGGTTGAAGGCGCAAAGGCTTTATTCTTAGGAATCGTAGGCGATACCGGGCGTTTCTTGTTTGATACGACGACGCCAGAAACCATGCGGATTGCAGGCGAATTGATGAGTTACAGCTTCCCTGCTAGCGAATTAATGCAACTGGCCAATACTCAAACCGTTGCTCAAGCAAAATTGCAGGGCTATGTCTTGGAACAAATGACGGTGACTCCAGATGGGTTAGTCAGCTATGTCACTATCAGTCAAGCTTTGATGCAACAGCTGTCCCTTACCGAAGCAGAAACACACAAAATTGTGCAATTGCCAGGGTCCATCAAAGGGGTTGTGGCATGGGTAATCTTCGTGGAACGCGAAGGTGGCGAACACCGTGTACATTTCCGTTCAAAGGGACCAGCAATCAATGAAATTGCTGAAAATCATCATGGCGGTGGCCATGCCAAAGCGAGTGGGGCAACGGCCTATAGTGCAGAGGAACGTGAAGCCATCATTACTGAAGTAGACCGTGCGAGTCAGCTATTTAAGCAAGAACGCGAGGCCGAAGGGACTTTTAATTTTTAAGAGACTGAAAAAGGAGTTACGACAACATATGAAGGTGTCGTAACTCCTTTTTGTGTGGATAAGTTTTAATCTTTGGGGTTAGGCGTCTCCCACTGTGGCTCATAGATCCATTGCCTGCCATCGCGTTTGAGTAAGTCGTCAGCGGCTTTTGGACCGGTAGAGAGGGCAGGATAATTGGGAAAGTCTGGGGCTGGCATCGCTTCCCAGGCACTCTCAATGCTATCCGTAATGCGCCATTGTTCCTCAATTTCAGCGATCGTTGAGAAGATCGTCTTATCGCCACGTAAAGCGCAGTAGATAATGGACTCGTAGGATTCTGGGGTATATAGGCTATCGAGCACGTCTTGGTCTGGCCAAAACGGCATAACTTGTTGGCTTTTGATCGTCCCAAATTCTTTTTGATTGAGCACGATTCTAGCGCCGAGTTCCGGTGTGATCACAAAGGAAAGACGCGAAGGGTTATCCGACAGGTCCCCATCGGATTTAAAGATCAATTCAACGGTAGTGTATTTCCCTGCACTGAGATTCTTTCCCGTACGGAAGTAGAAGGGCACGCCTTGCCAGCGCTTGGCATGGCTAGTCAAGCGTCCCGCCACGTAGGTTTCGGTTAGACTGTCATCATCGACTTGTTCCTCGTCGCGGTAGGCGATCCGTTTGCCGTCTTTGGATTGATCATATTGACCCCGCACGATGTTTTCCTGTACTTGTTCCATACTGAGTGTTGGTAATGAACGGAGAAAAGCCACTTTTTTGGCATGAAGATCAGACGCAGTGTTCTCTTGGGGGAGATCCATTCCGACAAAAGACATGACTTGAAGGATATGATTTTGGAACATGTCTAACAAAGCCCCATTGTCATCATAGTAGCCGCCACGTGAGCCTACCGGTAGATTTTCACTGAGGGTGACTTGAACATGATCGATAAAATGATAGTTCCAAATGCCTTCGATCATCGGGTTGAAACGTCGCAAAAACCAGATGTTTTGCACGGTTTCTTTGCCGATGTAATGGTCAATACGGTAGATGTCTTCATTGCTGAACGTTTCTGCTAATGTGTCATTCAATGCTTTGGCGGAAGTTCGATCATGGCCAAATGGTTTCTCAAGTAACACGCGGTGCGTCCCGTCCATAGTCATGATACCGCTTGATTTCAAATGTTTTGTGGCCACGTCAAAAAGATTTGGTGCAATGGAAAGATAATAGAGATAACGACTCTCAATCGAAAATTTTTCCTTGAGTGTCTGCATTTTTTCCTTTAAGATCGTAAAATGTTCCTCTTTGGTGGCATCATTGGCAACATAGTAGAAATGATCTTGAAATTGTTTGAGACGTTTTTCCTCAACCTCGATACCTGCTTTTTTCAGCGCATCGGCAACCACTTGGCGAAAATAGTCGTCATCCCATTCACGGCGTGCCGTTCCAATAACAGCAAAATGCTTACTGAGTAGGTGACGGTGATAGAGCTGATAGATGGCAGGATAGAGTTTTCGGCTAGCGAGATCTCCCGTGGCACCGAAAAGGACGATTAAACCAGATTGTCTTGGCTGGGTTTGGGACATGTCATCCTTCCTTTCATACGTTATAATGAAATCACTATGAATCAAAGATCAAACACAGTTGTTTAAGACTGGGATTCTCAGCGATTTCATCGTTTTTTCCTTGGTTTTCCCTAGTGGAATCCCCCAGGCGTAACTAAAAGCTTTCGCCATCACGTGCTGAGGGGTAATGATACTAGGTCTAGTTTAGCATAATTTGCGATTGAGTTAACAGATAACGAATGCAATCCGACTCATTAAGGAGGTTTTTCAATGAATTTTTCACAGTTTTCTTTTTCAGAGGCGACAATGGCAGCGATTGAGGCTTTAGGATTTGAAGCACCAACGCCGATTCAAGCGAAAGTTATTCCGCTGATTAATAAAAAACAGAGTGTCGTTGCACAGAGTCAGACTGGTTCTGGAAAAACGCACGCGTTCATGTTGCCATTATTGGATCGTCTGACCAAAGAAGAAAAGACGCAATTGGTCATTACTGCACCCAGCCGGGAGTTAGCAGAACAGCTCTACCAAGTGGCACGGACCATTGTTCAACATTTCCCCTTTACGGTACATATTGAACGGGCTTACGGGGGGATCGATACTCAGCAACAAGCGGAGAAGCTCGAACGCCATACGCCCCAATTAGTGATCGGGACACCGGGACGTTTGTTGGCTTTGATTGAACAGCAAGCCATTGATGTTTATTCTGTCAGTGATTTTGTTGTTGATGAAGCGGATATGACGCTAGACATGGGATTCTTGGGAGTGGTCGATCAGATTGCTGGACGCATGCCGAAAGATTTGCGAATGGCGGTTTTCTCAGCAACGATTCCTGATAAATTGCGGCCTTTCCTCACCAAATATATGGATCATCCGGTGTGGGTGAAGATTGATCAACGCCAATTGATTGCGCCAACCATTGAAAATATTTTGATCCCCGTGCGCGGGCGAGATCGCAAGCAATTGCTGACGGAAATTATGACGATGGGACAGCCATATTTGATGCTGATTTTCGCTAACACCATTGAGACGGTTGATGAATTGTATTCCTACCTCAAGTCGCATGGGTTTAAAGTGGGTAAAATTCATGGCAATCTCTCTAGCCGGGAACGCAAGCGGGTGATGCGCCAGATCAATGACCTAGAGTTCCAATATGTGGTAGCTAGTGACTTGGCGAGTCGGGGCATTGATATTGAAGGGGTTTCGGATGTCGTTAACTACGAAATCCCCAAAGAAATTGAATTCTTCATCCATCGCGTGGGGCGGACGGGACGAAATGGTTTAGCAGGACGCGCAATAACGCTCTACCATCCTGATGAACGTCCAGCGATTGAATGGCTAGCAGAACGCGGCATTGTTTTTGAAGTGAAGGACATTCAGCAGGGACAGTGGCGTGATTTGAAGGGGTTGGATGAACGGCAAGCCCGCAAGCAAGAACCAAAGCGCGATCCAATCGTTAATGGAATGATCCAGCGTACCAAGAAACAAAAGGTTAAACCAGGGTACAAGAAGAAATTAGAGCGGAATATTAAAGAATACCATCGCCAAAAGGCACGGCAAAAACAACAACGTTTGCGCCGTGAAGAGCGGCGCAAAAAACGTTCGAAATAAGAAAAAAATCCGATTCCTTAAAGGGAGTCGGATTTTTTCTAGTTAGGAGTCGTTATCGTCCTTATGATTGTCATCTTGGGATTTAGAATGATTTTCGTTGAGCAGATCTTTTAATTCTTCTTCGCTTAGTTGGCCATTACGAATTTTTTTGAGGTCGTCGGGGTTCAATTTTTTCCAGGCTTGTTGCCACTTTTCTGGGTCGAGGGGAACGACACGAACATGGCGCGAGAGATAGAACAAGCGGAAGCCACCGACGAGAACGATTAATGGGACAGAAGAGAGCAAGAGTGCTGGCATCATAATACTTAGGATCGCAATGACGACAACGGGTAGTGTCATTGCCATCAGTGCCAGATTAAATTTTCGGCCAAAGTTTAATTCCAATTTAATCGCGAGTGGCATAAAGCTGACGACAACGCTCAATAATAATGCAGCAATCAAGAGCGTAATAACCACTGTTAAGAAAGCACTCAGATAGATCAAAGGATGCGGTAAGGTCGTTACCGAGCGAATGAAATGACGCTGAGCAGCACTATCCCCCTGACGTCCGTCATAAGGGAAGTGTTCGGTTTGTCCGAGTACCGACAGAGTAAAGGCGGTTTTACCAGTTTTGAAGTAAAAACCAATCGGCGTGGAGCGCGTGAGTTCTTCGTCACTCAATTGATCGTTCGGATCATAAGCATAAACCAACATATCGGTTTTATTGATGAAAGGTTTGGTGTCATCATTAGCTTTTAGCTGGTTATTTTCCACGGTAAAGTCGGGAATGCTCTGGATAATCGTTTCGCGGTTATTCTCCCATAAATTAAGCGCCGATGTCATTGGATAGAGAATCGGCAAAACACAAACAATACTCAAAAGCAGAAAATAACCGAGGCGCTGTCTGAGATTGAGATAGAATGCGCGCAAGGTCTCGGCGTAGTGCACCAGGCTGTCGTAAAAGAGTTTCAAGAGTGTCATGGGTTTATTTCTTTTTTCTTTCTTTCCTATTTGATTGAGCAGATAAGTGGTAAATAGCTGCAACGATCGCTACTGACATTAGAGATAGGATCGCTCCGCTAATGAGATACGGCGGTCGATAGGACATCTTTAAGGTGTATGTTCCACTTGTATCCACGGGAATACCGGTGAACCCACCATCAAACACGCTAACCGGCGTGACCTCTTTACCATTTAGGGTAGCGTGCCAGCCAGCGTTGTAAGGGAAGGAGAGGGTGAGCAGTTGGTGATCCTTGGTTGTAGTGATTGTTCCGGCAAAGTGACTATTATGAAAATCAGTCACTTTGAACGGTTGCGTTTTCACCTTTTGGATGACTTGATTAAACGCAGACTGATCGAGTGAATAGAGATTCAAATAGTCGAGCAGCAAGTGATTGGCTTTTAATTTTAAGCTGAATGTCAATGTTTCGCCTTTTGCCTTATCCGCAATATTGTAGACCTGCGTATGGCGGAAAGAGGTATCGTAGGCCATTTTTTCGCCATTCAGATAGAACTCTACATCATCACTGTCCAGATTTCCTGGAAGAGTGAGGTAGTAAGGATCATCGGTTTTAATCTTTATTTTAACATTAATGAAGGCGTCCTGCGTACGGTCTTTTTTCTCATAATATGTATTGACCCGGTTAGGATGGGCCGCTTCCACGTTAATGAGTTGGATCCCGTCGTAATTTTCCACCTGAAAGAATTGCAGGGAGGAGGTTTGAGACGATTTTCCGGGAGCTTTGGATGTTGTCTTATCCTCAAAAAGCTGCAGCCACTGATCCTGTAATTCGATCGGTGTCAATTGGCTAATCGCCATGTTTTGAATGGCTGCTGGTGCAACGAACCCCAAGCCGAGCGAATGAGGATTCTCATACACGGTGTAATTAGCGCCATCATTCATGGCAATATCATAGCAGTTCAGATCGGCGCGCGTCATGGCATCGGCTTGATGAATCGCCGCCATCTTTTGATTGCTTGTTAGGAAGTATTTTACTCCTAGGAAGGCATCGCTCACTAATGTGCCATTGAAATAGTTGATGAACCCGTCACTAGTCGGTTGGCCCAAACGATCGAAGAAGACGGTGGCATTGCGCTCTAATGTTGAATTGAAATGATTTAGGTCATAATAGTTCAACTGATGGGCGTCATTTTTCGTACGCTGGAAGGTTTTCGTCATGCGATAAAATGTCGTACTATCCGGTTTCCACTGGTTAATCACTGGTGTGGTTTTTGTAATAAAGGCCGTGAAAGTGTCCTGTTTAATGTAAGACAGACTATTGAGTGTCCACAATTCATTGATACTCAGTTCACCAATCACTAATAGTACCAAACTAAGACGTAAATAGCGCGTATAGGGTGGGATTTTTTTTAGTGTTAGGATCGTAATGATCCCTACATAGAAAAGTGCACTAATCACGAGTTGCCAGTTTGTCAAATATTTATAGTCCTGGCGATGCCAAAATAGAGCACCAAAACTGACGATACCAACGGCCAATATGAATAGCAACTGACGGTAGGTTAAGACGCGAATCCTTCTGAAGGCGCGATAGCCAACGTATAACATGAAAAAGCTGATCACATAACTGTAACGGTACGGATACCAGATTGGACTTTGAAAACCGTGCCAGATAAGATTGAATGTCGACTGTGTCATGCTAAAGAACAACAACAGGCTAATTGCTGCCGTGGTCAAGCGTTCTATGCGGGTATGCGCAGGATGGATGAAATACAATAGGAAACTGATGACGCCGAGTGATCCAATAAAAATATTAGGGTAACCGCTCGGCATCTGATCGAAATTAAACGCACCGACAATCAATTTACTGATTAAATCAAGGAGCGAAAAATTGAAATGAGTACGCCAAGAAAAATCGGTGTAGCTTCCTTTGCTGAGGGAGAGCGAATAGAGCGTTGGTAATAAAACAACGGCTGCTAATGCTGCAGCGAGGAGAGAAGCAACCCCAAATTTTATGATGGCACGCCGTAAACTGCGCCAGTGCCATTTTTTGTTGGAATGAAAATGTTGACGGTGCTCCACTAGAGCGAATGGGAAGTAGAAAACTAAAAATAAGCAGATCATGTATCCCATATAGTAATTAGTCAAGATGGCAAATGCTAACCAGAGCGTATAAGGCAAGATTTTTCGCCAAGAGGCATTGGGGGATTGCACAATCCGCTCAACACCTTCGATCACAAAAGGTAATAGGGCTACGGCATCCAGCCACATGATATTTAACTGATTAGCACTGAAGTAGCCCATTAGTGCGTAGCTGATCGCAAACAGTAAACTACCGAGCGTGATCTCTCGGTAGCGCTTGATCAGTAGATAGTGGAAACTCGCACCAGCTACACCGATCTTAATAATTACCATCAGCCAGATGCCAACAGACAGAAATTGTTGGGGCAGAAGTGCCGTCAGAATGAGCGTGGGACTCAATAGATAATAGGCCCAGGTGCCGACCATTTCACCACCATATCCCTTTTGGAATGAATAAAATAGCTGATCCCATTGGCCATGCCACACATTGCGAAAGTATTCATAGAAATCGACATATTGTTGGCCAAGATCAACGGTCATGGTTGTGTTGTTACCAAATGGGAAAACCCCCGCAAAGCAATAATAGATAAAAACAATGGCAACAGGGATGAGTGCACTGAGGCCGATTGCCTGCCATGGTTTAAGGCGTAAGTGCCGCCAGGCTGAAAACATGATTGAGGCCACCCTTCAATTCTTTGATAGTTTTCACTCTAGCATAAAACATCTCCCTAAAAAAGGCGCTACTCCCCACCTTAAGAAGTCATCAATAACCTGGAACTGCAGGAAAAGTAGTTGGATATAAGATGTTAAGAGGATATTTATAGTCCTTGCACTAGAAGGAAATGGCTAGTATAAGCTAATATAAAAAGAGAGGAATAATAGACAAGTCATAGGTGATAATTAACCTTAAAAAAGACATAACCTGGTGGTAGATTTTGGGTTACTCATGTTCAATTGTAAAAATTATGGTTATAATGGGAGGGTATGAAGATTTTTCTGGAAAGTAGGTGGAGCCGTGGACGATGAAAAGCAAAAGGGGACAAAAGAGAACAAAAAAGCACCCCATCGTCATGGCGCGCATGTGCGTCGGATTATACGCCGGCACACCAAGCAGCAAACAGCATCTGAAAAAATGAAAAAAACAGTCAACTCTAAATCAACAAGCAATACGAAGAAGCAAGATAAAGCAACTAAACGACCAGCAGAACGCTGGCAGGGATTCTTAAAACGTAAACCATCTGTGCCTTCCAAGACAGCAAAATTTCACCTGCGACGGACGGCCACGAGTCATCGCGATAATCCCAAGCGTAAACCGAGCTGGCAACGCTACCTCAATCGCTTAAATGTTGTACTAGTCGTTGTCTTTGCGCTTTTCGCGATTTTATTGGTGCGATTAGCAGATTTACAGATTGTCAATGGGCATACCTTTGAACAATTGGTGACCATGACGCAGACCAATATTGCAGAAAGTTCGGTGCCAAGAGGGTACATCGAAGATCGGAATGGCAAGCGTCTGGTGGATAATGAGGGACTCGAAGCGATCTCCTATACGCGTGGGCCTTCCGTTTCAGGTGCTGACATGGCGAATACCGCTGACCGTTTAGCGGGGCTCATTGAGATGAATACGGATGGATTGCAGGAGCGTGATCTCAAGGATTATTGGATTGCTTCCAATGAAAAAACGGTCAATGAGCGCTTGGATGATAAAGAAAAGCAATTAGAAGGCTCTGCACTCAACGAAGCACAATTGAAGCATGTAAGTGATGAAGAGATTCAATTTAATGATCAGCAAAAAGAAGCGGCAGCTATTTATAAAAAAATGAATGCTGCCTACGCCATGTCACCGACCTACATCAAAAATGACAAGGTGACCACGGAAGAAATTGCACGAGTGAGCGAAAATATTGAATCTTTGCCGGGAGTTTCTACGGGAATGGACTGGAAACGCACTTATCCAGAAGGTGACCTTTTGAAGAGTGTACTGGGAGGCGTGACGTCTGAAAGTCGCGGGCTACCAGAAGATCAAGCCGCTGCTTATCTCGCACAGGGCTATGCTCGCAATGATCGCGTGGGAAACAGTTATATTGAACAAACTTTTGATGAGTTTCTGCGCGGCGCAAAAACGCGTTACAAGACAGAAATCAATCAAAATGGAGAAGTGGCTCAAACATCGGTAGACTATGCTGGCAAACAAGGGGACACCGTTAAATTGACGATTGATGCCGATTTACAGAAGAAGATTGAAGGTATTGCGGATGACTACTTGAAAAATCATGCCTCCGGCTCTAACCGTTCGATCTATTTCGTTGTCTCCAATCCCAAAACAGGAGAGCTGCTCAGTATTGTTGGCCGCCAAAAGGATGACGATGGTCAGATTGTGGATGATGCTTTAGGGACATTCACCTCGTCCTTTACCTCAGGATCTGTAGTCAAAGGAGCGACAATCGCTGCTGGTTACTACTACGGCGTACTCAAAGAAGGCTCGGATAACATTCAAGTTGATGAACCTTTGTACTTCCAAGGAACACCGCGGAAAGCCTCTTGGTGGGCGAATGAATCAACAGCCCCTCGCTCGTTGTCTGATATTCAAGCACTAGAAGTGTCTTCGAACGTTTACATGATCAAGACGGCGATGGCTATTGGGGGCGTGACGGAGTACTACGCTAATATGCCATTGGGGGATTTGGATGATCAATTAGCAAATAAATTGCGCTACATTTACCGTCAATTTGGGTTGGGAGCCAAAACAGAAATTGATCTGCCTAATGAAGCCAGTGGGATCACTGGGGACGTAGCTACACCGGGAAACGCCTTGGACTTGTCGTTTGGGCAGTTCGATACCTTTACCCCAATGCAATTAAATCAATATGTCTCAACCATTGCCAATAACGGTAACCGCATGGCTCTGCATATTCTCGATCAGATCGAACAAACACCAATCAAAGGTGAAAACAACGGGCAAAAACAAATTGTTTATCAATCGCAACCTAAACTATTGAATCAGATCCAAGCGACCCAGAATGTCATTGAACGGATTCAACGCGGGTTCTGGGGCGTAACGAATAGCACGAATGGGAGTGGGCATTCCGAGTTTGCTGGGTCTACGGTGACTGTTGCTGGTAAAACAGGGACAGCCGAAGTTGGTGATGGGATTATCAACAGTACCTTCGTGGGCTATGCGCCGTTTGACGATCCCCAGATGGCTATTTCGGTTGTGCTGCCAGGTATCAATAGCAATGGGGCTTATTCCACTGCGGCTGAACAAGCCCGCAAAGTGACAGACTTGTATTTTGGTAAATAAGGCTTAGTGATCATGATAAGATCGCATTTGCTTTATGATTTCATTGGAGAATCCAGGATTTTCGTGAAGTCGCGGTTGATCTTCATTAATGGATATGATAATATTTTGTCGTTACTGATTAAATAGATGAGGAGGGACATCCATGCGCGTAAATATCATTCTTGAAAACACTGAACTGAAGGGCGAACGTGTTTATTTAACCGAAAAGAATCGCCGTAATAACCCAGACCGTTTAGAATTGAAAAAATACAGTCCTAAATTGCATAAAGTGTGCTTATTCCGCGAAGTGAAATAAGCCTCGCTATTGACGAAAGTCATTTCCACAAAATGTACCCAGCTGCCCGTGCTGGGTTTTTTTATTAGCCAATGAAGAAACGAACAGTAGGGGATTCTTTAGTTAAAGAATAAAGGCAAATGTACACGGCACGGAAGCGTTATGCTAAAATAAGGCATTGAAGTGACAGCACACCTAAGTGAATGGGGAAGGAGTTTTGTAGTGACAAAACGACAGCTAACAGCCACCAATGTTTTATTGGCAATTCAAATCATTATCGGTATTATCACGCTATTTCCACTGGGGCGTTTATACGTCTATGCGTTAGGGTTAAAGGACGTTGCAGCCATTGCTAGAGCCGGGCAGTTCTGGCGGCTAGTGACACCGATGTTCATCCATTTTGGCTTTGAGCATTTATTATTTAACTCCGTGACGCTCTATTTCCTGGGGCATCAGGTGGAAGCTATTGTTGGTTCGCGGCGTTTCCTTACCCTTTACTTCCTCGGGGGCATCATGGGTAATTTATTTAGTTACCAATTCAATGTGAATTTCTCGGCCGGGGCAAGTACAGCTCTATTCGGATTATTCGCTTATTTTGTGGCGATGGATTATTTGGAACCGAGCAATCCCTTCTATCAGGCGATGGGTCAGCAATATAAATGGCTATTAATTTTCAATATTGTTGCTAATCTCTTCATGGCCAATGTGGATATTTGGGGGCATGTTGGAGGGATTGTCGGTGGTCTGTTGGGAACGCTGATTATCAATGCGCATTATCGCGAAGGCAAAAGCCGTCATTTCTGGTTAGGAATTACGATTTATGCATTATTAAGTGCTGTCATTATCTGGAACCACGGCGTATTATAAATTAGGAATTTAGGATAAACGGAAAGATGAGGAAAAGAACTTATGGCAAAATATTTGTTTGGAATTGATTTAGGCGGTACCACTGCAAAGATTGGCTTATTCGATGAGGCATTAACCATAAAGGATCAATGGAAGGTCAAAACGGATATCAGTGACAGCGGAGAACACATCATTCCAAATTTGATCCAAGCATTGAAAGATAAAATTGCAGAAAAAAATCTCGACATGGATGACTGTATCGGTGTCGGTATGGGATCGCCCGGAAGCATCAATCGTGAAAACGGTACGGTTATTGGAGCTTATAACCTCGGTTGGGATCGTACCATCAATGTCCGCGCTGCCTTTCAAGAGGTGCTTCCTAATGCCAAAGTAGCTGTTGAAAATGATGCAAATGTAGCTGCCTTAGGAGAGCAAGCAAAAGGTGCCGCTGAAGGTAGTGACAACGTAGTGTTTGTTACCTTGGGCACCGGTGTCGGCGGTGGCATCATCTGTGATGGGCATCTTTTAGTTGGACGAGGCGCTGCAGGTGAAGTAGGACATATGGTGGTTAATACAGCCGAAGATGCCTTTGACTGTACTTGTGGTAAGAAGGGCTGCATTGAAACCATCGCCAGTGCCACCGGTATTGTACATACCGCTGAAAAATTGGCACGTACTGGTAACTACTCCTCACCTCTAGCTGAACGCTTAGCATCAGACAAAAAAGTCAGCGCTAAAACCATTTTCGATGCAGCTAAGGCTGATGATGCGCTCGGATTGGCCGTTGTCTCTGAATCTATGCACTACCTCGGAATTTCGCTCAGTCAAATGGCGAGTGTGACGAACCCAGATAAGATTGTGCTGGGTGGAGGTGTCGCAAACGCTGGCCAGTTCATGTTGAATTTCATCTGGCCAACGTTGGAAGCTAATTTGTTCCCACAACTGCGTGAGGGTCTGTCTCTTGAATTGGCAACGTTAGGCAATGACGCTGGCATTATCGGGGCGGCTTCTTTAGTGTTAGACAACGACTAATGGCGAGATAGAAAGTGAGTGTAGTGAACATGGGTGTACAAATCTCAGGATTTCAAATTTTATTCATTATTATTATTGTTTTAATTGTGGCTTATCTGCTTTATTTGTTCTACATGTGGTGGATGCGCCGTGGTAGTGCAAAATTGCTTTCACAAGAAGACTTTCATAACCAAATGCGCCAAGCCCAGGTGATCGATGTTCGTGAAGCACAAGAATATGAATCGGCGCATATCCTAGGAGCGCGCAATATTCCTTACTCTCAATCCAAAGAAAACTTACCAGGTCTCAGCAAAACTAAACCCATTTTCCTCTATGATGATGGGATGAACGTTGCTACGCGGATGGCACGCTTATTGAAGCAAGCAGGCTACCAAGAGATCTATATTCTAGAAGATGGCTTTGGTGAATGGCAAGGTAAGATCAAACGTCCTAAGTAAAGATAAAGGATGATAGAGAAAGGAAGAGGCAGCGATGAACAACAAGATCCCATTGAGTCAATGGTGGCTCGGCGCCTGCGCTGTGGTAATTATTGGTGCTATTTATTTGAATTGGTACTGGCTCTTAGGCTTAGCAGCAGTGTTGTTTGGAATCTCACTCTACTGGAATCACAAAGGAAAATAATATCAGTGTCGCGAATGATACTAGATGGCGTTTGGCAGAAGAAAAGGTTGCAAAAAAGAGGTAAGCCTGCTATTCTGTTGTCATCTGCATATAAGGAAAAGTAGAGCGTAAGAGGTTGATGACTCCCTTCTCTTTTAGCGAGTATCTAGTGGTGAGAATGATACAGAGAAGTCCATCAATGTAGCTTACAAACTGACGCATGTCGTCCGGTGTGGAGCCGTTATCTAACAAGTAATAAATATAGGTGGTACCGTGCTACTGCGCCCTATTCTCAAAGGAGAATAGGGCTTTTCTTTTGATATGACTGTAGGTAAAGGAGAGAACGCAATGCAAGAGATTGAAATGCCAAAAAAATACGATCCAAAGCAAGTGGAAACAGGTCGTTATGATGAATGGCTGAAACAGAAAGTATTTGAACCCAATGGCGATCAGAGTGTACCGGCGTACTCAGTGGTGATCCCACCGCCGAACGTGACTGGGAAGTTGCATTTAGGCCATGCTTGGGATGTGACGCTTCAGGACATGATCATTCGTCAAAAACGGATGCAAGGCTTTGATACGCTGTGGTTACCAGGGATGGACCATGCGGGAATTGCGACCCAAGCGAAGGTTGAAGCGAAGCTGCGCGAAGAGGAAGGCCTTTCGCGTTACGACATTGGTCGGGAAAAATTTATCGAAAAAACATGGGAATGGAAAGAAGACTATGCTTCAACCATCAGAAAACAATGGGCGAAGATGGGCATTTCCGTTGATTACAGCCGTGAACGTTTCACTTTGGATGAGGGCTTGAATCAGGCGGTACGGAAGGTCTTTGTCGATCTGTATAACAAGGGATTGATTTACCGCGGAGAATATATCATCAACTGGGACCCAGAATTTAAGACCGCACTATCCGATATTGAGGTGGAATATCGTGATGATCCTGGACATTTCTGGCATTTGCGCTATCCATTAGCAGATGGCAGCGGCAGTGTTGAATTGGCCACTACGCGTCCCGAAACTATGTTAGGAGATACCGCAGTAGCCGTAAATCCAAAAGACGATCGTTACCAAGATTTGGTTGGGAAGACCGTTATTCTTCCGCTTGTCGGTCGCGAAATTCCTATTGTGGCGGATGATTATGTTGATCGTGAATTTGGGACTGGGGTAGTGAAGATCACACCAGCGCATGATCCTAACGACTTTGCGGTTGGCAATCGTCATGATTTGCCGCGCATCAATGTGATGAATGATGATGCAACGATGAATGACAAGGCGGGCAAATATGCAGGCATGACGCGGGAAGAGTGCCGTAAAGCTATTGTCAAGGACCTCGAAGCAGAGGGGTATTTGATCAAGACCGAAGAGATTACCCACAGTGTTGGTCATTCGGAACGCTCTGGTGCCATCGTTGAGCCTCGTTTATCGACCCAGTGGTTTGTGAAGATGGACAAATTAGCAAAACAAGCCATTGCTAACCAACAATCCGAAGAGCGCGTAGACTTCTATCCAGAACGCTTTGAACAGACGTTCCTCAGTTGGATGGAAAATGTGCATGATTGGGTGATTTCTCGCCAACTCTGGTGGGGACATCAGATTCCAGCGTGGTATCACAAACAAACCGGCGAAGTTTATGTGGGGATGGAAGCCCCAGCAGACGAAGAAAACTGGGAACGGGAAACCGATGTCTTAGATACGTGGTTTAGTTCTGCATTATGGCCATTCAGTACCATGGGTTGGCCCGATACCGAAGCCAAAGACTTTAAGCGTTACTTCCCAACCGATACTTTAGTGACAGGATACGACATCATCTTCTTCTGGGTGAGTCGGATGATCTTCCAATCGCTGGAATTCACTGGGCACCGTCCATTTAAGAATGTGTTGATCCATGGGTTGATTCGCGATAAAGAAGGTCGCAAGATGTCTAAGTCGCTCGGTAACGGGGTGGATCCAATGGACGTGGTTGATCAATATGGGGCCGACGCCTTACGTTGGTTCTTGGCTACCGGATCAACGCCTGGTCAGGATATCCGCTACTATCCAGAAAAATTAGAAGCCGCTTGGAACTTCATCAACAAGATTTGGAACGCTAGCCGTTACATGCTGATGAATTTGGATGGTATGACTTATGACGATCTCTCACTCGACAATGTGACAGCGATCCAGGACCAATGGATTTTAACCCGCTTAAATGAAACTATCGACCAAGTAACGAAGTACTTCGCTAGTTTTGAATTCGGGGTAGCTGGTGATAAACTCTATCACTTCATTTGGGATGACTTCTGTGACTGGTACATTGAAATGAGTAAAGAAGTGCTCAATGGTGATGATGAAGCAGCTAAACAGACGACGCGCAGTGTATTAGCCTATACCTTAGACCAGGTATTACGTCTATTGCACCCAATCATGCCATTCTTCACTGAAGCCATTTGGCAAGAAGTCCCGCATGAAGGGGACACTATTGTGACTGCTGCTTACCCAACTGTTCATAAGGAACAAATGAATACCGAAGCATCCAAGCAGATGGAACAGTTAATCAGCCTCATTCGTGCCATCAGAAATGCTCGCAATGAGAATAATGTTCCCCTATCGAAGCCTATTGATATTATGATCAAGCCTGCCGATGAAGCTACTAAGACGATGCTTATTGCCAATGCTTCTTATGTGGAACGCTTCTTAAATCCAGAGCATCTCACGATTGCCACGGACTTGCGTGTTCCTGATAAAGCTGTCGCGCTCTTCTTTGCTGGTGGAAATGTGTACCTGCCACTCGCAGGGATGATTGATCTGGATGAAGAAATTGCTCGCTTGGAACAAGAAGCGAAGAAATGGCAGAGTGAAGTGGAACGCGTGGAGAAAAAACTGGCCAATCAAGGATTCGTTAAGAATGCACCAGAAGCTGTTGTTCAAAAAGAACGCGAAAAAGGTGCGCAGTACCAAGAAAAATGGCAAGCCACACGTGACCGCATTGCCGAATTGAAAGCTTAATCAATAAAAAAATTGCACCGCAGACTCGGTGCAATTTTTTTATGAGTGCGTATTTAGCGATAAATATGCAGCATAGCATTTCGGCAACGACTTGAAAATTTTAGCAGATTTCATCATTCTTTTAGCTTTTGAACGTATTTATGGACGAGGTGATTAGAAATGGCAGAGCAGCCGATAGAAGTAACCAACTCCCCAACTCTTTCCCCTGTTTCAAAAAATAATCAGGCGACAATGGAAGGTTCGCTTCGCATTAAGGAAATGCCGGAAATGATGCGACCACGTGAACGGATGGCAGCGTATGGCAGTGAGGCGTTGCCCACTTATGAACTGTTAGCCGTTCTACTCGGTAGCGGGCAACAGGGTGAGAATGCGGTCCAACTTGCCATGCGCTTGTTGAATCATTTTGAGACATTGTTTGCCCTAAAACATGCCACCTATGAAGAACTCACCCAAATTTCCGGAATTGGCCCTTCGAAAGCGTTGCGGTTGATGGCGAGCATCGCATTGGGCGAGCGAATTGAGCGGGAAAAGCGACTCAAGCATGGCCCCATCACGAGCTGTGAGGCAGCAGGCAACTACTTTGTTTCCGTATTGAAGGACCTGGAGCAAGAACACGTTGTCGTCTTGTTTTTAAATACGAAGAATGAAATTTTGCGTCAAAAGACGATTTTTATTGGTTCCTTGAATACCTCTGTCGCCCATCCTAGAGAAATTTTTAAGGAAGCTGTGCGTACAGCCTCAGCGCACATCATCGTGGCCCATAATCATCCGTCTGGTAATACAGAGCCATCACAGGCCGATTTAGACTTCACCGAGCGACTAGTACAGGCTGGTGAAATGATTGGGATTGATGTGCTGGATCATCTCATCATTGGCGAAACAGGCTTTTTTAGTATGCGCGCGGAAGGACTACTCTAAATTACCTTAAGCTTTCATCTATTTAGTTTGATGTCTTTTAGTGAGTGGATGTTGCAAAAGAAATAGCACACCAATCGTGAGTAGAAGCGGAACGAAAATGCTAAGTAGCGTTTGCATGAGCGTGAATGCAGTCAAAAAATGACTCACACCAGTAGCTATCACTAAGAGCAGAAAACTTATCATTAGGAGGCGTGGCTTCCAAGATCCAACGAATGGTAGGGTTTTGCTAGCAATAATCAGGTAGATAGCGATCAATAAACAGCTACTGGTAAGATTTAACCAACCCGTAGCGATGATTTTCCCAATCGCTTCATTGAGATTAGCTTGAAACAGAGTGAGCTGGAGGCCAAAGACGACAACACTCAATAAAGGATGGATGCTTTGGCTAACGATATAGGAATGTACCAGCGCCCAGTGAATAAAGACGAGATAGCGCGTCAACCCTAAAGTTTGTGACCAATAAAAAATGGCGAGTACTGCATAAACAATTTCATATAGCAGCAAGGCTTTTGGTGTGCTGATCAGTGTCATTGTGCGCTGATTGGTAAATAGGAAGTAGAATTGCTGCAAGATAAATAGCAAGGCCATCAATGTCACGAGCGGAATTAACTGAAAGGATTCCCATGTGTCGATAGACCAATTAAACATGCCAGGAATAAACAAAGTAATGAGTATCAGCAGCAGATGGCTAATAATAATGGGCCAATGCTGCATCAGAGACGCTTTAGGATTCACGTTGCGGCCTTCTTTCTATCGTGAGTAATTTTGGTGGGTAATTCTTTTGATTAATAAATTCAAATCGGCCAACAGTAAATTGGCGTTGGTCGAGTGCCGTGAGATATTCAGTGATAGCTTCATACTCCTCATGCCCCCCTGGATGTCCAATATAGGCAGCAATGAGCAGATGTCCATTGACGTTGAGACGATTCAATATTTGGCGAATGGCGGCAAGAGTCGTTTCTGGGTGGGTAATGATCGTTTTATCACCATGAGGCAAATAACCGAGATTAAAAATGGCTAAATCGATCGTAACCTCCTTAGGCAACAAGGCATCGAGCTGTTCGTGCCCCGCATGATAGAGCGTGACCCGTTCATTCAAATGAGCAGCTGCCAAGCGCTCAGTAGTTGCTTTAATGGCAGTAGCTTGAATATCAAATCCATACACATGCCCAGTTTTTCCCACGTATTCAGCAAGTTGCTGAGTGTCAAACCCTTGTCCAACCGTGGCATCGACGGCAATTTGCCCTGGACGTAACCACTCCTTGAGATAGTGATGGGTCACGGCAATAATATTATTTGGCATCTTAATTCCTCGCTTTGTTGAAAGGATATTTGATCATTTTCTGCATGGTGCTGGAGAAGTGACCAATCTGTGCTCATTATAGCATTGGCTGTGATAAAAAAGGGCAATGAATCAAGAATGATAGCGGTGTTTTTCCCTTAGTGAATGGTTAAAAAGAAAAGGAAATACGACGCTACTTGTGTTATTATTACAAGATGGTGACAATTGTTAATTTATTAAATCAAACTTCTGTGTTCACCACGTCGTATCTGATGAATACTATATAATGGAACGGAGAGAACACTCGATTAACAGGACTAAGGGGGAAATCGGTAGTGAGTAGTCAGCAACCAAGCAAACAAACGATAAAAATCGGAGCCACATTATTTGGCTCCGTATTAGCGGTTGCCGCTTTTGGTGCAACCCAGCAGGAAGCTGTGGTCCAGGCAGCGCCGCAAGCACAGAATTATAATGTGAATAATCCATTCCTACAGAGTATTGCTAAATATGCACAGGACCTCGCCGGCAAAAATGGGCTGTATGCTTCGGTCATGATGGCACAGGCCGCATTGGAATCTGGTTATGGCTCCAGTACGCTGTCACAAGCACCAGCTAATAACCTATTTGGGATGAAGGGATCCTATAACGGGCATTCTGTGACGATGAATACTTTGGAAGACGATGGTTATGGTAACTATTACCAAATCCAGGCGGCATTCCGCGCTTACCCAACTTACTATGAATCGCTATCTGACTATGTGAATTTGATTAAAAATGGGACCGATTGGGATCCAAACTACTATGCTGGCGCATGGAAAGCCAACACGAATTCTTATCAGGATGCGACAGCTTATCTTACTGGTCGTTATGCGACAGATACAGCCTATGCTGGAAAGTTAAATAGTATTATTGCACAATATGATTTAACACGTTTTGATACACCTGGTAGTGGGTCAAACCAGTCTTCCAGCAACAACAACCAATCGACCAATAAGCCAACCAGTGGCGCGAAGAGCTACACGGTAAAAGCAGGCGACGGGCTATGGACAGTAGCGCAAGCGTTAGGGACAACGATCGATGCAGTGAAGCAAGCGAATGGCTTGAGCTCCAACTTGATCTTCCCAGGTCAAGTGCTCTACGCTCCAGGGAACAGCTCCAGCCACAATAGTTCCAACAACTCAAGTCACAACCAATCGACCAACAAGCCAACCAGTGGCGCGAAGAGCTACACGGTAAAAGCAGGCGACGGGCTATGGACAGTAGCGCAGGCGTTAGGGACAACGATTGATGCGGTGAAGCAAGCGAATGGCTTGAGCTCTAATTTGATCTTCCCAGGTCAAGTACTCTACGCTTCAGGGGACAGCTCCAGCAATAATGCCAACAGCTCCAGTCACAACCAATCGACCAATAAGCCAAGCAGTGGCGCAAAGAGCTACACGGTAAAAGCAGGCGACGGGCTATGGACGGTGGCACAGGCGTTAGGGACAACGATCGATGCGGTGAAACAAGCGAACGGCTTGAGCTCTAATTTGATCTTCCCAGGCCAAGTGCTCTACGCTCCAGGGAACAGCTCCAGCAATAATGCCAACAGCTCCAGCCACAACCAATCGACCAATAAGCCAAGCAGTGGCGCGAAGAGCTACACAGTAAAAGCAGGCGATGGGTTATGGACGGTAGCGCAGGCGTTAGGAACAACGATCGATGCAGTGAAGCAAGCGAATGGCTTGAGCTCTAACTTGATCTTCCCAGGCCAAGTGCTCTACGCTCCAGGTAGCAGTGCATCACATACGTCTAAACCAGCGACAACCACGCCAAGTCACTCTAGTTCATCTAGTGCAACAAGTGTATCAGGCACTTACACCGTCAAAGCCGGTGACACGCAATGGCACATTGCGCAGACTCATGGATTAACTTTACAACAATTGCGCAGCCTCAATGGGTTGACTAATGCGAACTTATATGTGGGTCAAGTGCTCAAAGTGACAGGAAGTCAAGCCACGTCACAACAAACAACCCAAACAGCCAAACCAGGTGTCGCTGTGGGGAATCGGGTAGATACCAACACGCCACAAACCAAAAAAACGTATACGATTAAAGCGGGCGATAATTTGTATCGCATTGCGCTCAATCATGGCGTGTCATTATCTGAGTTGGTTTCTGCCAACCACTTAGGTTCAGCAAATGCCTTGATTCAACCGGGGCAGACCTTGGTGATTCCAGGCAAATAAGACTAGTGGACATTTTTACGCTTCTCACTTGCTCCACTCATCGTTCAATTAGAGTGACAGATGTGACTTGCATTTTTAATGAGAATCCACGATAATAAAAAACAATCAGAATTAGTAATAAGGCGCCTCTTTCAGCGACTGTGTGGTTGGTGTGAACACAGAGAAAGCACTTATGAACTCATCTGAGGCTTATTCGAGTGAAAACGCACTGAGAGTTGCGACTAAATTCGACGCTTCGCCCGCGTTATCGGGTAGGAAAAGATGAATTGATAGGTGGTACCGCGCGCAACGCCCTGTCTGTGCTTAGCATAGATGGGGCGTTTTCTTGTGAAAGGAGTAGAAAATGAATTACAATCATCAAATTATCGAAAAGAAATGGCAGGATTTTTGGCTCGAAAACCAAACCTATCGCGCCACGATCGATCACAACAAGAAAAAGTATTATGTTTTAGATATGTTCCCTTACCCATCTGGACAAGGACTGCATGTGGGACATCCAGAAGGGTACACCGCTACAGATATTGTTGCCCGCTACAAACGGGCACAAGGCTACAATGTGATGCATCCTATGGGGTGGGACGCATTCGGCTTGCCAGCGGAACAGTATGCTTTGGATACAGGTAATGATCCCAAAGACTTCACCAAAGCCAATATTGCGAACTTCAAACGACAAATTCAATCCCTCGGTTTTAGCTATGACTGGAGCCGGGAAATCAACACCACCGATCCGGAATTCTTCAAATGGACGCAGTGGATTTTTGAAAAGTTATATGAAAAAGGGCTCGCCTATGAAGATGAAGTGATGGTTAACTGGAGTGAGGATTTAGGGACTGTGCTCGCCAATGAAGAAGTAATCGATGGCAAGACCGAGCGGGGAGGCTTCCCAGTGGTCCGCAAGCCAATGAAACAATGGATGCTCAAGATTACTGCCTATGCGGATCGTTTGCTTTCCAACTTGGATCAGCTTGATTGGCCAGAAAGCATCAAGGAAATGCAACGTCACTGGATCGGACGTTCAGAAGGAGGCAACGTTACCTTCCAAGTAGCTGATAGCACGCTTTCGTTCCAAATTTTTACGACTCGCCTAGATACGCTTTATGGGGCAACGTTCTGCGTTTTGGCGCCGGAACATGACTTGGTAAAACAGATCACAACGCCAGAACAAAAAGCCAGTGTGGAAGCTTATATTGACGAAGCTGCCCACAAGAGTGACCTAGAGCGGACAGATTTGGACAAAAATAAAACGGGCGTCTTCACTGGGGCTTATGCGATCAATCCATTAAGTGGCGAAAAGATGCCAATTTGGATTGCTGATTATGTCCTTGCCTCGTACGGCTTTGGGGCCATCATGGCTTGCCCGGCACACGATGAACGTGACTACGAATTTGCAACGAAATATGATCTGCCTATCGTACCCGTGATTGCGAGTGAAAATGACGAATCGTTGCCGTACAGTGGAGACGGAAAGCATATCAACTCACCATTGATCGATGGACTGAATACTGAAGAAGCTATCGCTAAAATTGGTGAATACATTGAGAAAAATGGTATCGGCGAACGCTCCGTGTCTTATCGCTTGCGAGACTGGGTCTTCTCCAGACAACGTTACTGGGGCGAACCAATCCCTATTATTCACTGGGAAGACGGCACAACAACTACCGTCCCAGAAGAGGAACTGCCATTATTATTGCCAACAGGGGCAGATATTAAACCGAGTGGTACGGGCGAATCGCCACTGGCCAATTTCACTGATTGGTTATATGTCACTGATCCAAAGACCGGCATGAAAGGACGTCGAGAAACGAATACCATGCCACAGTGGGCTGGATCTTCCTGGTACTTCCTCCGCTATTGTGATCCAAACAACAGTGAAGCACTCATCAGCAAGGAAGCTGCTGATTACTGGATGAACGTTGACCTTTACATTGGTGGAGCCGAACACGCGGTATTGCATTTGCTCTATGCCCGTTTCTGGAACATGGTGCTCTATGACTTGGGGCTCGTGGCTACCGAGGAACCTTTCCAAAAGCTCTACAACCAAGGGATGATTCTCGGCGAAGGCAACGAAAAAATGTCTAAATCTAAGGGCAATGTGGTGAACCCGGACGATGTTGTTGAGCAATATGGGGCCGATACCTTGCGCTTGTATGAAATGTTCATGGGCCCGTTAGACGCTTCCATTGCCTGGTCAGAAGATGGTTTAGCTGGGGCACGTAAATTCTTGGATCGCGTATGGCGCTTGCTTCTTGATGACAAAGGCGAAGTACGTGACCGTATCACCACAGTAAACACTGGTGCGCTCGACAAGGTTTACCATGAAACCGTGAAAAAAGTGACTGAAGACTTCGATCAATTACATTTCAACACGGCCATTTCACAATTGATGGTGTTTGTTAATGAAGCTAACAAAGCTGATAGCATTCCTTATGACTATGCCAAAGGGTTCGTGAAGTTGTTAGCACCAATTACGCCACATCTCGCTTCAGAAATTTGGGAACGTTTGGCTAACGATGACACGATACTTGATTTCGAAGCATGGCCAACCTATGATGAAGCCAAATTAGTGGATGACGAAATTGAGGTGGTCTTCCAGATCAACGGTAAGATTAAGGATCGCGTCAGTGTGCCATCTGGTTTGGATCGTGAGGCTTTAGCAGCATACGCCACTAAAGATGAAAAAATTAAAGCGATGATCGCTGATCGTACCGTTGTGAAGGTCATTGCTGTCCCGGATAAATTGGTGAATATTGTCGTGAAATAAGGCTGAGAGTGATCCAAGGGAGAATTATTCTCCCTTGGGTTTGATTTAGCCAATGCAACGTAAGAACGGAGTGAAACATGGAAAATTTAAACAGCGAAGCCGCTGATAAGCAGGCACAGCAACGTTTAAATGAAGGATCCACTTGGCTGACTATTGCCAGCGTGGTATCACGCGTGCTCGGGGTGATCTATATCATTCCTTGGATGCGCTGGATGGGTGACCCTGAAAGTGCTACAGCCGCCAATGCGCTCTTCAATATTGGATATAACTGGTATTCTATTTTTCTGATGGTTGCGGTGGCAGGAGTGCCAGCTGCCATCTCCCGGCAATTAGCCTACTACAATGCTCAGAGGCGCTATCAAACCGGGTTGCGGCTGTTTAAAGCTGCTTCAGGTCTGATGATTGCCAGTGGGGTAATTGGTGGTTTGATTCTCTATCTTGCCGCGCCAATTCTATCAGTAGGAACGCCAACGACCAATGTGAATGATGCCATTCAAACGATTCGGTCGTTGGTGCCTGCTTTGGTCGTGTTGCCCTTCCTATCAATTTTGCGCGGGTTCTTCCAGGGGTTCCAGGAGATGAAATCTAGCGCCATTTCACAGATGACGGAGCAAATTGCCAGGGTGGCTTACATGCTGGTGGCCGTCTTCCTTTTGCGCCGAGTGATGGGGGCGCCTGTGAGTGATGCAGTGGTGCAATCCACTTTTGCAGCTTTCATTGGAGCCGTCGTTGCTATTTTGACGCTTGGTTTTTATTACGTACGTAACCGTGCAGAGTATCAAATCCCTAAAGACTTTGTAGAGGAAGGCGAATACATCCGCACACGATCACTGCTGAAGGAAATCATTCTTATTTCGATTCCTTTTGTCATCTCAGGGGCGATTTTGGAATTCTTGAATGTGATTGACACCCAAACCTTCCGTCCTATTATGGCGCGCGTATCGAGCTTGAGTCCGGAAGAAATTGTCAATCAGTATGGGATCTTTGGGGCAAATGTCCGCAAATTGGTCACGGTATTAGTTTCCTTTGCAACTGCCATTTCAGGAACCTTGATTCCCGTGATTGCGGATACTTATACCCGCGAAATAACTGAGAAACGTGCGCAGGGTACTTCTAACAAGACGGTATCTTTGCATAAGACAAGTGGTTTGATTGAACACGGCTTAGCGCTGTATGCCCTCGTTATGCTGCCAGCCAGTTTCGGATTTGCTGTATTGGCAGGGCCACTGTATCAGGTGATCTACTATCAAGATGCGATGGGAGAGTTTTACCTACAACTCTCTTGTTTGTTGGCATTAGCACAGGGGTTGTACTTTATTATGATGTCTACCGTGCAAGCGATGAATAAGCAAAAACAAGGGATGATCGGCGTGGCCATTGCCGTGGTCACTAAATTAGTATTGCAATATCCATTGCTCTGGCTGTTTGGCACACCAGGAGCGATTCTGGCAACATTAAGTGCCTTTTTATTGCCAAGTGTCTACTATTTCGTCATCTTGAATCGCTATACCTCATTATCGCTGGATCGCATTGCTGAACGCGTCTGGCCAGCCGTTGAGGCAGTGTTAGTTATGCTTGTCGTCATTATCCCGGTAGTTTATGGGGTTCGTCATTTTGTTCCAGTGTTGCATACCATTGGCGCATTATTGCTGATTATCATTATTGGAATGATGGGGGCAGGAATTTACATGCTTATGGTTTTATACAATCACTCTGCCGATACGTTGATTGGCCAAGAAAAAGCGGAACGCATGCGACAATGGCTTGGCTTTAATCGATAGCTCATGTCCTTCGTCATTTTTAATTAAAGCGTCAAATAAAATTGACAGGCTAAAAAGCACAGTCACTCCCAAAACTGCCAGCTGTTCATTGGTAGAGAGGCGACGGGGAGACTGTGCTTTTTGCTTTCTAAATAAAAGGTAAACGGATACATGTTTGTCAAAAGGGGGGTAAACGTCTTTTTATGTCACAAAAAAGGGCATAAATACCGATAAAATAAAAACAATTTTAACCTTTTTCTCTTTAACACCCATCGCAAGTTCTCCAGTGTTATGATATAATTAATTCAAACATAATTACTTGTTATGAAGGGGGACTTTACTGTGGAAATTAATTGGAAAGCAGAAGTCGACAAACGTTTTGACGACTACCTCGAAGACCTCACAACGTTATTGCGGGTGAAGAGTGTCCGTGATGACGATGCGGCAACAGAAGACGCACCGGTTGGACCAGGTCCTAAAGAAGCTTTGGAAACCTTCCTCAGCATGGCAGAACGTGATGGTTTCACCACCAAGAATGTGGCAAACCTCGCTGGACGTGTTGAATTCGGCCAAGGCGATGAAACTTTAGGGGTACTCGGTCACGTGGACGTGGTGCCTGTTGACGATGCTTGGGACACCGATCCATTTGAACCTGTGATCAAAGACGGCAAGCTCTATGCGCGTGGTTCTAGCGATGACAAAGGCCCAATGCTTGCTTGCTACTATGCATTGAAGATCATCAAGGAATTGGAACTGCCAGTTTCTAAACAAGTTCACTTCATCGTTGGTACCGACGAAGAAAGTGACTGGAAGGGTGTTACCCGCTACTTCGAAACAGAACCAATGCCAGATTTTGGTTTCTCTCCAGACGCTGAATTCCCAATCATCAATGGGGAAAAAGGGCTCTTCACGATGTTACTGCACTTCCCAGCTTTGGGCGAAGGTGCATTGAAATCCTTCGCTGGTGGGCAACGTGACAACATGGTGCCAGGGGATGCTGAAGCAGTGATCACCGGAGTATCTGTTGAAGACGCTAGTGCAAAAGTAGAGGCTTTCAACAGTGCTAACCCAGTCAAACTGAGTGTTAAAGCCGGTGAAGGGGAAGAAGTGATTGTTCACGTTGAAGGTAAAGTTTCCCACGGGGCACAACCACAAAATGGACACAACGCTGCTACCTACTTGGCAGTCTTCCTTCGTCAACTCTCTGATGAATTGGCTAACCACCCATACCTCACCTTCATTGAAGAACATCTCCATGTTGACCACTATGGTGAAAAATTAGGGGTTAAACATCATGATGACGTGATGGGCGATTTAACTTCAAATGCTGGTGTCTTCAAAGCAGAAGAAGATGGCCAAATGATCAGTGTGAACTGCCGTGTTCCACGTGGTATTACTTTCGATGAAATTAATGCGGTTGTGGACAAACATGGTGAAAAATATGGCTTCACCCGTACCAACTCTAGTCATAACCAAGAACCACACTACTGCCCACCAACAGATCCACTGGTAACGACATTGTTAGATGTTTGGGAAGAACACTCCGGACAACCAGGTCATGAACAAGTTATCGGTGGTGGGACATACGGACGTTTGTTTGAACGCGGGGTGGCTTACGGTGCCGCATTACCAGGCGCAGTAGATACCATGCACCAACCAAACGAATTCGAACCACTCGAAACCTTGCGTCTCTCCATGGAAATCTATGCAGACGCTATCTACCGTTTGATTAAATAATCATGATTTCATCACGGCAGAATAAGCAAATCAAAGCAATCAAGAAGTTGCAGACGAGGCGCGGCCGTGAGAAAAGTGGATACTATATGATTGAAGGGCACCATTTGATTGAGGAAGCACTCACAAGTGGTGCTTTTCTGGATCAAATTTATGCCACAGAAGAGCAGTCGACGCGCTATCCAGCGTCACTAACGACTGTGATTTCTCACGAAGTCGCCAACTCTTTAGGTGAAACCGCCCATTCACAATCGGTGTTTGCGGTCATTAAAATGCCTGAGGGAGTACTCGCTTATGAACAATTAGGGCAAAGTCTCCTCCTCCTCGATGGAGTTCAGGATCCAGGCAACCTGGGAACATTGGTCCGCAGTGCGGATGCTTTTGGGTATCACGATGTCTTGTTAGGCAATGGAACGGTTGATTTATACAACGATAAAGTGCTTCGCTCGATGCAGGGGAGTCACTTCCACTTAAATACCTACCACGTTGACCTAGAGACTGCTATTCCACAATTACAAGCACTGGGATATCAGGTCGCTTGTACCTTACTTGATCCAACTGCCCAGGATTTGCGGGCATATGATTTGCGTGTAAAAGGTAAGTGGGCTATTGTGTTAGGTAACGAGGGAAATGGCGTCTCCAGTCGTATTGCAGCAATGTGTGATGTAAAACTCTACATTCCAATGCCGGGGAGCGCTGAGTCCTTGAATGTTGCGATTGCGGGTGCCATTGCCATGTATCAGTACCCGCCAACGCGTGAAATTGAGCATTAAATCAATCAGATCGCCCTATATAAGAGACATATGGCGATGAGTTAAGGTGAAGGAGACTGATCAAAATGGCAGAAAGAAAGACCAATCTGTGTCCGAAGTTTGAACAAGCCATCAATATTTTGGGTAAAAAATGGAACGGACAGATTATCGAGAGTTTGCGCTTGGAACCGATGCGTTTTTGTAGTTTGCGCAACAATATTGCAGGCATTTCCGACCGCGTATTAACGGAACGCTTAAAGGAATTGCAGACGTTGGGTATCGTGACTCGTGAAGAAATTAAAAGTGATGAACACACATATACTCGCTACTGCTTAACCAAGAAGGGTGAAGATTTGCAACCCGTCCTTCAATGCCTGCATGACTGGGCAGATGAATGGGTATGCAAGGAAGAACTCGCCCAAGCTAACTAAGTGTTGACGTTAGGCAGTGAAGTCAGTAAAATACGGATAGATTAGGAATTAAACAAGTGTTGACGGAAAAATTCAACGACAGAGAGATTCGAGTACAGGGAGTGTTGCCACAGACTGCAAGCAATACCGCTGAATCCGTGGTTGATTTCATTTCCAGAGCGCGCATTGGGTGATAATATCAAAAAATGCGCCGTGAGCGGTACGTTATCCCGCAAAGAAGTGCTCATTGCGATTGATAATGAGAACTAGGGTGGTACCGCGTTCCCTCGTCCCTGTGATTGGACGAGGGATTTTTTTATGGAAAACCGACAACCAAAAATGAAGGGGGAAGAAGTCATGGACATCATCGCACATTTACAAGCCATTCGGGGCGATATGGAACAAGCGATCGAACAGGCAGAATCATTAGCAGATTTACGCCAGATCCGGATCAACTACTTAGGGAAAAAAGGGCCCATTACTGAAGCATTGCGCAGTATGAAAGACCTCACACCGGAAGAACGGCCGAAAGTGGGGCAATTTGCTAACGAGTTGAAGAATAAAATAACCGCACGAATCGAAGAAAAAGAAGCAGCCTACGAAAAAGAAGCCTTGAATCGTGAACTGCAAGCCGAAGCTATTGATGTGACATTACCTGGGAACATTGAAAAAATGGGATACCGTCATGTGCTGAGCCAAGTGATCACTGAAATTGAGGATTTGTTCTTAGCTATGGGATACCAGATTCATAGTGGTCCAGAAATTGAATCAGATTACTACAACTTCCAGCGTATGAACATTCCTGAAAACCATCCGGCGCGCGATATGCAGGACAGTTTCTATATTGATCACGAACATCTGTTGCGAACGCACACCTCACCGGTTGAAGCACGGGCAATGGATCAGCATGATTTCAGTAAAGGCCCACTCAAAATGATCAGTCCAGGAAAAGTATATCGGCGTGATGATGACGATGCGACGCACTCTCATCAATTTACTCAAATTGAAGGATTAGCGGTAGGCAAGAATATTGGGATGTCTGACTTAAAAGGGACTTTGGAACTCTTTGCGAGAAAGATGTTCGGTGAAGAGCGCGAAATTCGCTTGCGTCCCAGCTATTTCCCATTCACTGAGCCTTCTGCTGAGATCGATATTAGCTGCTTCAACTGCGGAGGGGAAGGCTGCCGCATTTGTAAATACTCTGGTTGGATTGAAATTCTCGGTGGTGGGATGACACATCCGAATGTATTAGCTATGGATGGGTTGGATCCTAATGAATACCAAGCCTTCGCGTTTGGATTGGGGCCAGATCGTGTGGCTATGTTGAAATATGGGATTGATGATATTCGTCACTTCTATCAAAATGATCTGCGCTTCAATCATCAATTCAAGGAAAGAGGGTAAAACAGATGTTAATGTCTTATGAATGGTTAAAAGAGCTGGTTGACATTGCGGATATTCCTGCTGAGGAACTCGCAGAGAAAATGTCACGAACCGGGATTGAGGTAGATGGCGTCAATACTCTCAATGATGGGTTGAAAAAAGTTGTTGTGGGTCAAACGCTGAGTGTGGAAAACCATCCTGATGCCGATCATCTCCATGTTTGCCAAGTCGATGTGGGTGAAGAAGAAGCACTTCAGATTGTTTGTGGAGCGCCAAATGTGGCTGCCAATCAAAAGGTCATTGTAGCTCTGCATAATTCCTGGGTGGCTGGGCATAACAAAATTAAAAAAGGTCGCATGCGAGGCGTCATGTCGCAGGGAATGATCTGCTCTTTGGAAGAGATCGGAATCAGTAGTGCCCTCGTGCCTAAAGAATATGCAGACGGCATCATGGTATTGCCAGAAGATGCACCAATCGGTATGGATATTGTTGATTATCTTCAATTGGATGATCCTATTCTCGATTTGGATGTGACGCCAAACCGGGCCGATGCGTTTTCCATGTTCGGGGATGCTTATGAGGTAGGCGCTATCTATGGGCGTGAAGTGACCTTACCAACTGTAGATGAGAGTCCCTACACTTTGAATAGCACTGAAACCCCTGAGGTGCGCATTGAGGTGGAGAATAGCGACCAAGTCAAAGAATACAATGCAGTCGTGGTTAAGCATGTTCATGTTGAACCGAGTCCGTTATGGTTGCAGATGCGCCTGATTAAAGCAGGTGTGCGTCCCATCAATAATGTTGTGGACATCACTAATTACTTGCTGATGGCATATGGACAACCACTGCATGCGTTTGACTATGATAAATTAGAAAATCATCACATTGTGACGCGCCAAGCTAAGGATGGCGAAACCTTGGTGACGCTCGATGAAGAAGAACGAGCATTGATGGCGGATGATATTGTGATCACTGATGGTGAGAAACCAATCGCTTTAGCAGGAGTGATGGGTGGTTTGGATACGGAAATCACTGAAACCACCACAAATGTTCTCATTGAGTCGGCCATCTTTATGGGCGCATCCGTGCGTAAAACAGCACGACGGTTGGGATTACGCAGTGAATCCAGCATCCGTAACGAACGGGGCGTAAATCCAAAAACCACTTTGAGTGCCGCTATCCATGCCGCTACAATGATGCAGGAATTGGCAGGTGGAGCAATCAGTGACCAGGTGATTCATCAGACAACGCTAGATAGTTCGCCGACTATTGTGGAGAGCAACACGACAGCGATTAATCGGTTGTTGGGATTAGCATTGAGCTATGAAGAAATGACGGCAATTTTCAATCAACTCGGTTTTGAAGTTAACGGCAGTGCAGAAGCTTTCCAAGTCAGTGTGCCATCTCGCCGGTTAGATGTAAAGATTGCTGCAGACCTGGCGGAAGAAGTCGCCCGAATTTATGGGTATGATAAGATTCCTTCAACTTTACCAGAATTGAAGCCCAACGTGATTGGATTAAATGCCAGTCAACGATTCCTGCGCTTAACGCATCAATTGATGACAGGGATGGGCTATGACGAAGTGATTAGCTATAGTCTAACGAGTGCAGACAAAGTGAGTGTCTTAAACCGATATGCTCGTCAAGCTGTCACCTTATCTCATCCATTGAGCGATGATCATCGCGTGATGCGCACTAACCTGCTCACCTCTATGCTGGATGTGGCGGCGTACAACGTTGCCCGTCAATTGACAGACTTATCCCTTTACGAAGTGGGGCGTACCTATTTCCAAAATGAACAGGGGCATATGGAAGAACATACCCATCTTGCAGGTTTATGGAGTGGGACGGTAATGACTAATGAATGGGCGGAAAAACCGCGCCCAGTGAGCTTCTATGACATCAAGGGTACCGTCGAGCGCTACTTTGCGGCATTGAATTTGCCAATGGTACCGACCTATCGTGCTAATACCACCATGACTGGCATGCATCCAGGACAAACTGCTGATATTGTGGTGAACATCGCTGGTGAAGAAAAAGTCATTGGTTTCGTTGGCGGTTTGCATCCCGAATTAGCAAAAGCCTATGATCTGCCTAAGACGACTTTCGTCTTCGAATGTGATTTAGAACCATTGCTGGCCGTCAATGAACAGAAAATTGTACAACAACCATTGCCAAAATATCCGGGCATGTCCCGCGACATTGCGCTAGTTGTACCTGAAACGGTGACTTATGCGCAATTAGCAGAAGCGATCAAAGCGAGTGGCTCGAGCTACTTAAACCGCGTACAGTTGTTCGATGTGTACCGGGGCGAACATATTGCCTCTGACAAGAAATCGATGGCATTTGGGCTGTTTTACTTGAATCCGGAAGCGACGCTCGTTGACGAAGAGGTAAGTGCCGATGTTGAGCGGATTTGTGCGGCTTTACACGAACAATTTGGGGCTGAAATTCGCTGACAAAGCGCTTACTTTCTGATATGATGACAATGTATTTATCATTAATTAATGCAAATTAAATGGAGGTCGAAATCACTATGGGTTTATTTGACGAATTGAAAGAAGCCATCGCAGGAAAAGATGTTCGTATCGTTTTTCCAGAAGGAGATGACATTCGTGTCCTCGGTGGTGCAGTTCGTTTACACCAAGAACAATTATTACATCCAATCGTATTGGGCAACCCTGCTGAAGTGGAACAATTAGCTAAAGACAACGGGTTGTCTGTCGAGGGAATGGAAATCATCGATCCTAACGACTACGCAGAATATGACCAGATGGTGGCTGATTTTGTGGAACGGCGTAAGGGCAAAGCCACGGAAGAAAAAGCACGCGAACAATTGCGCGATGTGAACTACTTCGGGACGATGCTGGTCTATCAAGGCAAAGCAGATGGATTAGTCTCTGGGGCTGCACATGCCACTGGGGACACCGTACGCCCAGCTTTGCAGATCATCAAAACTAAACCAGGTGTTAAATTAACCAGTGGGGCCTTCATCATGATGCGTGATGATGAACGTTACTTATTTGCTGACTGCGCGATTAACATTGATCCTAACGAAGAACAATTAGCAGAGATTGGGCTTCAAGCAGGGGAAACGGCTAAAATGTTCAACATTGAACCAGACATTGCCTTCTTGAGTTTCTCAACGAAAGGGTCTGCTTCCCATCCAAATCAAGAGAAAGTAGCGAAAGCCACTGAACTGGCGAAAGCACAAGCACCAGCTGATTTCAATATTGATGGGGAAATGCAGTTTGATGCTGCTTATGTACCAAGTGTTGGGAAAACCAAAGCACCAGGGTCAACGGTTGCTGGACATGCAAAAGTCTTTGTTTTCCCAGAAATTCAATCGGGAAATATTGGTTACAAGATTGCGCAACGTTTCGGCGGATTTGAAGCGATTGGCCCAATTTTACAAGGAATGGCCAAACCAATCTCTGATCTTTCCCGTGGCTGCAATGAGGAAGATGTTTACAAGATTGCCATTTTAACGGCTAAACAAACGTTGGATTAAGCCCATTTAGCAATCGCTAATCCCCACCGTTTTGACTGAGGATGCGTTGGGGCGTTCGTTGAATGAGTCTGCAACCAGCAGGGCGGATAAATCATCTATGTCTTCCTTTCCTAGGTTAAGGCTGGTAGCTGACGAGACTTAGGGAACATGTTAGAATAAAATAGAATGAGCGGACTGGGGGTCGTTTCCTCAGTCCGTTTTTAAGTGAGGAGTGAAAATATGCTGAAAACGTATTGGCACAATGAAACAGAAACCAAACAAATGGCCGAACGCCTCGCGCGGCTAGTGAAGGCGGAGGATATTATCTGCCTGGATGGCGATTTAGGTGCTGGGAAAACCACCTTTACGCGCTACTTTGCGCATGCCTTGGGAATTACGGCGAAGATTAAGAGTCCGACCTTTACCATTGTGCGCGAATACGAAGATGGGCGTCTGCCGCTCTACCATATGGACGCTTATCGTTTGGAAGAAACGGGCGCCTTTGACATGGGGCTAGAGGAATATTTCGAAGGAGACGGTGTGTCTATTATCGAATGGCCGATCTACATCGAAGAGGAATTAGGCGCGAATTATCTATGGATTAAATTGAAGGCCACGGATGCGACTACCCGGGAATTGACGTTTGAACCCCATGGTGAGCGCGCGGAAAAATTAACGCAGGCGCTGTTAGAAGGAGAAGAGGAATGAAACGAGAAGAATTAGAAATTACATTAGTGGATGCCACCGCTAAATACGCCAAGGCGCTACTTGATTTTTATCAGGAAGTAGGCGCAGAAACTGAATTTCTCAGCTTTGGTGCGGAAGGATTAGGAATCAATCAGGAACAAGAACAGCGTTACCTCAAGTCGATTCATGGTAGCTGGAATCAACGTTTGTTGTTGGCATTATTGAATGACGAAATTATTGGTGTTGCTAGCGTTGGGGTGAGTGATAATCAGCGGATGAAGCATGTTGGAGAACTGGGCATTGTCATTCGGCGTCGTTTCTGGGGCATGGGATTAAGCCGTGTCATGATGAGTGACCTCATTGATTGGGCAACAGACAGTCCAGAATTACGTTATTTGACGCTCAGTGTGGATGAAACGAACCAAGCTGCTATCACGCTCTATCAACATTACGATTTCACCGAAATTGGGCGCGTACCAGCTGGGGTAAAAACCAGTAGCGCTTATCATGATCAAATATTGATGGGGCGTTCTGTCTTAGCTGAAGACGAAATTGTCGAATAAATGCGTTGACCTGGAGCTAAAATAGCACGTTGAATCAGAGTAGACTGACACCGATAAAAAACGTCGGAATTTTTTCTTGACATTCCTTGCTAATAGCGCTATCTTATTACAAGTAAAGAACATAACTGACGGACTATGATGAGTAGAGTAATCAGTGGAACGTTTCAGAGAGTCCCTACTTTGGTGCGAGGGGATAACGTAGAAGTTGATGAAGTTGCGCTCGGAGTCGTATTTATCCCGTTCACGCGGGTATAAACGTTTCGTTAACGATAAAAAACGACGTCTCAAAACAACACCTCTCTTCACAGAGAGATGATTTTGGTACTGTGAGTGGTGTATTGACACACTAACCAGGTGGAACCGCGGATTTTCATTCGCCCTGGCAAGTGGCCTTCGTAGGCGCTTGCTGGGGCGATTTTTGTTTCACTGGGGAAAATGTGGTGCAGTATGATTTCATGATGGCTTTGAGTACGTAAAGGGGTAGATTTTTGTCTACAACTAAGGTGGAACCACGCAAGAAGCGTCCTTAGGTAAGCGACTGATGAGTCGTTTACTTAAGGGCGTTTTTGATTCCAAACGACATGCGTTGTCCGTCATACGCAAGAAAGGTGGGAAACAAATAAGAAATTACGCACGCATAGATAATAATCAAAAAAAGAAATGATTAAGACTTTAGGAAAAAACAAAAATAAAGGAGTGTATGTATGATGCTAAATGGATTAGCGCTACTTGTTGCGATTATCGGTTTTGCCATGATCTTTTTTGAGAAAAAACACCACCAGTCCTTTTTAGTTCGGGTATTGAGCGCCATGGTTATGGGGGTTGTCATTGGCCTATTGTTCCGGGGTCATACAGATTATGTAGCGGCAGTTGGTCATATTTATGTCAATGTGCTTTCTTCCTTAGTAGTACCGGTATTGTTCTTCTCGATTATCTATACCGTATCGTCACTGGAAGACATTCATGCTTTAACGCGAATTGGCGGCAAGGCGATTGGTTTCTTGAGTCTGCATAATGTATTGGGCTCATTAATCGCGATTGTTACCGTATTTCTCTTTCGAATTGGTCAGGGTGCATCAGTAGCAGTTCCTGCCGATGCTAAGGCCGCAGAAGTGCCACCTGTCCTCGATACCATCGTTTCTTTCTTCCCCAAGAATATTGTGGATAACGCCGCCAACAATCAGGTGGTTCCGGTGATTGTTTTCTCCGCCTTATTTGCGATTGCAATTTTGTTGTACAAAGACAAAAACGAAATCAAACCTTTTACCGATTTTATCGCAGCCGGCAATCATTTGGTGTTCCATGTGGTCAGCATGGTCACGGGGTTCACGCCCTATGCGGTATTAGCACTGATTGCTAACCGGGTTTCCGGTATGGACATGGCAGATATTGGCTCACTCTTGATTGTCTTAATCGCCGTGTTTGCAGCAACGATTTTCCATTCCGTGGTGACCACCAGTGCCTTGTTATTCTTTATCGGTAAATTAAATCCTATCCACTACTTGCGTAAATTCTTCCCAACGTGGATGATTGGGTTCACGACACAAAGTTCTGTTGGGTCTATCCCGGCGAGCGTGGAATCTCAGCAAGAAATGGGGGTACCTGAAGAGATTGCTTCCTTCGCAGCATCCATCGGTTCTTCATTTGGCATGCCAGGGTGCGCTGCTATTTGGCCAGTTACCTTGTCTCTCTTCACCGTTAATGCTTTAGGAATTAACTATGGCTTGAAAGATTACATTGTCTTGGTGATCGTTTCATTATTGGTTTCCGCTGGGACAGTAGGGGTGCCAGGCATCGCAACGATTACCGCAACTGCCGTATTTACTGCTATGGGATTGCCGGTTGAAGTGATTATTTTGATGACCCCAATCTCCGCGATTGCTGATATGGCACGTACCGCTACCAACGTTAGCGCTGGGGGCAGCACGGGTGTCTTGATTGCAGCGACGAACAATGAATTAGATCGCGACCAATATCAAGATGAAAGTGGCGATGCGGTTCAGGTCCGTAGCTAAGGTTAAACGCGCACCTTAACTAATGAGATGAGTGACTAGTAAAATGAGTGAGCAGTTGGTGCCAAATTATCTTTATTGAAGTGAGTAAGGTGCCAGCGCTAATACAAAAATAAAAACAGCCAATGCAGTGGTGCTTGTTAGGGAATTTTCCTTAATTGCTCACATAGCATTGGCTGTTTTTTATTAACTAGAGGGGGATAAGAAGCCCCACACACTTCTTTCCGCTAATCACTAAGCGTCAAGGTAACTGGGCAGTGATCGCTTCCCATAACATCACTGAGAATGGCAGCATCTGTCGTGCGGCTGGTGAGCCGATCACTGACAATGAAGTAGTCGATGCGCCAGCCAGCATTGTTCTTGCGCGCATTGAAACGGTAGCTCCACCAACTGTATGCGCCTTCTAAATCAGGATAGAAGTAACGGAAAGTATCAGTAAACCCGCTATCGAGCAATGTGGTCATTTTCTCGCGCTCTTCATCAGAGAAGCCAGGATTTCCGTGATTGGATTGATCATTCTTCAGATCAATTTCTTTGTGGGCAACGTTGAGATCGCCACAGTAAATCACAGGCTTCTCGCGGTCGAGCGCAATCAGATAGTGACGCATGGCTTCTTCCCATTCCATCCGGTAAGCCAGTCGCTTCAACTTGGCCTGGGCGTTTGGGGTGTAGCAGGTCACAAGATAGTAATCGGGATATTCCAATGTGATCACGCGCCCTTCGTTATCAGCGCTAACGTCGGGGAGCCCGTAATGGACATTGAGGGGGTCATGCTTGGTGAAGATCACCGTACCGCTGTAACCTTTACGTTCAGCATAATTCCAATAAGACTGATACCCCGGAAAGGCAAGGTCAATCTGACCTTCCTGTAATTTGGTTTCTTGGAGACAGACAAAATCGGCATCGAAGGTGGCAAATTGCTCTTCAAAGCCTTTCTTCACGACCGCTCTCAGGCCGTTAACATTCCAACTGAGAAATTTCATGAAAATCCTCCCTTGCTGATGAATAAAAAATATAGTGATGAGATAGGTGACGCGATGAAATAAACGAACGATTGAGTGAACCGTATCCGTTCACTCCATATGACATTTTCCTTAGTTTCACAGCCATCATCAGTCCACGATGATGGCGTCAGTGGCCATTCATCCAATCGATGGCTGTAGGTTTGAGTGATTCCCTGTATCCGTGAACGCTTTAGCTGGGGCATGTGCCTCATTCACAAAGGGAGAGCCACTAGTAATGAGTAAAAGCAAAGATCCCCATGATAATGAGGATAAACAGGTCACCAATAATCAATGGCCAGCGCCATTTTGAATCTTTGATATTCAATGCAAAAGCAATCGCAATGATAGGGACGAGGATACTAATCGTCGTATTGACGGGCGAAATCGTTTCCGCACCGCGGATAAATTCAACCGCAGCGTAAATGAATGATAATGCCAGCATGAGCAGTGCTTGACGATGTGGTTTAGACATAATGTATTCCTTTCTTTGGCATGAATAGCTCCAGTTTAACACAAGGCAAGTGAGTCTGAGACTTCTTTAGCCTCTGAGCAAAGAAGAAAAAGCCTATTGTTTGAACGAAAATAAATTTATACAATCAGACCTTTCAGTTTAGTATAAATTAGAGGGCGAAGTGTGGACAAGATTGCCGTTTTAGCATAAGGTTAGAGGGATAACAGTATCGAAGTGGCAGATTTTTGCCTGAATAAAATGAGAGACAAAGGGAATTAAAACCGTCATGCAGGAACGGTATCCCTTCACCTAAAAAAATAAAGGAGTCATTATGAATATTGAATCATTTATGACGGCTTTTCCTAAAGCAAAGTATCATCAAAATGAGCCGTTGAAATACTATGCCTATACAAAAGTTGGCGGGCCCGCTGATCTGTTGGTATTTCCCCAATCTGCGGCGGAATTGCAACAAATGATTGTGAAAGCCAATGAGCTAAATATTCCCTACACGGCACTCGGAAACTCCAGTAATATCATTATCCAGGACGGGGGAATGGCAGGGATTGTCTTCATGTTGACGGATATGAAGACGATTACGGCAACGGCGGATCATCAGTTGATTGCAGACGCGGGAGCCCGTATTATCGATGTGAGCCGAAAAGCTCGTGAAGAAGCATGGACGGGGCTAGAATTTGCATGCGGCATTCCTGGATCCGTCGGTGGGGCAGCTTATATGAATGCCGGTGCATATGGCGGTGAAATCAGTGAAGTGCTGACGAGTGTCTTGGTGCTTACCCCCAAAGGTCAGTTGGAGACCCGCACGAATGATCAGATGAAGTTCTCCTATCGTCATTCCATGCTGCAGGAGAACAGCGAAATTGTTGTTTCGGCGACGTTCCAATTAACGCCTGGTGACCAACAAGAAATTAGCGAGCGTATGGCAGACCTCACGCATCGGCGCGAATCGAAACAGCCATTGGAATTGCCAAGTTGCGGGAGTGTCTTCAAACGTCCCGCTGGCCATTACACAGGGCAGCTGGTCCAATCTTCACACTTGCAGGGTTACACGGTTGGTGGCGCACAGGTTTCCAAGAAGCATGCGGGGTTCATTGTGAATATTGACCATGCCACTGCCCAGGATTATCTTGATGTGATTCACCACGTCCAAGAAGTCGTCTACAAGGATCATGGAGTGCATTTGGAAACAGAAGTGCGAATTATCGGCCGAGAAAAAGCCAAAGAGTAAAAAACATCTAAATGTCAAAAAAGCTAGGTTTCATAGCTAATGGGATCGTCGTTGCTAATAACTTCAATGATCACATTTTTTAATAATAGGCGCTGTCTCACTTCAGAGCAGCGCTTTTTATGTGGAAACGTTTTTTAGAGGAAAGTTCGAAAAAGCTTCGTATAAGACAGGCCCCAGTTGAAAAATTGCCAGTTTATCGGCTATTATGGTGTATACTACTATTAAGTACTTGCTGACCTTTGTTTAATGATTTTTTTAGAAAAGGTCATCATCATTTATCAAAAAGGGACACCACTGTCAGAGCGTAGCTACTTATCATACGGCAGTGTGGGTGCCTTTTGATATAATAATCACAAATCTATTTGACTGGAGGAGGCGACGCTCATGAAGGAGCCTTGGATTGAACTCAAAAATGTCTCTTTTCAATATCGTGGTGTTGATGAGCTGGCACTCAAAAATATTAATTTAACGATCAGACGTGGGGAAAAAGTGCTCGTTCTAGGGGCGAATGAATCAGGAAAATCGACGTTTATTAAGTTATTAATGAATCAAATCACCGAACAAGGGAGTGTTTTTGGCGAAATTATTCGCCACGAAGAGGAAACAACGGTTGTAGATGCCACGCATTTGGAACATTTCCTAAGCGATGAAACGTCGCGCATCGCTCAAACGCAGGTGTTGGATCAGCAGATTAATGAGGTTTATCAAACCGACTTATCAGAAGAGAGTTTCAATCTGCTATCTCCCGGTGAGCAGGCGATTTTCCGCTTCTTGAAGTCATTGCACACGACCCAAAATGTGTTTTTGTTTGATGAACCCTTGAAGAACGTTTCACCGCACATGGGTGAAGTGATTGTTGATACGATCGATGATCTCCATCAGAAATTGAAGGCAACGGTCATCATCAGTGAACACCATTTGGAAGAAATGATGTATCGTCCGATTGATCGTGTGTTTGTCATGTCGGATGGACGGGTGGTGTTTGATGGTGCGTTGGAAGCTTTATTGCGTCAGAATTTATTGGCGTCGCTCGGTATTCGCGAACCGCTCTATATTACCGCGATGCGTTATGCCGGCTACCCAACCGATCAAGTGGTAAACATCGCCAAAGTCAATCACCTTTTTGGGCCCAAACTGCGCCAAACGATTCAATCTTGGATCAATACTGTGCCGAGTTTCATCTATCCCAAACCCGGTGAGGTGATCTTAGAGGCCAAAGATGTGGCTTATGCTTATGCTAACGATCGCACACGTGGGGTGAAGAAAACCAACCTCACCATCCGTCAAGGCGAGATGATCAGTGTTTGTGGTGACAATGGTTCGGGCAAAACCACACTGGGACGCTTGCTCAGCGGAGCAGTGTTACCGAGTGAGGGTGAGATTGTCTGGCAAGGAGAAGCCATTACTGCCCAAAATGTGGATCGTTTCAAACGCGAAGTTCCCTTTATCCGCCATCGCCGGACACGAATGACGATTACGGAGAGTGTACACGATTATTTGATGGGTGTGATTCATCACTACCATTACACCCAGACAGACAGTGAGCATGCAATCGATCAGGCCTTGAAACAGGTGGATTTATTCGATAAAATGGATCAAATTGTTGCGAACTTAAGCTTTGTTGAACAGCGCCGTTTGGCTTTGGCAGGCGCACTGGTGCGTGATCCTAAATTAGTGATCATTGAAGCGCCAACAGAAGGACAGGACTTTGAACATTTTCGCGCCATTATGAATTACATCTATTCGCTCAATGCCGATCTCGGGTTGACGATTATGATTACCACACATGATATTGAAACGATGTTGGAATATACGCGGCGTACCTTCGTGATGGCACGCGGACATATTATCGCCGATGAAACGCCGGTAAAGGTGATTACTTCGCCTTATCTCGTGAAACAATCCGCACTGCGCACCACGAGTTTAAATGCCTTTGCTCAGCGCATTGATTTGATGGATCCGTACACGTTTATTCAGAAATTTATGGACTATGACCGCGAAGTTCAACGCCTGACTTGGTAAATGATGCGTTTCTAAAAAACGGCCTCTCTACTGGTGCGAGACCGTTTTTTTTAGTGATGATCGAGATAAGTTTAGTGATTCAGCCGACGTTTAGCGAGGTAATCGATAGGAATCTGACGACGTGCGCACCATTCTGCAACGTAACCACTGACGACGAGATCCGTATTTTGGAAATCAGCGAGTTTAGGGACATCCAACATCAGAGCAATCAAACGCAATTGTTCTTCATAATCTTTGACCATCTGAACGGTGGCTTCGATACCGTCATTGAGGACTTTATGGAGAAATTGCCCACTCATTCCCACAGCTTTGGCTCCAAGTGCATAGGCTTTTGCCATCTGAAGAGGATGTTTAATCCCACCTGAGGCCACAATTTCCACATTCTGTCGTTGTAGTGGCTGACTTTCTAATAGGCTGATGGCAGTAGACTGTCCCCACTCGGCGAGGTAGTTCATTTCATGAGCACTGCGCCGGGCGTTTTCGATGGTGACAAAATTTGTTCCACCATTTCCACTAACATCAAAGGCTTGAATACCGAGATTGTGGAGATCTTGCATGAGTTCTTGGCTCATACCAAAGCCGACTTCTTTAACAATAATCGGCAGGTCAATGGTTTGGATCATCTCGCGGATGTGATCTTCGAAGTGCCTGAAATCGCGGTCTCCTTCTGGCATCACGACTTCCTGCGGGGTATTCAAATGTATTTCTAGCGCATTGGCCTCTAACAGCTCCACGGCCTCTTTAGCTTGCTTTGCTGTACGATCGGCACCAATATTAGCAATCACAAACCCCTCTGGATTAATCTCGCGAATCACACGGAAGGAATCGCGAACGGTGGGATCTTTGATAGCAGCGGAGACAGAACCGCTCGCCATAGCGAGACCGGTTTCTCTAGCCACCGTGGCGAAACGTTCATTGATCGTTTTTGTCCAAGCCGATCCCCCCGTCATAGCGTTAATATAGAAGGGCGTTTTGAAATCATGATTAAACAAATTTGTCGATAAGTCGATTCGATCACTTGCTTGATGCGAGAGACTATAGTGGACAAAATGCAGATCTTCAAAATCAGTACGCTGGATAGCATACTGTGCTTCAGCATTTTTTACATGTTCATCTTTACGGTTGGTTGTCATTACCCAGTCACCTCTTCATAAATAGTGAGTGCGAGTGGTGGAATATGGTGCTTTTGCCATTGCTCGATCACGGCTTTAGCGATCAACGTTTTGGGTGCTAAGGCAATCACGCAATCTCCACCGCCAGCACCGGAAATTTTACTCATCGCTCCGTACTGCCGCGCAATCTGAACGCTTTTGGCAGCGAGAGAGGTCAGGTAGGGTTTCCCCACGTGGGCGGTATAATTCATGAGTGCTTCGGCATTATCATATAACGCCTGGCTGACACTCGGCCAATCCACCGATGAAATGCCGGCGACGAAGCGATCGATAATCGCTTGCGACTGTGTGATTAAGCTTTGAAAATACTGCGGTTGGTTGGCTTTTAAAGTAGGCGTTGTCACTTCATTGTTTTCTTGTTGAATCAATGCATCTGTTGAGGCGGCTTGTTTGGTCCACGCCACCAAAAAATGCCAATCGACTGGCAAATGAAGACGCTCAATAGCTAGACCTGGCCACGACTCTGTTAACCAGGTTCGCAATGTTGCTCCAGCTAATGGCACACCGGTAGCAATAAAATCATGGTCGAAGTTACGATAGCGCACCATGCCGGTATAAGCAATGGCAGCTAAATCCCCGTATGACCCGTGATAACCAGCTTGGTATTGTGAGAGCGCGGCCAATTTAAAAAGCAATGTTCGCTCGCTATCATCCGGGGTGCTAGACCAGAGTCCATAATATTCACCGAGCGCGCGCACGATAGCGACACTGACGGCGCCACTGGAACCGAGCCCCAATTTTGTCCCGTCTGTAGCGTCCAATTCCGAATGAATCTGCACTCGAAAATGATCGTAACGACCAATATAACGAGCGACAGCTTCAATAGCGCTAAAGACAAGATCAAAACGTTTGTGATTAGGGCTGGTCAGGGTTGTCCCCTCCCACGCCCAACTGATTACATGATCGGAAAGGGCAGTTTCCAATTGACCGGTGGTTTCTAGTGGTGTTAGTGCCACCGTTAAAAAGCGATCAACAGCAACGGCGACGGCTTGTGATTTAGGGGCGAGAATCGCGTATTCTCCCACCAGATAGAGTTTGCCTGGAACTTTTACTTTAATCATTGAGATCCCCCATTACGCGCTGAACGCCAGGACCAGGTGTGGCGATAAGTATCTCGGTATTATTGAGTTGTTGCTGCAATCGTTCTTTTATCTGGTGAGATTCACTCTTCCGGCAGAGGACCTTGACGTTAGGGCCGGCATCCATGGTGATATAGACAGAAAAGCCTTCATCACGCAAGGCATGAATGACTTGAATAGCGTGTAAGGTTTCTGGCTCTAAGTACCAAAATGGCGGATCACTGGCCAGTGTTGTCGCATGCATACGGAAAGCATTGCGCTCGGCGATTTTTCCAACCGTGTCGAAATCGTGCGCCTTGATCGCCGGCTTAATTAAAGTCAAGTCATCTTCAGCAGAATCCACCCATTGCGCATAGTAGGCAGATGTTTCCACGGTATGGCGCATGCCCGCTCGCGAAGAAATTTTCTTCGGTTGGGTATTGATCATGACTGTGACCATGGCGATGTCCCAATTGGCATCGTCAAATGGCACGGCATAGGAGGTTTCATCGTCTGTTCCCTTTTGCCATTCCACAAACCCACCATAAACGCTGCGGCAGGCGCTCCCAGATCCGCGGCGCGCATAGCGAGAGAGGAGTGGCAGAGAGAAATTGAGGTGAAGTGCATCAGATGCTGCGGCGGCAGCAGCGGCGAAGGCAGAGGCGGAACTCGCCAGCCCTGCTCCCGTTGGCACGTGATTGACACTGATGACTTGTGCTTTAAGGTTGGTTTTGGCAACCGTGCGAAAAAGGTCGAGGAATGGCGTCATTTTAGCGGTAGAAACGGGTTTATCGTTGAGAATCAACGAATCCTCCGCCAATGAACGACTAAAGGTGATCGTCGTATCGGTATAAAATTCATCCAGTGTTAGCGATAAATTGCTATTCATTGGCAAAATGAGCGCCTCATCGCGCTTGCCCCAATACTTAATCAGAGCAATGTTGTTGTGCGCTCGCCAGGTCGAGTTTTGCTGCATTTTTTCGTCTCCATTAATGACTCATGTAGTAGTGGTGATTAGGAAGGGCGGTATTCTAAACGGCTACTGTCTGCCAGAATTAGTATCTTCGGCATCGCTATCTTGGAGTGCATGGCCCATGCCTTCGCTGCTGAATGGCATCAACCAAGTATCGCGCACCAATTGTTGTTCCATTAGGGCATGAGAAAGTGTCTCACCACTTGCTTCATCTTCAACAAGGGCATAAAAGCAGCCCCCCTTGCCGCCACCGGTCAACTTAGCGCCTAGAGCACCATGTTCAATCACATAATTCATTCCCGCATCCAGCTCAGGGCTGGAAACTTGCAGAGTACGCAGTTCACGCTGAGCGGCATTGATCAATTGCCCCAGGTGTTTGCCATGTGATGCGGTATGGGGTGTCGTTGTTGTTTCGATTAATGCTTGCCGCATTTGATTGACTAATTGCCCTAACGATGCAATGGCGCGATGGGTGGCTTGGCGTCTGGTTGAAAAGCGGCTCTCAAAATGACTGCGCACTTCCGAGACCGCTTCCTTGGTGTGACCGGGAACGCCGGTGTCGCAGACCAGTAGCCAATACGGCGTATCGAAGTGAAAGGGCTCTTGAATTTCGCCTTTTTTGAAAAAAAGCGGTTGATTCAAAGCGGTCACGCGCGCATCTAAGCCACTGGGGTTGCCATGAGTGATGGTTTCGGCATAGTCCGTATAATGCAGGAGCGTTTGACTAGAAAGAGGCTGATCAAGATAGCGATAAAAGGCACGAATAAAGGCGACAGATAATGCTGCCGAACTCCCCAATCCTCGTTCAATCGGTAAGGAACTCTGAATTGTAATCATAAAATGATAATGCTCTACCTCATGATCGCGCCGCAGGAGATTTAACAGTCCTACCAACCCGTCCAAAGAATCTGGAGCAGAGCGGACGGCGCCTTCATAGAGGTCACTGACAATATGAGAATGATTGCCCGCAGCCGACAACGTCACTGAAACATCGGCCGCCTGGAAGGGAACCGCAATCGAAGGGGAACCATAGACGACGCTATGATCACCGATCAGGATAATTTTACCGTGCGCTTGCCCAACTGCTTCTTTCATGACTTCACTCCTTCACTCACATGAACGCAAGAAACGCTACTCTCTCACGTTCTCATACCTTCCCATTGTACACTATTCCCTGCGTTGGCGCATGAATTGCCCTTTGTTTCCAGTGAACTAAAGAATTTCCTTAAAAACAGAGAAAGAATGGGGATGAGACGAGTGGTTTGGATGAATAGACATTTTAGAGGAAAAGCAAATCGATATGATTTTAAAGGTTAATCCTAAAAAATAGCGGAAGAAGCAGGGATAAAACGAACATTTATTAAAAATAGCTGGGAAAGGCTACGGAAATTTCCCGAAAGTGGGTGAGCTATGCTAAAATAAAAATGAATTTGAGAAAGGAAGTGACAGGTTGAGTAGTGTAGGTACACTCGAGTCTTTCGAGAAAGTCATCGTATTAGACTACGGCAGTCAGTATAATCAGCTGATCACGCGGCGCATTCGGGAAATGGGCGTCTATTCTGAGTTACGTTCCCATCGTATGAGTGCCAGCGAGATTCAGTCACTGGGAAATGTGAAGGGAATTGTGCTCTCTGGCGGGCCCAACTCCGTTTACAGTGATGACGCCTTTGGAATTGATCCCGACATTTTTGAGCTCGGTATTCCAGTGTTAGGGATTTGCTACGGGATGCAGCTCATTACGCATCAACTAGGCGGACGAGTAGAACCTTCCGATAAGCGCGAATATGGGCAAGCCGACATGACCATTCTGAAGCAGGAGGCGACCATCTTTAAAGGATTGCAACCCGTGGAACAGGTGCTGATGAGTCATGGCGACCGCATTGCAGACATTCCAGCTGGGTTTGAAATCACCGCTAAAGCACCTAACAGTCCGGTAGCTGCTTTTGAAGATGCCGAACGCCAGATTTACGGCTTCCAGTTCCATCCAGAAACGCGCGCTTCTATTCATGGGAATCAGATGCTCCACAACTTTGTCTTTGACATCTGCCAAGCACAGGGTGACTGGACGATGGAAGACTTCATTGACATGAAGGTTAAAGAAATCCGTGAAAAAGTGGGCGACCATAAAGTTTTACTCGGTCTCTCCGGCGGGGTGGATTCCTCCGTCACAGGGGTCTTACTCAATAAAGCCATTGGAGATCAACTGGTGAGTGTCTTTGTGGATCACGGTCTGCTGCGCAAGGGCGAAGCCGATCAAGTTATGAAGACACTCGGTGATGATTTTGGCATGAACATCATCAAAGTGGATGCTTCCGAACGCTTCCTCGGCAAGTTGGCTGGTGTTAGTGATCCTGAAACCAAACGTAAGATCATCGGGCACGAATTTATTGATGTCTTCAGTGATGAAGCGAAGAAACTCGACGGTATCGATTATCTTGCGCAAGGGACACTCTATACGGATGTGATTGAGTCAGGAACCGAAACGGCACAGACTATCAAATCCCATCACAATGTCGGTGGTTTACCAGAAGACTTGCAGTTTGATTTAATTGAACCGTTAAATACCCTCTTCAAAGATGAAGTGCGTGCTGTAGGTACCACGTTGGGGATGCCAGATAATATCGTTTGGCGCCAACCATTCCCAGGGCCTGGTTTAGCGATTCGTGTGATTGGTGAAGTGACACCAGAAAAATTGGAAATCGTCCGTGAATCTGATGCGATTCTGCGTGAAGAAATCGCTAAAGCTGGTTTAGATCGCGAAATTTGGCAATACTTCACGGTGCTCCCAGGCTTCAAGTCAGTTGGGGTGATGGGGGATCAACGGACGTATGAATACACAATCGCGATTCGTGCCATTACCTCCATTGATGGGATGACCGCTGATTGGGCACGCATTCCTTACGATGTGTTGGATCACATTTCACGTCGGATTGTCAATGAATGCAGCCATATCAACCGCGTCGTCCTTGACGTCACGAGTAAGCCACCTGCAACAGTTGAGTGGGAATAAGAAGACAAAGCAAAATGTTGATTTGACAACGATCAGTAGCCGCTAAACAACTCATAAATAATATAAGTTTGCTCGGTTTTCCGGGAAATTAGGAGTTATCCGATGCCTTTTGAAGACGTTGGTTGACTCCTTTTTGGTGTGATAAAAAACTGGGAAATTGAATTGGCATAGGTGGTGGGTATCCAAGACAACCCCAGTATCAATATCCCGAAAGCTTTAAAGCTAAGACCGTCGATGAATTGTTAGCTCTCCCATTTCTTGATGGGAAGACAATATATGAGCAGTGGAAAGACATTAAGTTTTGGAATTATTAGGTTATCAAATCTTGTCCGACTGAACTGCATTCCTTCTACGGTAAGTCAAAAATGCTGGTGGAACAGGCGCTTATGAATAAAAAATCAGAAGTTAAGCGCATCATTATCAGTTCCATATTTATTTGGAGCGAACATGTCTCCGAAATTAAAGTAATAGCTAAAAAGGTTGAAAAATGCAATTTATTATGATCCTAAATTGTAAACTTAAATGCAAACTGTTTAATATCCTTTTGAGTTATAAAACTACAACAATTACTAACGCACTACCGGAATCCCGCCTGACGTCCTTGCGGACTGATTGATGTCATCTCAAAGGACGAGTCAAGGAGGAAAGCGGAGCGATCCTTGACTCGAACTAAAGAGATGACATATCATTTATTCCCTTAACGTCAGGCGTATTTCTTTAACAATCCATTGCCTTTAGAAATTCCTCATATGGATGACGATAGTCTAATATCTTTCTTGGTTGCTGATTAAGTACATTTTGATCAGGCTTTAGCCTCTTCTTAGAGGGGATTAGTAATGAAGATCCTTTCAGAATAAATTCTCTTAGAAGACCATTAAATCGTTCATTACTTCCTTTTTCTTGTGGTGAATTTGGATGACACTAATAGACCTCTCGATTGCGATTACTGAGCTGTGATAGATTAGCAAATTCAGAACCGTTATCTGTTGCTAGAGTTTTAAAATTAACGATAGCTCACAGATTTCATGATCATTCGAATAGAGCGTCGGTGTTCCTAACTCAGTGACTAGAAAAATTGATTCCGCCAGCGGAAAGGTTATTACGGAGATGATGGTCGAGCAGAGTATGATATAGATTATACAAATCATGGTAACGCAAAGACGAATCCGGTCGTTCCACACAAACATGTTTGGGACTGGAGTAATTCCAAAATACCTAGAAGGAGAAAATCAGATGAGTCAGTATAGTTTTAATAATTTTATTGAATGGATTGAAACAGGAAGAGAGATTGAGTTTTCTTATAGAGGGAAGAGATATTCGGTAACGTATTATTCGGATAACCGGAAAGATTATATCTCTTTCACGGAGTTCTACCAAAAACCAGTAGACTATGCCAGTGCAAATGAGTTTATGGATTCGGCAATGATTGATGAGGAACTGCTTAAGGACGTTTGACCAAATGTTGAAAAAATTGATATTTTTTAAGTGTCAGGAGGAGAGACGATTCAGTTCGTCCTCCTCTTTTCTTGCTTAATAATTTAGTTACAAGAATTCTCTTCTCTATTATCTCATGCATCCCTATTGTCTATATCGTCTCATTATGTTACGGGAAAGTTGCGGAAATGGCTGAAAATGTCTATTTAGCGGGATTTTTAGGCTCATCCATCGCTTGAAAGGTAATCTTTATGACGGTAAACTTTGCTTGTAATACAGGTGTCTATAAAGACAAGGATGGAAAGCTCTTTTATGAGACGGAATTTGGCATTGACCAGGTGAAAGGATTCGGGAAAAATCGTGTTTATATTGTAGTAAATGACAAAGGGCCGAAATCAATAACGTTCTACAATAAAAATGGCACGATTCATAGACAAATTGATTTGGATCATAGGCATCTAGGTGAACAACCTAACGTACATGAAGGAGATGTGCCAAATCACCAAACAGACTTCCGTGTCAAAAAGACGAAGTCAGATTTGTATTATATTTCAAAGGTAGAGAGAATTTGGAAGGAGTATATCAATGGGAGAAATAGATCAGAGTAGGTATTGGATCGATGATTTTACCGAAGATCTTCTTGAAGAGTTCTTAGATGAAAGTCAAGTGATTTACTTCCAATTTCAGAACAAGGATTATCTGATAGAGAGATATACAGATGGCTTTTTAATTGCAGACCCAATCCCGTACTATAAAAATGGTGGGTATCCAAGACAACCCCAGTATCAATATCCCGAAAGCTTTAAAGCTAAGACCGTCGATGAATTGCTAGCTCTCCCATTTCTTGATGGGAAGACAATATATGAGCAGTGGAAAGATATTAAGTTTTGGAATTATTAGGTTATCAAATATTGTCCGACTGAACTGAATTCTTTCTACGGTAAGTCAAAAATGCTGGTGGAACAGGCGCTCACGAATAAAAAATCAGATATAGATATGCAACGAAAATACGATATTTCTAAAATAAAGAAGGAACTGAACTATTCACCTGTAGTAGATTATCAGGAAGCTTTAGTATAGATTAAAGGTGTTTCTCTGAAAAATATCGCTGATGATAGCAGCTAATAAAGAAGGACAAGTTCCCAATCCCCCCTTGCCATATCTGAATGGTGAGGGGGGAAGGCTTTAGAGATTAAGAATAAAAGAAAGATTATTTTTATAGGAAAACTGTCCTGATGAAAAAGAATCAAAAGAAGTAAGCAATTTCTGAGTGGCTTCGGTATAATAAATGAGAAAGATTGATAGGAGGGGCTTGGCATGGCAACAATGAACGATGTCGCTAAATTAGCGGGCGTATCACGCGGGACAGTATCTAACTATATCAATGGGGGAAATGTTAAGCCTGCCTCTCAAAAACGGATTCAATCCGCCATTGATCAACTACATTATGTTCCCAATACCGCTGCTCGACAGTTAAAAACCAGCCGTTCAGATTTAGTCGTGTTTATTTTGCCAACGACTCGTACGCCGTTATTTGCCGAATTGACTTATAAGGTACAGCGCGCGTTGCAACAACAAGGAATGAAAATGATTCTCTGTAATTCCAATAATGATGTGGAGCAGGAACGCGACTACATTCAAATGGCGAAAATGCAAAAAGCAGCCGGAATTATCACGATGTCCTATAGCAATTCTTTGATGGAGGCAGGACGTGATTTGCCGGTGGTCTCTATTGAAAAACAAATCTCCAAAGAGATTCCGTGTGTGAGTGCAGATAACTACCAAGGCGGGTACATTGCCGCTAGAGCGTTACATGAAGCAGGAGCAGAGCATTTATTGATGGTCACGAGAACAACGGAAAAAACGCGCAGTAACTTTGGATTGCGCGTGAAAGGATTTGTTGATTTTTGCCAAGAAAAGCATATTGCTCATGAGGTGTTTGAAGTACATGCTCACGAAGCGATGTTCTATGTGAAATTGGAGCAGGAGCTACGAGAGAAATTTAAAATGGCGTTACCCTATGATGGAATTTTTGCAGTTGCGGATCAGTATGCGGACTTCATGGAAAACATCCTACATTCTCTCAATATCCAAGTGCCTCAGCAAGTGCAAATTATCGGGTTCGATGGGGGGAAAATGTATGTGGATCAACCTCGCCACATCTCTTCGATTCGCCAGCCCGTAGATGCGATTGCTGAATGCTGTGTGAAGCAGTTGATGGCGATTCTCCATGGAAAAGATGTTCCTTCCAAATATGTCACTCTGCCAGTAAATTTTGTAAAAGGGCAGACAACGTGCTAGTTCGCTAGCGCTTTTTATAGAAAATTGGAACCGCTATCAGAAAAGGGTTGCAAATATAAAAGGTGAGGGGTATAGTAATCTTTGTAAATGGAACGTTCCAAAAACGGTTCTATTAATATTAAGTTAAGCAGAGAAACGTCCGAGATGCTGGTCGATTCATTACTGACAGGAATGAGCGATTTTGAGAAAGGACGTTTTCATTAAAATATAAAATTGGAACGTTCCAAAAATAAGCGGGAGGAATGAGAAGATGCCAAGATTAGTGATTGCGTCACATGGCTTAATGGCACAAGGTATTCAAAGCACATTAGAACTGTTTGTTGGTAGCGATCGACCTATCACTTACATGTCAGCCTATGTTGAGGGGCAGCTAGATATTGATCAACAAATTACGGAATATTTTCAGTCAGTAGAGGATAATGACCAGGTCATTATTTTTACGGATTTATTCGGTGGTAGTGTCAATCAAAAATTGTTATTAGCAGCCAATGAGCGCCCCAATACATTTCTTGTGGCAGGCTTTAATTTGCCACTATTGATTGAAGTAGCCGTTAGTGATGAAGAGCTGACCCAAGAACAGTTAACGGCGTTAATTGAGACAAGCCGGCAATCTCTACAACAAGTGCCACTTACAAACGGGGAAAATAACGAGAAGTCAAAGCGAGAAACACAGCAACCAGTAGTCAATGAAGAGCGGGATCCAGCAGCGGTAGCCGTTGATGACACTCAGCTTTCTTCATCGGCCCATGCAGATAAATTGATGACAACGCTGCGTGTCGATGAGCGTTTGATCCATGGGCAAATTGCCATGGTCTGGTCGAGAGCCCTTCACCTCGATGGCATTATTGTTGCCAATGACGAGGTGGCAGACAATGAAGCCCAGCAGATGGCACTGAAAATGGCGGTACCAGCTGGTGTCAAAGTATTGATTCGTCCTGTTGATGAAGTGGCTACTATTTTGCATGATCCCCGTGCTTATCAGAAACGGTTATTAGTACTTGTGCGAACCGTACAGGATGCATGGCGGTTGACACAAAAAGTCTCAGATTTTGCGGAAATTAATATCGGTAATGTTGGAAAATCTGTGAATGGTGAAAAACGCACGCTGACCCAATTTGTGATGCTGACTGAGAAAGAATACGAGGCCTTAAAAGCCGTTGTCTCCTTGTATCCTCACACGGCATTACAGAATCTACCATCGGACAAAAAACTTTTAGCGAAAGATAAGATTAAGGAATAGGAGGTAGGACTATGTGGTATCAGGCTTTAATGACAGCCTTAGTAGTCTTTTTGACTGTCGGAGGGCAAGAATTACTCGGTTTTACAATGTTAGGGCGGCCGATTGTGATTGGCCCATTATTGGGATTACTACTAGGTGATGTCCAATCAGGTTTATTGATTGGCGCTTCACTGGAGACCGTCTTTATGGGAGTCATTAATATCGGGGGTGCCAGTTCAGCTGAGCCAGGGTTAGCTACCGCACTCGCAACAGCGTTTGCGATCAATATGCATGCTGGGGTAGAGGTCGCTTTACCTATTGCTATCCCACTTGGCGTTATTGGATTACAGATTAAGACCTTGATCTATGTTGGGATTATCGGCCCCTTTGCTTCTCGTTTTGACCGTTTAGCAGAAGACGGCAATGATAAAGGCATCATGCATCTCCATTTTGGACTATGGGCTCTGCAATGGTTTCTCTATGGATTGATTCCTTTCTTCGCTATTTTGGTGGGGTCTGATGCAACTAAACACGTTTTAGAAATGATTCCAGCTGTTGTTTTAAATGGATTGAGTATTGCTGGTAATTTATTGCCCGCTGTTGGGATGGCCATGCTACTCAAAATGATGTGGGACAACAAGATAGCGGTATTTTTCTTTATGGGTTTTCTTTTAGTGGCTTATCTGAAGATGCCATTGATTGCCGTGGCAGGATTCGCTTTGATCATCGCTTGGTTAGCCACTCAACGTGATATGGATCACCGTCAACTACATGAGGAGATCAAGCACCATCAACCCACCGCTACCACCTCAAAAGCAATCAGTGCTACTGATCCTGAAGTGGACGAATTCTTCGAGTAAGAAAGGGAGATACCCATGTCTAAAATGAAAACAAATTTAACAACTGCAGAGAAACAATTACTGCGGAAAATGTATTGGCGTTCCTTTAGTTTGTATGCAGCCGTTACCCCTTCCAAACAGGGAGCATCGGGGGTTTCATATGCCATGCAACCGTTTATTGATCAATTTTATACAGATCCAGAGGCTAGACGAGCAGCTATGATCCGTCAAATGGCCTACTTTAACACAAATGTGGCGATGTATCCCTTTATTTTAGGAATTTCAGCCTCAATGGAGAAGGAAAATAGTACGCAAACGGATTTCAATGCAGAATCCATCAATGCGGTTAAAACCAGTCTGATGGGCCCGCTTGCTGGGGTAGGAGATTCCGTCTTTTGGGGTGTATTGCGGACAATTTCGGCTGGGGTGGCTGTTAGCTTGGCGCAATCAGGAAACATATTGGCACCGATCGTTTTCTTGCTAATGTTCAACATACCTGTGCAATGGCTGCGCTGGAAGGGTGGCACGTTAGGGTACACCTTGGGCTCAGAATATATTACGCAACTCTATCAAAATGGGCTTATCAACACACTAACGAAAGCAGCAGGGATCGTTGGCCTAACCATGGTTGGGGCAATGAGCGCTCAGATGGTTAAATTAGATATTAAGTGGAACATGGTGATGAATGGCCAGACCGTCATGAAAACCCAAGAAATGCTCGACCAGATTTTTGTTGGGTTGATCCCATTGACTATTACATTGATCTGCTTCTATTTGTTGCATAAGAAAAATGTGTCTATTAATTATTTGATTTTAGCCATTATCGTGCTTGGGATTGGCTTATCATTGTTAGGAATTGCATAGGGAGGAGAAAAACGCATGCGAGAGACATGGTGGAAAGATGCCGTCATTTACCAAATTTATCCCAAAAGCTTCCAAGATAGTAATGGCGATGGGATTGGAGATATTAATGGGATTCGTTCGCGGCTATCGTACCTTAACGATTTAGGCGTTGACGCCATCTGGCTGAGTCCCATTTATCAGTCACCGCAAATCGATAACGGCTATGATATTTCCGATTATTATCAGATTGATCCGATGTTTGGCACAATGGCAGATATGGAAGCGTTGATTGATGAAGCGCATCAGTTAGGGATCAGGATTATTATGGATTTCGTTGCTAACCATACCTCTAATGAGCATAAGTGGTTCAAGCAAAGTATAGAATCTAAGAACAATCCGTACAGCGACTTTTACATCTGGCAAGATCCAAAAGCAGATGGCTCAGCGCCGAATAATTGGGGCTCAAGTTTCGGTGGATCGGCATGGACATATGAACCCAAACGTGGCCAGTATTACCTGCACTATTATGCCAAAGAACAACCAGACCTAAATTGGGAAAATCCTAAAGTGCGTGCAGCTATCTATGAAGTCATGCAATTTTGGAAGAATAAAGGGGTTGATGGGTGGCGTCTAGATGTGATTACCTCAATCTCCAAGGACTGGGAGTTCCCCGATAATCCACGACCATTCACAACAGAAAATCAACAAAATGGTCCGCGAATGCATGAATTTATTCACGAGCTCAATCAAAATATCCTCTTGCCTTTAGATATGATGAGTGTCGGCGAGGCCCCCGCATCCACTGCTAATGATGCTCGCTTATTAGTGGATCCTACGCGCGAAGAGTTAGATATGGTCTTTACCTTCCAACATATGCATATTGACCGAAAACCAAATGATATTAATGGGCGTTGGGCGTTGCAGCAACCAGATTTTGTAGCACTTAAACGCATTATGAGTGATTGGCAGAACCAACTCAATGGACATGGGTGGAACGCCTTGTATTTTGAAAACCATGATCGGGCCCGCGTCATTTCGCGTTGGGGGAATGACCAAGAGTATCGCTATGAATGCGCCACGGCGTTCGCTACGATTTTGCATGGCATGCAAGGTACACCGTTTATTTATCAAGGAGAAGAAATTGGCATGACCAACCCTAACTTTGCCCTAGAGGATTATGAAGACGTGGAAATACTGGGCAACTATCAACATTATGTGGTGGAAAAACAAACCATTTCAAAAGCGGAATTTCTCAAAGCCGCCCATAAGATCAGCCGAGACAATGCTAGAACCCCAATGCAGTGGAACAATGAACAGAATGCGGGATTTAGTAGTGGCGAGCCTTGGTTTAAGGTTAATCCAGATTATCCTACTATTAATATGGCGAATGATCGAAAGAATGAAAAGTCACTGTTTGCATACTATCGACAACTCATTCAATTGCGCCATGATTCACCGCTATTGCGCGAAGGAAGCTATGAATTGCAGTTGCCAGATCATCCCGCTATTTTTGCTTATAGCCGTGTTTACCAGAATAAATGTTGGTTAGTGATTGCTAATCTTTCCGAAGAAAGTCAAGCCTATCCATCATTAATGCCAAATAAGGCACATCAGCTCATTATTCACAATTATGCTGGAGATTTAGCGGAACAACTCAGACCTTATGAAGCAGCGATTGTTGAATATACTATGAAAAACGAGCAATAGTTTAAAAAAGCAGTGCTGAAAATGACGATCAGTACTGCTTTTTGATTAGTGTAGACGATTGATGGTGACTTATAATATCAAAAAAACTTCCCGATAAATTGTCAGGAAGTTTTAATTTTAGCGTCTAAATGGTGAAAATAACCATTTTCTACACAAAAAAACGGAGACGGTGGGAGTTGGTTTTCACCCCTTCAAAACGTTGTCATATCAACGTT
>JAUMZL010000010.1 GCA_030528155.1 Aerococcus sp.
TTTGTAACTTAACAATTGAGTCTACTTTTTTAGCCACGACAGATTCCTCCTTAAATAATAATCGTGATGTGGTTAGATGGAGATTCGAGATTTTCTCCTCCCACTCAATGAAGTGTCAACCACTTCATGTGTGTAACACACAATTCTATATTTAACCATAAACGTTGCTAATACGCAAGAAGGAGGACCGGATTTTTCCAGTCCTCCTTCTTTTTTATTCGATGTCTTCATCACTGAGTTCATGATAAGGCAAAAGTAAAAGGCGTTTCTTAAAATCCCGTCATCTCCGCCCAACAATCAGGGGATAATGCTTTTAAGCCAGCGGTGATTTAATGCCGTGAGCCTCTTACATAAAGAGCATCTTGTCTGAGCCAAATGTTTGGCCGGCTGCTGCCATAGCCAACGTATTTACTGGGTGCCATGGCCCATTGAATTCTGGTTGGAAGAAGAAGTCGGCTTGTCCCAATTTCTCTAAGGTGTAATCATTATCGATGGCCAAAGAAACAAGGTTAGCATACCCCGCAACGTCGGCTTTGCTCATGAATTGAGCGCCTAAAACAACGTGCGTTTCTGCATCGTAATTAATCTGCATGTAAATGATATTGTCTTCTTCTGGAATGTTCTTCAAGAAGGTTGGGCGAACATGTGCTTCCATGTAGTGTGAGGCTACTTTACCATCGTATTGATCTGCGGTGGCATCCTTCAACCCGGTAGCTCCGAATTGGTAATCAAACAGATGTAAGCCCGAGGTTCCGTTGATTGGTGTCATGATGGTTTCCTGTCCCATTGCATTCAATGCCGCCACAATGCTCTGACGACGGGTATTCGAGGCGAGAGCAATCGGTGACCATGTTGCGGCTGGTTTGAACGGAATGAGTGTTGCATCCCCACCAGAGTAGATATCTTTGACAGATGTTTCACCGTGATCATTAATCTTGATGAAGCCTTTTTCATCGAGGTCAACTTTGCCGGCTAGCCATTTCGTGTTAGGTTTTACGCCAATCGCAATAATAACGGTATCTGCTTCATACTCACCCTTGTCAGTAACCACTTTCGTTACTGCACCATTTTCACCTTTGATTGCTTTCACGCCTTCACCACCACGGAAAGTCATGCCTTTTGTCTTTGCATGTTCTTCCAAGCGGTCCGTGAATGGTTTATCTAGATACGTTGGCAAAATACGGTCGAGGAAGTCGAGCACAGTGACATCTTTGCCAGCTAATGCATAAGCTTCAGCTGCTTCAATACCAATGTACCCGCCTCCGATCACAACAACTTTCTTCGCTTCAGGCATGCGCTTCTTGATGGCATCTGCCCAGTCGCGACCACGCATGTAGTACACGTGTTCTAAATCCGTGCCATCTACTGGTAATGGTGTGGCAATGGCCCCTGGATAGAGGAAGAGTTTATCGTAGGTATCTTGGTGTTCTCCATTTCCATCTTTGACTGTGATGGTATGATTTTCGCCGTCCACATCAATGACTTGCGTTTCAATATGCATGTGAACGCCTTGTTTTTCATAAGATTCTGCGGTGGCATAATGAATATCATCGAGCGATTTTGATTCATCTTCTAAGTAAGATTGAATCCCGCAAGACAAGAAGGAAGCAGTGGTTCCCTGTTCATAGAGATGAATTTCTGCGTTCGGTTCTTTTTCTAAAATCGTTTGAACGGTTTCGTAACCGCCATGAGATGTTCCCACAACTGCGTATTTCATTATTCATTACCTCCAATATTGTCCTTTTGGGTGATCATCTATCACCACACTCTTATTATAACAGTTCTAATCTAGCATGAAAGCCATTACACCTGACTTAAGAAAATTGTTCTCTTTTGAGCTGTTATCGGTATAAATCAGAACAACATTGTCCACATCACCTATTTCCCTATTCGTTTTTGATTATTCTTTTCCCTTATAAAAAATCAAAAGGAGCATCAGTTATCCTGACACTCCTTTGTACCACGGCTAGTTTTCAAGCCACATCGTCTTGAGTAGATGAACTTTTATCTAACCAATCTTATCTACTTGATCAAAGTCCACTTCAGCAACCGTTTCCCGGTCAAACATGGTTACCGTAACGCGTAGTTTTTGTTTTTCCGCATCGATTTCTTCCACACGACCAGCCAACCCGAGAAAGGCGCCATCGACAATCTCCACGTTTTCGCCGATTTCAAACTTGATGTCGCGTTTTGGTGCTTGAATTCCCTGTGAACGCAGCATGCGATGCGCTTCTTCCGGCAATAGTGGAACCGGTTTGGACCCTTGCCCATGCGAACCGAGGAACCCTGTAACGTTTGGCGTATTCCGCACCACGAACCACGCTTCATCACTCATAATCATTTCTACGAATACATAACCCGGGAAGGTTTTCACCTTCATGATTTTTTCTTTACCTGTCTTCGTTACCTGCATATGTTCTTCTTCAGGTACAACCACTCGGAAAATATTATTTTCCATGTCCATTGAGGTGATTCGACTGATCAAGTTTTCTCTCACCTTATTTTCGTACCCAGAGTAGGTATGTAGGACGTACCATTGTTTCTTGGATTCCAATTCTTCAACCATTGTCTCTTCCTCTCCTAAACTATATCAATTTTTCACGGGACACTAAACCTTAGCCCTTTTTCACTTCAAATAAAAAAACCTTCACGATGAAAGGTTTTTGCGTCGGGTAAAGTATATCATACTTTTGCGCTGACTCCTATCTCAAGCCAGAAATTTAGCAATTGAGCAAGACTAAATACCGCTAACCTTGCTCAATCCTACACTCTATAAACCTAAGTACCAGTTAAAGGCAACGGTTACCAATTCATCGACAACGCCGAGGAATACCGCAAAGATGATGATGGTCATGATAACCACACCCGTGTCGCGGCGTAATTGTTTCCCCGTCGGCCATGTCACATTCTTCAATTCGCCAAAAATTTTGCCCATTGTTCTGCCTCACTCACTATTTCGTTTGCTTATGGATGGTATGTGCTTTGCAATATTTACAGTATTTCTTGATTTCTAAGCGTTCCGCACGAGGCGTATTCGATTTGAATGAATAATTACGCGAGCCACAGCGGGAACATGCCAAAACAACTTTGTGGTCTGCCAAAGTGGAACACTTCCTTCGTCTAAATTTCAGCGTGATCAAACATCACGTCACAATCACTACAATAGTAATTGATCCTTGAATCCTTTGTCAACCACCGAAAATCGATGCTTTTTTCGCCTAATAACCCTTTTTATTACAAAAAACGCCAACACCTGTTTAGCGGTATTGGCGTTTCTCATTTATGATCATCCGCTTAATGTTTAATCCGAGCAAAAATCATCTTTCCGGCATTGGTCTGGATAACGCTGGTCACTTCGACATGGAGCGTTTCATCCAAATGATGGCGTCCTTCTTCGACGACGATCATGGTACCGTCATCGAGATATCCTACCCCTTGCTGGCGTTCGGTTCCGGATTTGATGATCTTGACATCCATTTCATCACCTGGAATCACCACGACCTTCAAAGCATTGGCGAGTTCATTGACATTCAGCACCTTAATTCCGTGAAATTGGCTGACTTTATTCAAGTTGAAGTCATTCGTCACTACAACCCCATCAATTTGCCGAGCCAACATCAATAGCTTAAGATCGACTTCCTCTTCATCGAAATCGCCCGCATAAAATTCTACTGGCACTTGATCCATTTCTTGGATGGCATTCAGAATGTCGAGCCCACGCCGTCCCCGCACACGCTTCGAAGCATCTGCCGAATCAGCGATGTATTGCAATTCTTTCAACACAAAGTTGGGCACAACGATCGTCCCCTCCAAAAAACCAGTATTCAAGACATCGAGAATACGACCATCAATAATGGCGCTCGTATCCAAGATCTTATAAGGCTGGAAGTGCACCTCACGCGCCTGTGTATGAGCGGGTGAAAGCAATGGATTGTTCTGTTTCTTCTCTGCTTGTTCAGTCGCATCTTCCCGTTCGATCAAACGCCGACCCAAGTGACGAATGTCCGTCAATTGATCGAAGAAACGGCGAATATCATCTGCTTTGATCCGCATAATAGCGAACCCTAAAGCCGCAAAGAGAACGGTAATAATCACGGGAATGACGTCACTAATGAAACGCTTGTCCAGCCAGACGAGCGGAATATTCACCAGCCAGGCAAAAATCAACCCTAAAGCAATCCCTGCCGCTCCTAAAAGAATGTCACTCAAGGAGAGCGTACTAATCGTCGTTTCGATATTATCCACAATTCGTTCACGCAATGGGCGCAATAAATAAATAATACCCGCAAAAAGGATCATGCCGATGAGGCTGTTGACGATCACATTATTGATCCAAGGGTTCTCAATCCCCGTCCATTGCCAAATCACTGGCAGAACGTAAGAACCCACGCCAACACCTAAGACCAATAAAATAGCATCTAATAATAAGTCCCAGAGACGTGAATCTTTTTTCCATTTCATCTTCATTCACCTCCTTTCACAGTCTCACTACCCGTAACCATACTGACAGTGGCACATTCAATACTTTATCCTTAAGGCAAGGCTTTTTTTAATGCTTCTCTCAAGGTTTTGACGCCAATCACTTCGATGCCTTTTGGCTTCGTCAACCCATCGAGATTGCCTTTCGGTACAAATATCCGTTTAAAGCCGATTTTTTCTGCTTCCGCAATGCGATCCTGAATTCTAGCCACGCGGCGAATTTCTCCGGTCAGCCCAATTTCTCCGACGAAACAATCTTCAGGTTGTGTCGCTTTCTCCCAATAGCTAGAAGCAATTGCCACAGCTACAGCTAAATCAATCGCTGGCTCATCTAAACGCACGCCTCCCGTTGATTGGAGGTAGGCATCTTGATTTTGGAGCATCAAGCCAGCTCGTTTTTCCAGCACAGCCATAATCACCGATACCCGCGCATAATCGAGACCAGATGCCGTCCGTCTCGCATTTCCAAAGGCGGTTGGCGTCAAGAGAGCCTGGATTTCGGTCATCAAGACACGCGTCCCTTCTAACGAGGCTACGACAGCTGAGCCATTGGCATTTTCTAAGCGCTCCTCTATGAAGAGTTGGCTCGGGTTGGTGACTTCCTCTAAACCATCTTCGTGCATATCGAACACACCAATTTCATTCGTTGAACCAAAGCGATTCTTGACGGCACGCAACATACGGAATGTATTATATTTCTCACCTTCGAAGTAGAGAACAGTATCCACCATATGTTCCAACATGCGGGGACCAGCGATGTTCCCTTCCTTGGTCACATGCCCTACAATGAAAATTGTCACATTTAAGCGCTTAGCAATATGCATCAGTTCATTAGTAGACTGGCGCACTTGTGAGACGCTCCCTGCCACACCGTCGCTGTCGGCATGCGTCATCGTTTGGATGGAGTCGATAATCACAAAGTCTGGTTCAATGTCAGCGATTGCTTCTGCGATTAATGCCATATCCGTTTCGGCATAAACATAAAAATCAGCACCGGAAAACCCCAGCCGATCTGCTCGCATCTTAATTTGATGGACACTCTCTTCGCCTGACACATAGAGAACCGTCTTCTGAGCAGCACTCATCTCAGCAGACACCTGTAAAAGTAGCGTGGATTTCCCAATCCCAGGATCCCCGCCAATCAAAACAAGAGAGCCTAAGACGATCCCACCACCCAGGACGCGGTTTAATTCCGACAGCTGGGTTTTTATACGTGGTTCATTCTCAGCTTTGATGGTGGTCAATGTCAGCGGTTTTCTATCCGAACGACGGCTTAATAGTTGATCTTCCGGATGCACCACAGCGCTTCCGTTGATCACTTCTTCCTCCATCTGATTCCAAGTCCCACAATTAGGGCAGCGCCCGTACCACTGTGGCGAAGCGTACCCACACGCTTGGCAGACGTAAGTCGTTTCGCGTTTTTTAGCCATCTTGTTTCTCCAGTGAGTGCGTCCCCGAGCTACCAAAACCACCCGAACGTTCTAAACTGAGTGATTGGTCATCAGCCACGGTCAAGTAAGACAAGAAAATCCCTTGGGCAATGCGTTCCCCTTTCTTAATCTCTACTGGCTCAAACCCAAAATTAAGCAATTGAACGAAAATTTCTCCCTCATTAGCTTCATTATTGTAATAATCGCTATCGATGATGCCTACCCCATTAGGGAGCATAAGATTCCGCTTAAGTGGATTGCTGGAACGACAGGTCAATTGGAGATACTCATTTTCAGGCATATAAGCCTTCAGACCCGTTGGCACCAGGGTTGGTTTCATAGCCTCAGGATCGATCGATTCGCCAAAATCTTTATATGTCCGAAATGGCGCCCAATTTTTAGCTACATTTTTCACCGCTGATTCCCAAAATGACGGAATCACAATATCCTCCGCTGCTTCAATGTCATAACCTGCTGAATGCTTCGTGGCACGTTTGGGTAAATGAATCGCTTGATCTTGATATTTTTTTACGACTTCAAATCCTCTCGTCATCGCCATCGCCATCGCCTCTCTTTCTCACGTGTTACTATTGATCGTTCATCGCATCGATGTTTGTCAGGAGCCGGTGGGTGTCTTGCACTGCTTAGTGCGTATTCGTCACTGTTTCAGTAACCTCCCTTGCACTGGCTCAACATCGTCCACCGTTATTATTTATGACCAAAAAAGGGTTGCCAAGGGGCATACGGCGGATTTTAGATTAATTTAAGTCCCCAGTGTTCTTCTATTATCACCATCATAGCCATCAGTAATCAAATTTCTCTAAGAGTTGGCCGCTACCTATAAATTTTTTCTATCAGTGAGGTCATTTCCTCCTTCCTAACACCCAGTTCACGATTATTGGTATGACTATTTGCTTAACGGTTCACAGTAGGGAGCGTGTACGGACGTCAAAACGCACGCTTGTGATAGCAAAATGCCTTACTCATGCTCCGGCTTTTTCGTCCAGACCGAAACAGAGCCATCTAAGCAGGCAAATACGCCCTCTCCATTGTCCTGAATCACACGTTCCCCCTCCACGTGATGCAAGGCGTCGATCCATGTTTCCCCAGCATGTGAAGCTCCAACATTCATCGTCTTCTCCTGGCCTGTGCTATTGCTCATGATAACTGCTATCCCACTGTCAGGATGAGACTCATCTCCATGACGAGTAAAACCAACACAATGTGGGTCATCATAATAGAGCGTTTGTTCACCATACGCTCGGTCCCGGCGTAAGGCGAGCAATTGGTCAATGACGTCCTGTTGCCCCTCCTCAGCCTGATTACCTTGAATGCCATAATAGTCCCCATAGAAGACACAAGGAAATCCGCGCTCTTCCAGGAGAATAATGGCATAGGCAAGCGGCTTAAACCAGCCACCCACCCAATTTTCTAATGCTTGGCCGAGCTCAGAATCATGATTGTTCACGAATGTCACGGCAATCGTTGGATTGTTGACAAGCACTGTATCATCCAACAAATGACTAAGGTCATAATCCCCACCACCGTCACTGGCTGCTTTGAAATGCATGGCGAGCGGTACATCGAAGAGATCTAAGGCGTAATTCGTCTGTTCCATGTACTCATTCAGACTGCTGTAATCTCCCTTCCAGTACTCACCCACTGCGAAGAAATCGGGGGATTGCTGGCGGATATTCTCAATGAATTGACGCATAAAGGCACTATCAATATGCTTGGCGGCATCCATGCGGAACCCGTCAACGCCTGTCGTCTGAATAAACCACTCAGCCCACTCATTGACATGGCGAACCACATTTTCATTCGCATAATCGATATCGGCGAACATCAGATAATCGTAATTCCCATTTTCATCATCGACATGTCCGGGTTGCGCCCAACCTTTTTTGAAGCCGTCAATCATATAAACTCCGGTTTCACCTGTGCGTTCGTCATAATCTACACCGCTGAAGCAGGTCCAATCCCACTTGAAGTCACTGTACGTGTCACCTCGCCCTGGAAAAGTGAATTTCGTCCACGCTTCAATCGTCATTGGTTCATCCGCCTGCCGTTCTTCGCGATTATCAGGATTTACTGGGTAAGCTTGAAATGATTCTTTTTCATCAGCGCCGGCTTTGTGGTTAAGCACGACGTCCGCATAGACGGCGATGTCTTGATCGTGTAGCGCATGGATTGCCGCCAAATACTCGGCTTTGGTGCCATATTTAGTGCGAACAGTCCCTTTTTGATCGAATTCTCCCAGATCAAAGAGGTCATAACTCCCATAGCCGACATCGTTTGATCCTGTCGCTTTGGTCTGTGGTGGTAACCAGACGTGGGTGATCCCCGCTTCATGAAGACGGGGCGCTTCTGTCTTTACCTGTTGAAGGAGTGTCCCATCATCGGGCAAATACCACTCAAAATACTGCATCATTACGCCATTTTCACTTGTCATTTCTCTCGCCTACTCATTCTGTCGTTTCCCGGCTTTCAACTGATCTTATTATATTAAATTTCCGACACATCGTCACCTCTCACCCCGTAATTTTTAAGAAAATTATTGTCTGGGTAGTCTTAAGCTTTTCCTTTCAGATTCTTTTGTGATTTTGAGGTGAATCTTTTATAATGGTGAAACAAAATCCCCTCTGTTAGAAAGGAATCAACATGTCTTTGAATCTTATTGCTTCCCTGCTCGCTCTAGTTGCCGTTATGATCAACATCTATCTCATCTATCGCACTAACCATATCCCTCTTGCCAAGGACACACGCAAACTGTTGCGAACCATCAGCATCGCTTGTCTCGGTTTAGCCATTGCGTTAACCACTTTTGCGTATTTGACGCAGCTAAACTAATCACCATAAGCAGAGGCCATCATGGACATGGCTTCCTACTTCCTTATCAGTAATAAATAACCATACTAAAAAACGATGTCTCCGCCTCTATTTCTACTTTGAATAGGAATAGAAAGGAAACATCGTTTTTTCTATAATTATCGACCGATTAGCGCTTAAAGGCACGTTTGCAAGCGAACGGGTAAGTGGCAGCGGCAAGCTTATCTTGGTTGCCATAGACCACAACTTTAGGCTCATTCGCAAAATCATGGAGAAGCGCCGTATAGTCAGCGAGGTCTTTCGTTGTCGTTTGCATTGTTTCATCCAGCCGCTCTAGTAGCATTTCTTCCGTCGTCTGGCGGAAATAACGATTGAGCGCCAAACCATCCACTTGTTGCGGTGGCAACGGGAATTGGTAGCTCGTCAACGTGCCGATAATCAGACGTTTGAGGTCTTGGTCGTTGTATTGCGTTTCCTTCAAGCTTTGTGCCATATGCTGGAAAGCGTGAATGGTGCGGTCTACGTGTGGATCGCGGTAAGAATAAGCAAGTGCTAAACCATCTACCGTGATGAACATTCCCTCACCGTATGCGCCCCCTTGCAAGCGAATTTGATCATAGAGGATCTCGTTACTCATCAAATTAGTGAGTACCCGCCATTTTCCATGTTCCTGCCAGTTGGGCAATCGATTGCCCATTGCCACATATTGAACATTGCTACGGGCGCTCAGTGCTTCACTCGTCAATGATAATGTTTCTTCACTCAGATGGTATTCCTGCTGAGCTAGTGGTAATTTAGCAATAAAAGCTCTAGCTTCAGAAACGAAGGCAGTCTGATCTTTCGCTTCGCCGGTCAAGCTCACTACCGGCTCATCGCTCGACAGTACCCGATGCAAAACTTTTTTCCAACGAGCGATCACGCTCTCAGGTTCCTGTTCCAATGCCTCCAATAAGGCACTCACGTGGTCGTAATAGGTCACGCCACCCAACAGCTCGCGATAGTACCCATTCGTCGCCAAGCCCGCCTGTAGACGATCCAGCGCCACGCGGTTACCGGCTGCATCCACCTCTTCTTCTATGCCTGTCTTCAACTGCTTGATCACCAACTTAATCCGCTCAATATCCTCCCATTGACTGGTGAAGAGCACTTCTTCCAACAAAGAAAAGGCTTTTTGAGTATTGTGCTTCAGAGCATTAAAAGATAATACCAAGCGCACGTCCCCTTTAGCTTTCTTGGTAGCGTAGACTTTGGGGCGCATCTGAATTCCATTTGTGACACCAGCGACAGCAATTTCCAACTTCTGGTAGGAATGATGCGCTGTATTCAATGTCCCCAGTAAATGACAGAGATCAGAAACATACGGTAAGTCCGCGTTCTTTAAATGATTCAACGCCAAGGTTATCGTTACATAGCGCACCCCGTTCGTCGGTTGTGGGTGGTACAGTAGCGTTCCATTCATTGGTAGCGCCTGCCTTACTTCGTCAAATACCGTCACTTGTCGTTCAATATCTGTAAGCTTCAACTGTGGAAGGGTATGAACAGCTGCCGGTGTGTCCGGGGTTTGTTGATAGATTTGAAGCGCCTGATTTTCAGAAATCAAGGCCGCCACTTCCCCTTCGCTCATAGCTGCCTGTTCTTCGGCCAAAGTGGCACTCACTTCTTGATCTTTCTGACTGAACAGTCCCGTTTTAGGCTCATGCAGCAGGATCACGCGCGCTTTAGCCTGTACCAATTTTTCACGCACCCAGCGATCAAAAGCGCCACTCTCAATGTCCTCACGCAATTGCTTGAATAATTTTTGGAAATGCATACCGTCAGTCGGATTATTACGGTAGCGCCAGCCAGACATCATCTGAATGAACAGCGTCAATCCGCGATTTGCTCCTCCGAGTTTTCGAATCATCAATTCACTCGCATCAGCCACAGCCACGAGTAATTCCCGATTCACACCTTCCCTAGCCACAGATTCAAAGGTCTTTTCGATAATCTGAACAATTTCATCACGCTGCATAGCATTCATGCGTTCAACTACAAAACTGAAATCCAGGTAATACCCGTTGTTGCCCTGAACATAGAGGTCTTCAGCATATCCTGCTTCTACTAATGCCTCCTGCAACGCTCCCGCTTCACTTTCAATCAATGCTGTCAGTAAAATACCTAAACGATACTGATCGATCAGCGTTTCACAGGTTCCAAATGGCACGGTATAAGAAAGATAGCTGTCCGTTGCTGCCGTTTGCTGATCGTCGCCATTGTAGTAAGTGGTGGCCTTTTGATCACCCAAGGGCCACGCTGGCGTCTGCATGGTGATGATTTGGTGGCTATCCTCAAAGTGACTGAAGAACTCGCCATCAATCTGTTCGAGCGCTCGGTTGATGTCAATGTCTCCGTACAAGCCCACGAGCGCATTATCTGGACGATAGTAGCGTTTGTAAAAGGCCAAAAAATCCTGATAAGTTAAAGTTGGAATGTCATAAGGATATCCCCCCGATTCATTCGCATAGGTAGACTCAGGGTGCGCATACTGTTGAATCTGACGACTCACCTGGCGATCCGTATCGCCGTATTCTCCGCGCATTTCATTGTAGACGATACCGTTGTAACGCATGGTTTCTTTAGAATCCAATAGCTCTTTATGCCATCCTTCTTGTTTAAAAATGCGTTCGTCTTTCAATACATTGGGGAAAAACACTGCATCGAGATAGACATCCATTAAATGATGGAAATCCTCCTCATTCATGGATGCTACCGGGAAGCAGGTCATATCAGAAAAAGTCATCGCATTGAGGAAGGTACTCATTGAGGCCTTCACCATCTGCATGAAAGGGTCTTTCACTGGATACTTGCGTGACCCTGATAAAACAGTATGTTCAACGATATGGGCGGCCCCAGTGGAATCGAGCGGTGGCGTCTTAAAACCAATGCCAAAGGTGCGATTCAAATCCGCTGTCTCTAACCACACCACCTCGCCACCAGATCGTTCATGATGATAGTAGTGCGCTACGGCTGAAATATCTGGCAATTCTTCTGTTTTTATCAGTTGAAATCCATGAATTAATGTCATACTTACCTTCTCATCTCTTTCCGTGCCTCAATCCGTGTATGAGGCAATTATTATGAAGTGTTTAGTTCTTAATTAAAAAAGGCGCTCCTCTGAGCAATCTTTACCGTAAATCATTACAATAGAGATGACAAGCGGAGCCTTCCGCCAGTTTAATGATAAAGTGAGGCCTGATCTAATGTCTATCCATTACTACCAACAAACCCCATCAGTTACTGCCGGTACTACATTGCGTGATGCTACGTTGCCCGCTGCCGGTAGCATGGGAATCGGAAATCCCGAAACGCACGATGCGGTAATGCAAAATCGCCAAAGTTTCCTCAACACCCTAAAAATCACCCGTGACCAGTGGATCCAAGCGCGTCAAACGCACAGTGATGTCGTCTGCGAAGTCACCCACCGCAATGGCGGCTGGGGGTTCGACGAAATTATGACCGCCGTCCAAGATTGCGACGGCCTCTACACCATGGAAAGTGAGCTCATGCTCGCCATCTTCACGGCGGATTGTGTTCCGGTGATTTTCTGGGATGAAACTTCCCCACTCATTGGCGTCATTCATTCTGGCTGGCGCGGTACCGTTCAAGGCATCACTCCTAAAGCGTTACTCACCATTCAAAATGAGAAAGGTATTGCTTTGAAAAATCTGCGGGTCATTCTCGGTCCCTCGCTCGCAAAGGCTCACTTCGAGGTGGATGAAGACGTTTATCTGCGCTTCAAGCACTTAGGGTATACCGATAATTATAGCGCTTATCGTCCAGAAACTCACAAATATCATATCGATAATCAAGGCGTTGTCTACGAACAATGTCGCCGTATTGGTATTCCTGAGGAGAATATCACTCGCTCGACCTTTGACACCTTCAGCGAAGAGACCGGCTTTTCATATCGTCAGAATAAAACAAAAGGCCGCCACATGAGCTTCATCATTCGACATGATGACTAATGGACATGTGACGCCCCGATCAGAAAGCTCAACACTTTCCTTGTTATGACTGTGTTTCGCCAACCCAACTATGGCGTAGCGGATGGAATCAGAAGCGCGGTTCTTCACCTGGGCCGCGATCGAATCCTCCAGCCGTTAAAAATTCATTGTACAAAATACGACGGACGTCTTCTTCCGTTAGACTCGTCATCTGTTCCTTCGCTAATGCTTGCTTAATTTCATCAGCTTGTTCCGGATTGTGATAGATTTTGTGGATAGCTTTAATGCTCAACCCTTCCGTCAGGTAATCCTTAATCTCTAACAGTCGATCGACATCATTCAAAGAATACATACGGCGATTAGTTGTTGTACGATCCGGTGAAATCAATTCTTGATCTTCATAGTAGCGAATTTGACGGGCGGTTAAATCCGTTAACTTGGTGACGGTACCAATTGGAAAGACAGCCATCGAACGACGCAGTTCTTTTTCTTTCATCGTCTTTGCCTCCTTCATACGGTTGTTTACAATCTATGTTATATGCAACCGGTGTAAATTGCAACATATCGATTCCCTCATTATAACAGTTTTCACTAAACAATTAATTCTAACATATGAAGTGACGATAGTTTACACATTGAGGAATTGTTTACCCAATCATGAACACTCATGTTAGAAAGAAACCGTTTCATTCCATCCCCGCTTTTCTAAATGGCGAAAACATTTTTTAGTTTCCATCCTAAAAATTACTGTTATAATAGACCCCGAATAATTTCAGGAGAGGTGTCTCATGTCACAACAATCCGCACAAAAAGATCTCAAACAAGCCGAAAAGGGCTCTATCCTTTCACTATGCACCTATGCCATCATTACTGTCGCCAAAATTGCAGTGGGTATCCTCTTTGGCTCACAAGCGGTATTGGCCGATGGGATGAACAATCTGACAGACACCATTAATTCCCTGATTATCCTCGGAGGCATCCGCTACTCCCAGCGTCCAGCCGATGCTAATCATCGCTATGGTCACTGGAAGGGTGAGACGATTGCGACGTTACTGATGAGCTTTATCATCCTCTATATTGGAATCGAAGTACTTATCAATAGCGCTAAGAAGCTCTTCCTCTCCCCAGCTACGCCGCCACATCTACTCTCCGCTATCGTCGGTGCCCTCAGTGGTGTGTTGATGCTTGGGGTATATCTCTACAACACCCGACTCAGCGAAAAAATTCACAGTCTGAGTCTGAAAGCCTCAGCGCGTGACAATCTCTCCGATGCCCTGACATCATTCTCAACCACAGTGACGGTCATTGCCGCTCAACTCGGCTTGGCATGGCTGGATACCGTAATGGCCGTGATTGTCGGGGGCATTATCATCCGCACGGGCCTGGAAATTTTTAAAGAGAGTGCCTTTGCGCTCACCGATGGCTTTGACGAAACCAAGTTGGATCATTATGCCGTTGCGATACTCAACACCATTCCCGCTGTGCGCCAGATTCGCAGCATCCGCGGTCGTAAATACGGGGCCAATATTTACCTCGACATTACCATTCTGATCGATGGGCATCTATCCGTTGAGGATGGTCATAGCGTCACCGAAGAGGTAGAAGACCTATTGCAGGATCGCTTTGGTATTGAAGTGGTAGATGTCCATGTGGAACCTTACCGCGAGCCATTTATTTCTCATTAACCTTAGATAAAAAATCCCCCAGTCGCTAGCATGTGACTGGGGGATTTTGTTTTATCAACTAATGATGATGAGCGAGCGCTTTGTCGTTTAATAATTGGGCATTGACGGCACAGATAACTGTTGAGAAAGACATAATCAATCCACTCAACGCTGGGCCAATGGTGATACCAATCGGCGCCAATAACCCTGCCGCAATCGGTAAGGCTACCAGGTTGTACCCAGCTCCCCACCAGAGATTTTGTTTAATCTTACGTTGGGTAGCGTGGGAGAGAGAGAGAATATTTAAAGTATCGTAAATATTATTTTCAACCAAAATAATATCGGCAGATTCAATCGCCACATCGGTTCCTGCACCAATTGCAACGCCGACTTCTGCTTGCGCGAGCGCGGGCGCATCATTGATCCCATCGCCGATCATCATGACCGCGTGCCCTTCCTGCTGTAACACTTGGATGTTCGTTGCTTTTTCATCGGGACGTACTTCACTGAAGACACGATCAATCCCTAACTTTTCAGCAACCGCACTTGCAACGGTCTCTTGATCTCCTGTCATCATCACTGCTTCAATATTCGCTTCATGCAAGGCTGCAATCACTTCTTTGGCTTCGGGACGCACTTGATCACTTGAAGCAATCATCCCAACTGCCTGCCCGTCCACAATGACGAATACTACTGTTCGGCCTTGCTTTGTTGCTGCTTGGAAACGGGCCTCGTCGTAAGTGATCCCCGCTTGCTTCGTTGCGCTGGGGCTCAATACTTGTACGGTATGCCCTGCGATAGTTCCGGCCAGACCCTTCCCTGTCAAACTCGTGAAATCACTGACAGGCAATGGGGTAATCTGCTGTTGCGTTGCATAGCGCACAATCCCAGCTGCAATCGGATGTTCAGATTGCTTTTCCAGGCTGTAAGCATATTGCAAGACCTGAGTGCTGTCCCAATTGGTGAGAGGTTCTACTTGATCCACACCAAATTCTCCTTTTGTTAAGGTTCCGGTTTTATCAAATACCACTGTCGTCACGTGATGGGCCTCTTCAAAGGGAATGCGGCGCTGAATCAATAATCCGGCTGAGGCTGCTAATGAAGTCGAGCGCGCATTCACGAGCGGCACGGCCAATCCCATTGCGTGTGGACAGGCGATAACGAAAGCGCTGACCATGAACTGAATAGCAACTTCAAAATTCTCCAGCTGCCACCACAATACGAGTGCAAACAGTCCGACCCCCAGCGCTAAATAGAAGAGATAGCCGGCAATTCGATCCGCTAGCCCTTGTGTTTTCGATTTCTGTGCTTGAGCATTTTCTACCAGATGGATGACTTGATTCAGATAAGAATCTGCTCCCGTCTTAGCTACCATTACTGTGAGAGCGCCATCACCGTTAATCGCCCCGGCAATGACGTCATCGTCCTCGCCTTTTTCAATCGGCACAGATTCGCCTGTCAGTGCCGCCTCATTCACTTCAGAATGACCAGCGATAACCGTCCCATCCAATGGTATTTTTTCACCCGGACGCACCAAAATACGATCCCCTGGTACAATATCATCGACAGCCACTGTTTCAACTTCGTCCACGTCGTTCAAACGATGCGCTTCATTCGGCAATAATTGGGCCAAAGCCTCCAGGTCGTGTGAAGCACTCATTTCTGAACGCATTTCAATCACGTGTCCAAGCAGCATAACCAGGATCAATGTCACCATTTCGAAGTAGTAATTATGCATCCCCATCATGCCTAAATCAGGATTAGCGCTAGGAAAAAGCCACCAACAACACTGTACGCATACGAGGCAATAATCCCTAAACTAATCAACATCATCATACCTGGCCGTTTCATTTTCAGCTCATGGTACCCATGTTCCAAGAAAGGTTTTCCGCCATAGAAGAAGACAATTGTGGCTAGAATGAATTCTACCCAAGTTTGTCCCGGAAAAGACACGCTGTATCCCAGTAACATCATCATCATTGGTGATAACCAGGCAACAATGACTGCGAGCGGCAATGTCACGAAAAAGCGCTTCTTCATATCAGCTATCATCATGGCATGGTGGTTGGCGTGTCCACCGTGGCCATGCATATGGTGGTCATGCGCCATCCCCTCATGATCATGTATTTCGTGATGATCGTGCGCCATTCCTTCATGATTATGCTTTGCGTGGTGGTCATGCGTCATTTCATCATGACTATGCTTTGCGTGGTGCTCGTGCGTCATTCCATCATGATTATGCTTTGCATGGTGGTCGTGCGTCATCGCTTTCTTCGTATCCTCCTTGCGACCGGCTTTCGGCATTTTAAATCACTCCTTATATGATCCGTTTACATTTGTAATCATACCTTCACCCCTTAGTATAAAGACTGACAATAAAAATGCAAGTGATTATACTACATTTGTAGACGATTTTTTTACCTTTTCCATTTCTTAACAAAAAGCCAGCCGATACTTCGGCTGGCTAATGCTGATTATTCTCTTTTGCGCGCAGTCTTTATCAACCACGTACGGACTCGTTTTAATCTACTTATTTAATCATTCCAGTGTTTTTTCTTAAAACGTTGGCGGCCAGACCCCTCGGAATAGAGTTGGTAGTGTAAGGGATTCTTCTGATAGTAATCTTGATGATAGTCTTCAGCAGGATAAAATGGCTTTTCTTCCTCAATAGCCGTCACGATAGGTTTCTTGAAACGACCACTTGCTGCTAAATTAGCTTTAGATTGTTCCGCAATGACCTTTTGTTCCTCATCATGGTAAAAAATAACCGGACGATAAGAACTGCCGCGATCGGCAAATTGCCCCATAGCATCAGTTGGATCGGTCTGTTGCCAATAAATTTCCACCAGATCACGATAACTCATGATTTCAGGATCGTAGGTAATCTGAACCGCTTCGGTATGCCCCGTCTTACCACTGCATACCTGTTCATACGTTGGGTTAGGCACATCGCCTCCCGTGTATCCTGAGATAACCGCTTCAATCCCCGGTTGCTCATCGAAAGGATGCACCATGCACCAAAAACACCCACCAGCAAAGATCGCTGTTTCTGTTCGTTTTGTTTCCATAACTTTCACTTCCTTACTGTCATTGTTTTCCGACTATTGTAACGAGTAAAGGCTTCCAGCGCTACTTATTTGCTTAACATTAAGAGAATCCTAGTAAAAAACACGTCCCACCAGGAGGGCAGGACGTGTTGATGGTTATTATTTTTATACGTATTAAGCTTCTGGTGCTTTCATCACAGCATCGATTTCCAATTTTGCCCCACGAACTAATCCGGTTACTCCGAAGAGGCTGCGGGTTGGTTTGGTGTTGGTGAAGAATTCTTCGTAGGCCGCGTTGATTTCTGAAACAGCATCAACATCCGTCGTATAAACGGCCGTTTTAATGACATCTTCCTTTGTCACACCTTCTGCTTTCGCAGCATCAACAATATGATTGAGGATTAAGGTCGTTTGATCTTTGATAGAAGCTTGGGAAATTTCACCGTCAGCTTCGATTGGTAATTGACCTGAGATGAAGATCAATCCGTTTTCTTTACGATAATTTGCAAATGCAGCCATAATATAGCCTCCTTAAAAAATTTTAATTTGATTGTTTGAGTTGGCGAACAAATGTCGATAAGTCGCCGAGCGATGTTTCAAAGTCAATCCCGTCCATTAACACATTAGGGTTAGACAGCGAGGAGTCGATCATGTTAGGCAATGTCCTTACCGCCAGCTCGGTCGCTGCTTTCAACGATGCCCCATTGACATGCGCCCCTACGGCAATGCTGCCAAAGATGTCGCCTGTGCCATGGAAGCCACCACCTACCAAACGATCCTGAATCAATCCCGATTCGTCTGTGAGGTGATCATAGTAGTAAGCGCCTGTGTGGCCCTCGTCATCTAATCCTGCCCCAGTCAAAATCAGAGATTGCTTCTGTGCTTTAGCTACCCTCACTAAGTCATCGACTTGTTTCAGGCCAGCAATGCCTTCCTGGTAGGGTAATCCGTAGATAAAGGCTGCCTCTGTCTGATTAGGCATGATCACATCAGCCATGTCGCAGAGCGCACGCATTTCTTTGGCATAGCTCTCATCAAAAGCTGGATAGAATGTTCCATTATCCGCCATAACGGGATCCAAATAGAACTTCCCATCTTCAGTTAATAAATCAGGAATCGTCTCTTTTAAGTAGTGAATCTGTTTGGCACTGCCAAGATACCCCACATAAATGGCATCAAATTTCATCCCAAATGACTGCCAATGGTTGACAATTTTAGGCATTTCATCACTTAAATCGAGTACTGTATAATTCTTGAAACCGGCCGTGTGCGTGGACAGCAGAGCGGTCGGGAGTAATATTCCCGAAAGTTCCATGCTACTAATGATGGGTAGTGCCACGGTAGTTGAGCACTTACCATAACAAGAAATATCATGAACGATGAGTACTTTTTTCAAAAAGAAAGACTCCTTTCCACATCCCTTATTCAGGCGTTTTCCACTTTATCCTGTTTCTCTTGGACAATTTCATTGAGGTAGCGATAAACCGTTGGCTCTGAAACCGTCAAGAATTCCGCTACTTTGGGGATAGCCCCCTTCATATTGAAGATGCCACGCGCTTTCAATTTGCGCATGATCGCCATCTTCTCTGCTTTGGTGAGCGAATACCCAGATTCCAAGCGCTCCAGATCGCTGACTTCACCCACGGAATCACGGATCACTTCACTCATATCGCTCGACAAGACTTCAATTGCCGCATTGGATGATGAAGATTCCTGTGAGAAATAATCCACCACTGTCTGCGATCCACCCGGCATCATCCGCAGCAGATCGCATAATTTATCGATAAACTGCGATTGATCCGCGTTGATACACAACAACCCCAATAGCTCATCGCCGTCCTTGATATAGAACGTCGATCCATAGACTTCATGTCCTGGTTTCGCTAATACTTTGTAGTGAATATCATAATCGTTGTACAGATAGTCGCGACTCTGAATGCGATCTAACGCATAACTCGTTAGCGGTGAATCCACGGTTCGCCCACTGATGTATCCATTCACAATTTCCTCAATGTGTGCCCCTTCATCATCATCAATCACATGTAAAACCACTTCATAATTCGGTCCTAGCGTCTTACCCAAAAATCGCGTTAGGCTTTTATACGTTTCAATGATTTGTTGATTCATTTTTTGCCCCACCCTATGTTTTGATTTTGAATGATTCTTTTCTTATTTATAGTGAATGGCTTTTCATTCATTATATCATGTGTTCACTGCGATTTTTGACCATTTTTCAGTGATTTTTTTGCAGGTACCTCCTGGACATGTTTACTCGCTATCATTTTTGCATCAAGACCCCAACTTATGTGCGCTCTTAATAAAAAAACAACCCGCTTCCCTAGTGTGTTAGCAAAACGAGTTGTTTTCTGAGTGCTATCGTTTCCCGTAGTGTGTGTGCGTTCACGAGTCGACACTCACTTGCCTAAAGGTGATAACAGCCCCTGTGACTGATAGGAATGATTATTCCACTCCTAATTCGTAGAACGCTTGCTTGTCAGCTTCTGGCACCATGCTACCGCCCGTTGCCCAGGCAATGTGCGTAATGTTTTCTGCTTTAGCTGCAATACCGGTTTGTTCCAAGTATTTCTTGCCTGCTTCACTACCAAAGAGTTTAGCTGGACCTGGCAAGCCAGCAACTGCTGCTGGTTCAAGCGGAATATTTTCTGTGTCCACTAAACGCGTAAGGGTCTTGGTGGCTTCGTTTTCTTCAACCGTGTAACCCCCATTGAAGAAGTTTTCCATAACGATAGAAACGAAGTTCGATGTCCGTGGTACAGCCAACCCGTCCATTACGGTCTTTCCATCAATGCCGAAGTCGTAAACAGAAACTTTGGAGTATTCTTCTGTCAACAGACCTAACATCAAGGATGGCACGTGCGTTGGTTCAGCAAAGAAGGCATGAACGTTGTCACCAAAAGCATGTTTCAGCCCTAAGGTGATTCCTCCTGGAGAGCCCCCAACACCACATGGCAGGTAAACAAAGAGCGGATGATCTTCATCAACAACAACACCCGCTTCGGTAAGTTGTTTCTTCAAACGGCTTGCTGCAGTCGTGTACCCCAAGAAGAGGTATTTAGAGTTTTCGTCATCAACGAAGTAAGATGCTGGGTCTTCTTCGGCAGCTTTGCGGCCGGCAGCCACTGCTTCGGTGAAGTTGGTGTCATGTTCAATAACGTGAACACCATTACCACGCAAGTAGTCTTTCTTCCATTGTTTAGCTTCCGTAGACATATGAACGATGGCAGTGAAACCTAATTTAGCAGCCATCACCCCAACAGAGATCCCCAAGTTACCGGTCGTAGCAACGACTACTTTTTGGTTGGAGAAGAAGTCTTGGAATTCTTTAGAACTGAACTTGGAGTAGTCATCATTGAATCCACTCAATAAGCCGTTTTCCAATGCCACTTTTTCAGCATGAACGAGCACTTCATAGATTGCCCCACGCGCTTTGATTGTTGCGGAAATTGGCAATAAGTCATCACGTTTGAGGTAAAGCGTCCCTGGAATATCCAAACCATAGCGTTCAGCTTCATCTGCTTGGAATTTTTCAATCTTGGTGATTGGTGATTCAATCAACCCGTCGAGCTCTACAGTGTCATCGAAGTTTTCCTTGATGAAAGGACGGAAGCGGTCTAACCGTTCTTCGGCATCCTTAATGTCAAGATAGTTATAAGGCACTTTGTCCTTTACTTCTTGGAACTTGCCTCGTTTATCATTGATCCAAAATACAGGTTTCAAATCAACAACATCTTGAATGACAGGGTTACTGTCAATGTATTTCTGTACATCGATTTCTGACATTGTCACTAACTCTCCTTTATTAAAGAATTTTTATAAAACAATTTATAAACTTAATTCATTTTGGCCTAACCTTGAAGGATTATGAGGCCTGTTCAGTGGCTACGCGACTAGCTTGTTTTGACTCAGCTTTTTGTAAATCATCAGCCGTTGTGATCTTACGTCCCTTGAACAAGAGTGAGAAGACAAACCCAACGACTACAGCGATGAGCACACAGCCCACTGCAGCAATAACAACGCGCATAGCTGGATTATAAGCGAACATAACAGCTAACCCGGCAAATGGGGTAGCCGTACTGGAGGCAAAGTTTTGTAAGCCGAGCATCGCAATAAAGATACCGCACAACGCGCCCTCTACAAAGTTTGCTCCATAAATAATAATAGGGTTTGCTGAGATTAAGTCAACCTGTGTTTTCGGCTCAATGAAGACTGCCAGCGTTTCTCGCTGCGTCCCAAATTTTAACCGATCAAACAGTACCATATTCAACCAAGAAGATCCCCAGATTGCCATCGTCGTGACTCCCATTGGCGCTGCCACTAAACCGAGCATTGCCGAGATTGCCATCGAACTGATTGGCGAAGAACCAACCACCGCCATAATCCCACCGATCACAGCGCCCATGACAACGGGGTTACTCTGAGCGGATGCGGTAATCGTGTTCCCAATCTGTTGTAATGTGGCTTCCACAACTGGTTCACTGAGCATGCCCAAGAACCGAGCGAGCGGCGCAACAATGATAATCATAGATAAGAGATCCAGACCGGCTGGTAATTTGTTTTGCAAGTATTTAATCACGAAACCACAGAGATAACCGACAACGAGTCCAGGGATAATCCCCATCCCATAAACGGCGGCCCCACAGAGCATTGCATAGCCTGGTGTGGCACCAATCGCCATCGCAACCAGCGCGGCAGTAGCGGCTCCACCCATGGAACCAGCAGCATCCCCAATTGTCGTGAGGAAATCAATTCCAAAAACATTACCAGCAAACGATGAGAGAAAGGCCTCCACTAATAACGTTGCACAAGCAGCATCAGCAAAGCCACCCATCGCTTTTGCACCATAAGGAGCCTTGTAGGTGAATAAGGTGAATAAGGCTAAAACTATCACGAGCAAGCCGACACCAAATAGTAAATCCATCCAAAAACCTCCATGTGAGATCAGCTAATATCAATACTTATCAATTGATAATTTTTTATCAGAACCACGATTCAATTATTAGTATAAAAGCGCTATCACACTTTGTCAATAATTTTTTATCAGGTTTTGTGCTTTTTATATCCTTTTCGGAGGCTATAATGGTTGGATTTGATAACTTATTCTCACGGCGAGCAAAAGAACGAGTTGGCGATAAATCCCTTACCTAACGCCTTTATGATACTCTTTTCTCCCCTTATTGTGCAAGTCTGCGCAATAATAAACTTTTATTCTTGAGATAAAATAAAAATTTATTATTTTAACCAAAAAAGCGCTTACTAACAGGCGAAAGGCCACGAAAAAGTCGTGAAAAAGCAATCGATAATAAAATAAAGGCGCGACACAGATTAAAAGAATTAAGAATAGCATTATTTCTAAAAAATAATAGTATCCACTAAAAGCTACGAGCACTAAAGAACGTCAAACCCGTATGGAGACTGGTATCGGTAATCCGCCATTCAAAAATTAGCGTTTAGTCCCATGAATAAACCGACTAATTTTGATACAAAAAACGCCCCTAGGCAGTCCTAGAGGCATTTTGATCCTCCTCTAAATTAGAGGTTTGGATCCATCTTAAATGTTAGTTTGGATAATTCGGTACCGCGCGTCATCAGTTCAAACAGAAAATCACGCGTCTTCTTGTTGTAGTATTCTGCAATCTCGTGGTTAACCTCCGTGAGGTAAGCGGTCAATTCTTCACCAGACAAAGTCGCCGCCTTTTCATCAACAGCCGCAATCTTGCGGTGTGCCCATTCATTGAGATCTTTTTGGTAAGCCAAGTCATCTTCAATAAACTCCGCATAATGACTCTCAACCACCATTGCGAGAGCTTCATGAAGCCAATAAGCTGAATCGAGATCCATCTTCGGTGTGAAGTTGCTATAAGAATCATCAATAGCATTCACGTTGGTGTAGAACGGTACGTGTGGGTTGAAGGTTGGCACCCCAAAACTCAACCATTGGATGGCTTCTTTACCTGGACGAGCCTGTAAAATATGCGAGTTTGCCGTCCGTGACAAAGAGATCGAGCGGTAGGTCTTGCGGTCATGCTCACTGCCATTGCCTAGTGGGTCATATGGCGTTTCATTGTAGTGAGATTTCAACACATATTGAATATCCTCAACAGAAATCAAGCGACTTGCTTTTCTGATAAATGGCAACTCTGCGGATTCTGGATCCTGTGTTTGATCCTCGGGGTTCAGATAACGTTGCGCAAACCATACCCGTGGCGTGTTGTAGTGATGGTCTTTTTCAGTATCCGTCCCGAAAATATGCCGGAAGTTCCAACGATCACGATCTGGATTCAAATGATGCGTTTCTACGAACTCTTGGATCCCCTCTGCCCACTGATAGTTCTCAGGATCATCGAAATCAATATCTTGAATAGCCACTTGGTTAGCCGCTACTGCATAGCAATCATCCGGAATGCGAACAGCAACCCATTGATGGCCCGTCACAATTTCCATATACCATACTTCGTCTTTGTCGTTGAATTGGATACCGTTTCCTTCAGCCGAGCCATATTTCTTGATCAATTCACCGAGGAAAGCGACACCTTGGCGTGCACTCGTTACGTATGGGAGGAGTAACGTACCCAATGAGTCTTCTGCAATCCCATCTTTTAGATAAGGATCGTAGGCGAGTACGCGTTCGTTCCCGTACACACTCTCAGTTGCCGAAACTCCAACGTTCAATTCGTTGAAGCCATCTTCATCGTTGATCCCATCGTGGTTGTGGCAAAGACAACCTGTTTCAGAAGAACGATAGTCTTTACCATCATTTTGTGCGGGATAAACGTTTGGCGTTGCGGTGTAGCGCATCGCACGCTCTGGGAGTTCGACTTTTAATCCATTATACAATGACACATACGTCCGATCGGTGTTGACTTTTGCGGGACGAACAATTGCTCGTTTCGCATAAATCGCATTCAACCGGTCCTCGTTACGCGAAATGTAGGTAGCCCCATCAATAGAGGCTTTTTTTCCTACCATCATTGACGTACATGCAGACGCTTCAAATTTATCCATCATAACAACTTCCTCCTGCCTCTTAGGCTTCGGTTAAACAAACCACTAAATGTTCATCTTTTTCCAAGCGATTCAAATACAACAATAAGCGGGTCGTTAAATGAGTTTCTGTTTCTGGATAGGTGCGCACCAACTCCTCTGCAATAGCCCAAACGGTACGGGTACCATCAATCAACTGGAACACCAAACTCCCGTACGCATCGAGAGTGAGCGTACTCTGTTCGGGAATTTTCCAGTGTAGCCATTTTCTAACAAATTTTTGAATACGATGATCATGCTGGCGATGGATCGTCACTATCCCATTGCTAACTGTATAGTGCACGTCTGAACGCTTCGCATAGACCATCTGTTTCAATGCTTGTTCGTCACTAGGCATTCTTACCAGACTTCTTCGCTTTTACGCTCAACAATGGTAAGAACATGGAAAGAATCAAGACGATTAATAGGACAATCGCTGCCCCATTTGATGCCAAAGCGCCCATTGGTACTTTGTCAGCCAAGACACCGGTCACATGTAAGATGATACCGATCAAACCAATGATGGAACCCCCAGCGATAAGTCCCGAGGAGAGGGAGATCCCGTTTTGAACGCGTTCACCCAATACATCTTTGTCCTTGGTGACTACTTCTAATAACCAACGCACTCCAGACCCGATCAAAATAATCGAAGTCGTCGCAATCGGCAGATAGAATCCAATCGCGATCGTCATAATTGGTAAATCTAATAACCACAAAACAATCGCCATCGCAATCCCTACAATAATCATGATCCATGGTAACTCACCGGACATGATCCCAGATGTTAGGGTGGCAATGAGGTTGGCTTGTGGCAAGCCAAATGGCGCCGCTGCCCCGGTAATGGCCAATTGCGGTTCCAAAATTTTAGTAATGCCGACTGTGACAACAACCCCGATCAAAGCCGCAATGGTGAAGTATTTCATCATTTCGTTGCGCGAACCATCGATCAAGTAGGTCACCTTCTGAGTCTGAGCGTAAGCCCCACCCACAGAAATAGCCGTAACAATGAAGACACCAAATAATAAGAGCAATGTCACATGTTCCGTGCTCTTCCAACCGAAGATCACGAAGACTAAGGTCATTACCACCAAGGAAGCAATCGTCATCCCGGATACCGGTGCGTTGGAGCAACCGATCGTTCCAGCAAAACGCGCATTCACGATAATGAACATCATCGATAATACCAAGGACAGTACCCCAGCCATAATCGTTAATAATAAGTTATGTGAGAATACAAAGCCGGCAACAAAGGTTAAAACAGCCGCACCTAAGAGTGCCATTGACCCTAAACGGCTACCGCTCTCTTCGCCTGATTTGCGGGCATTGAGCGTTTGTTTAACGGAAGTAATGATGACTGGAATCAATTTCAAAGCCCCAATCAAACCCCCGCACAGCATCATTCCAGCACCGATGTACTTGGTGTAGTTCCCACCGACTTGTTCTACTGTCATTTGATTCACAATGACCGAAGCATCACTCCACAATGTCACATTATCAGCAGCCAAATGGGTGAAGTAAGTCAATAACGGCGTGATCGCAAAGTTAGCAAAGAAGGTCCCAATGAACATGGTCAAAGCCACTTTAGGTCCAACCACAAAACCAATCCCCGCTAACATTGGGTTAACCTCGCTAGCGAATTGCCATTGATAGCCCTCACTACCAACAAATTTCACCATGCTGTTGGCCCAGCCAAACACTTGGGTAGTTAGAGCGGTGATAATCCCACCAGAGCCGAAACCAAAGCCCATGAATTTCAGTGACTCGCCACCGTATTCACTACTGCTCAACGCTTCTGTAATGGCTTGGGATTCTGGGAAGGCTAATTTCCCATCCTCCTCCACAATCAGATAGTTTTCAACTAAGCTGGCAACCCCAACACTGAAGAGAGCTCCCAGTAAACCAACGATCAAGCCACTCCAGAAATTCACTTTTTGACCAATAATAATGATCGCTGGCAATACATAAATCATCCCACTAGCGATAGATTCCCCACCACTAGACATCCCTTGAATCAGGTTTTTACCATAGAGGCCTTTAGATCTGGCAAAAACTTTTACCAATCCTGAACCAATAATGGCTCCGGGAATCCCAGCAGCAACGGTAAGTCCTGCCTTCATTCCGGAATAAGCGGTGCTGGCAGCGAAGACTACCGCGAGAACCGCACCGATCAACAGAATGGCGAGATTCCCTCCATGTTTACTTACATGGGCAGTGGGTGTACTGGTGTCACTGACTTTATCGTGACGATCAACACGACTACTCATAATAATAATTCCTTTCTTTTCTGACAATTTAGCCCCTAAATCGGCCGACTCACCTCCTACACTCATCAGGGCTTAACTTAAAATGTAAGCGTTTCCAAAACCAAAGCTGGTGACAGACGGCACCTTGTCTCATCCTTTCCATGTCTTTCCGTTCAAAAGTCACCTAACAAATATTGTGTCTAAAATTCAAATTTTTTATCAATTTTTTGTCGACGCCTTTTGATACAACTGCTATTATTCACCCTTTAATGTATATTGACAATAGAAAAAGGCGACTTACGCCTTAAATTTAATAAAGATTTATCATTTAATCGGTTTCATTTTATATTTTGAGATAAAAAGATCTTTTTATTCTTGACACTCTTCTAATTAAAGCATAGAATGGCCCTAAACATTAAAGAATTCATTGTGACTAGTACTTCTAGCCATGGCACCAAGAGACATCACGGTCGGTGAGAGTGATGAACCAGCTATTAGGAATCCACACAATGTCTGCATACGAACAGCTTTTAGTCTGTTTTACACATGATGAAGCTTTAAGTATCGCCGGATCGCCCGTTATCGCAAGCTGAGTGCAGTCTGCTTTGTATTACCGTGCAGATTGAACCTGGGTGGTACCGCGATGTGAGTCCTTTCGTCCCAAGTGGATGGAAGGACTCTTTTTATTTCACACACTGAGCAGTCACTGAGGAGGAAGTCACATGTTAGATATTCATGAATTACGCAACCATTACGAAAAAGTCGTTGCACGGCTCCAAACACGAGGGACAGATCGTGAAACGTTAGATGCAATCATGGCATTGGATAAAGAACGGCGCGAATTGATCGCTGAAACAGAACAACTCAAACAACAGCGCAACCAAGCATCCCAAGAAATCGGGGAATTGAAACGCAATGGGCAAGATGCTGAAGCCAAAATGGCAGAAACTCGTGAATTGGGCAATACGATCCAAGAAATCGACCGCAAACTTAAAGCTGTCGAAGCGGATTACAATGACCGCATGGCACGTATTCCTAACCTACCAAATCCAGAAATTCCAGTCGGTGAAGATGAAGACGCCAACGAAGAAATTCATCGTCATGGCGAACAACCTACCTTTGATTACACGCCAAAAGCTCACTATGAAATTGGGGAAGCCCTCGGTATCCTTGATTTCGAAGCTGGAGCTAAAGTTTCCGGTGCGCGTTTTGTTTACTATCGTGGCCTCGGTGCCCGTTTGGAACGTGCCGTTTACAACTTCATGTTAGACCAACATCAAAAAGAAGGTTATATCGAAACCATCACGCCATACTTGGTTAACGATAAGACCATGTATGGGACCGGACAGTTCCCTAAATTTAAAGAGGACGTCTTCTCCATTGTTAACGATGATCGCGACCTCACGTTGATCCCAACAGCCGAAGTGCCATTGACCAACTACTATGCGAACGAAATCATTCCAGGTGAACAATTACCAATTTACTTCACTGCCATGAGCCCTTGCTTCCGTTCTGAAGCGGGATCGGCCGGTCGTGACACCCGTGGTTTGATCCGCATGCACCAGTTCCACAAAGTAGAAATGGTGAAATTTGCGAAACCAGAAGATTCCTACCAAGAACTCGAACACATGACGCAATGCGGTGAACATATTCTTGAACAATTGGGACTCGCTTACCGTCGTATTGTGTTGAGCACCGGTGATATGGGCTTCTCAGCAGCTAAGACTTACGACATTGAAGTTTGGATGCCAGCCCAAGATACCTACCGTGAAATTTCTTCCTGCTCGAACTGTGAAGATTTCCAAGCGCGCCGTGCCCAAATTCGTTACCGTGATGAAAACGGCAAACCACAACTCGTTCATACCTTGAATGGCTCGGGACTCGCTGTAGGTCGAACCGTCGCAGCAATCTTAGAAAACTGCCAAACCGTTGACGGTTCCGTTAAAATTCCTGAAGTCCTCGTTCCTTACATGGGAGGCGTCACCGAAATTACTAAAGAAAATGCTATGGGGATCTAATCACTAAAAACGTTAAAACAAGAGGCGCCTTAATCACCCTCTAATAAGGGCGGCACATTCAGGCATAACTTTCAAAAAAGACGTTGAACGAAAATCGTTCAACGCCTTTTTTAGTTTGACATAACGGTTGCAAAGAAGTTATGCAACCACTGCATCAAATTTTGCATGATATCATTCATCAGTCGACTGATCTTCACAAAAAATGGGACTTCCAAGACATCTTCCGTCGCTTTTACAGCGTCACTGACACTTTGATGTTCCTTATCATTCATAATACTTTGATAGAAAGGAGCGGTGTAATATTCCACATTGACCACAGCATCTTTCTTCAGCGGGGCAATCACTTGAATCTTCCCCTCTGTGTCGTACTGTAGGGCATCGCGGTAACTCACTTCAATACCAGGATCATCGAGCTGGGTATTAGGGACAAATAACCCCGCCTCTTTCTCATAGTAGAGACTCGTCCATGGCTGATCCCCGTTCGCTACTGGAATATGGGCATCACTGCCGCCAACCATCTCACCCTCTCCATGAATGCGATACCAGCTCAGCTGATTCTCTATGCTATCTAACAAGCGTCCCATATCTTGGTAGCGCGCTTCTTTAGTAGGATCACCGAGCGTCACTACAAGTACTTTGCGCCCACTGAGATTAGCTTGAACAAACAAGGAGTAGCCAGAAATATCTCCTGTCCCCGTTTTGCCACCAGTGACTTCATGACGACCGTGGGCACCACCAGGAATCATTTCATTTTGATTTTCCATCGTTACCGTCGTATCCGTGTTCACCTTGAAGTCCTTTTTGAGCGGGAGGGAGCGTGTCAAAATGTCCGGATAATCCGTCACAATTTGGCGCACCACCCGCAAATAATCAGCAGCGCTCAATTGATTTTCATCATTCTCTGTATAACCGAAGAAGCGTTTGCTGGAATTCACATAATTCCCTGGCAACCCGGAAGCGGAATAGAGCTTAAACTGCTTCACGCCGGCCTCCTTTACTTTGTCACTCATTTGCTGTGTAACAAAACCATCCTCCGAACCGGCTACACGCTCCGCTAGCGCTACCACTGCTGCATTAGCGCTGGCGATCATGGCGGCATCGATCAACTCTCCCACTGTGTAACGATCTTTTGATACCTCCAAAGGCACATTGGATAACCCTTCCGTTTGCGATAAGAGCGCGACATCTGCGCTGATAGGGACCGTATCCGTCAATTTGAGCGTCCCTTGTTTGATGGCATCATAAACCACACCGAGTGAAATCACTTTCGATAGGGAAGCAATTCCTAACTGCTGATCCGCTTGATACTGATAGAGAATTTGCCCTGACTCCTGGTCGATTGCCATAGCTCCTTGAAATTGAAAATCATTAGCTTGATCAATGGCCGCTGAGAAGTCAGCAACCGTTGCCTGTGTCGCTGCTTGAACAGGAAATAATGGCACGAAAACGCCGAATCCCATCACCACAATCAATAAGGTATGCAAATATTTGGTGAGCTTTTGTTGCTTAATCATTCACTTGCTCCTTTTCTTGTTGATTAGGGATGACGAAGATAAAGCGTGTGCTCTCCTCATCGGATTCCGCCCAAATCTTACCGTGGTGGATGCGGACAATACTCTCCGCGATGGCTAAACCTAGTCCACTGCCCTTAGTGGTACGCGATGGATCCGCGCGGTAAAAGCGCTGAAAGAGTAACCCCAGCTGTTCTTGAGGAATTTTAGCACCATCATTAGCCACACAAAATTTTGTTTCTTGTTTCGATTGGGTCACATCAATATGAATGTAATGCCCCTCATCGCCTGCATATTTCAAGGCATTGGTAATCAAATTGGAAAACACTCGTACGATTTTTTCACTATCGATTTCCACCAGCACTGGATCCTGATTGGAATGAATTTCTAGCGTACGATTGGCTTCCTGTAGCTCAATGTCATACTCTACTTCCAACTGCTCGAGCAACCGCAGCACATTGACTTCTTCTAAATTCAGTGTCAATCCAACTTGGCTAACCTTCGTATACTCAAACAGATCTTCTACCATGCGCTGCATCTGGATGGCTTTGTTATAGGCCACATCTGCATACTTTTGCGCTTCTTCTCTGGAACTGACGCGTCCGCTCTGGATCAACCCGATATAGCCAATGATTGATGTCAAAGGCGTGCGAATATCATGACTCATATTCGCAATCAATTCATCCTTTGACTTTTCAATGCGGCGCTCCTCATTCATTGCCTGTACCGTGCTATCTACCAGCCGGTTAATGCTCTCAACGATCGGCTGCATGCTGGAGAGGTGTTTATCTGAAATACGATAGTCATAATGTCCCTGCGAAATATAGTGCAATTCATCCAGAATATAGCCGAGCTGAATGGTGCGCAATCGGTGCGTGACCCGCCAGATGAGCACCCCCAAGCTCAAAATACCGTACAATAGGGTAAACCCCAGAGCAAAATATTGCTGGAAGCGCGGATACATCAGCGCATAGTATGGATAATTCAACACGATATAAGGGAACAAGTGCTCCGATACAGATAGAAAGACAAAGAGCAATCCGAAATAACCAATCAATAAGATTGCTAAAATCGCAATCGTTTCAAACGCTAATTCAATAAATATCCGCCATCTTTTCTTTCCTTGTGGCACCCTGTCACCCTCTCTAATTCTAAAAGTCAATGTTTATTGATTAATGTTATATTTCGGGAGCACCGGCTATCTACTCTTCGCTAGTCGGATCACTGATCTTGTAACCCACACCCCAAACGGTAGAGATGACTTTATTGCCGCCCGTTGCTTCTCCAATCTTATCGCGCAAGTGACTCACATGCACCATGACGGTTTTAGCGGAGACCACAGAATCTTGTTGCCATACCCGCTCGAAAATTTCATCCGCGCTGAAGACTTCATTCGGATGACTCGCCAACAAGTAGAGAATCCCAAACTCAAGCGCTGTTAATTGAATTTCCGTTCCTTCAATCGTGTGCACTTCATGGGAACTCTTGTGGATCACTAATGGGCCCACTTCAATCAAATGACTGTTTTCACCTTTTTCTGCTCCGGTCCGTCGCAACAGTGTTTTCACTCGCGCCATGACTTCCAATGGGTTGAATGGTTTCGTGACATAATCATCGGCACCCGTTGTTAGACCAGAGATTTTGTCCATGTCTTCTGATTTTGCGCTCAACAATAGAATAGGTAGATCCATGTTACGATGGCGCAATTCCTTCACCACTGTGAGTCCATCCTTGCCGGGCATCATAATATCGAGAATCATGAGCGCAATATCCGGATTTTCACTGAGTCGTTTTAGCGCTGCATCGCCATCATAGGCCTTCACCACATCAAAGCCTTCATTCGTAGAGTAGATCGTTAACAATTCAACAATTTCTTTATCGTCATCCACAATTAATAGCTTCATTCTTCTCACACTTTCTGCTTGATTTTTACCTAGGTGCCGTCTTGTCTGGCTTTGGCTTAAATCGCCGAGCATCATCAAATCCGCTCGTCTTGGCGATTTTACTGACTATCTCCATTGTAGCAAAAGACCCCTCTAAACCAATCGCTAACCTCCTAAAAAAGCGTTAAGAAACCGTTAAAAACAGCAAAAATCCGCACTTTAAAACAACTTTCTTTTACTTTAATAGAAAACCAGCTACACTCAATATACGAGCCTTTTGATAGGGGTAAGAATACTCGTATTGTAAGAAAATGGGCAGAGACGATGCCCTAAAAAGCCGGATTCTTTAAAGAATCTTTAGTCCGGCGACTATCTAAGGGCCTATTCCTAGCTTATAATAACCATGAGTGAGACGCTACATGCGGAAAGGAGGCCACCATGGCACAAGACGAATTAACAAAACGCCCTTCCCTCGCTGATACGGTGCGTAAATCGCACTTAAGCGTTAAACAAACGAGACATTCTAAATTGATTAATAAAGTATTGACAGTAATTAGTGTTTTCGGACTGTTACTTACCATCTGGATCATCATCCACGCTTGGCGCATGGGATTATTTACCGACCAGGCTAAGCTCGCCAATTACCTGCATTCTACCGGCGTTTGGGCACCACTGATCTTCATTGTGATTCAGATCGTCCAAACTGTGATTCAGATTATTCCCGGAGCCTTGACGTGTCCGGCCGGTGCAATGATTTTCGGCATGTGGTACGGCTTCCTGTTGAATTTCATCGGCATCATGATTGGCTCCGTGATCAACTTCTTCCTCGCCCGACGTTTTGGCCGTCCACTCGTCCTAGCCTTCGTGGGGGAGAAACTCTACAATCGTTATGTCGGTGCATTGAACACCCAGGGCTTTAAACGTATTTTTGCGTTTGGAATGTTCTTCCCAGTATCTCCTGCCGATGCCTTAACGCTCTTGGCTGGTCTATCCAATCTGGACTTCAAGACATTCTTTACCCTGCTTGCGCTTGGCAAGCCATTTACGTTATTTACTTACACCTATGGATTGACCGTTGTGATCAATTGGATCGTTCAATGGCTTTCCTAATGAATACTGCCACAACGAAAGCACAATGCCTCTTCGCTTTTGGTCGCTGTTAGGTGATCCGAGCGATTCAGATTAAGGAGTTTTTTATGTCTACTCGTCCTCTATTCACCATCCGCCGCGGTCTCGTTGGTATTATCGGCATGCTGATCTTAGGTGCTGGGTTATCTATGGGCATCGATATGGCGCGCAGTGAAAATAAACCGCCTCACTTAAAATCAACAGCCGCCAAAACGACCGATAAAGTGAACAAAAAAGCGATAGATAAAGCACAAGATACCCAATTAATGGCGCACACCAACCACAACATGAAGGCTAAGGATTACGCCTATCCAACCGAGAGCGTGCTCAAACAAATGAATGGTGAACGTCAAGACATTAAAGACAAAGTCGTCTTTTTGACCTTCGATGATGGGCCAGACAAAGATAATACTCCAAAAGTCCTGGACATCCTCAAAAAAGCCAATGTGCCTGCTACTTTTTTTGAGGTGGGACGCTTTGTCACAGATGAAACGGCACCGATCATGAAACGACAAATTCAAGAGGGACATGCGATTGGCAGTCACTCCTTCTCTCATGATTATGCGACGCTCTACCCCAACGGCCAGGCCGATGCTACAATAATCAGCCAGGAATTTGACGAATCTGTGGCGGCGTTCCGACATGTGCTCGGCAGCGATTATGCCACGCACGCCTTTCGCTATCCAGGCGGGCGCATGTCATGGTCCGGTATTAAAAATGCCGACCAAACGTTAAGTAAAAAAGCAGTCTATGCCATGGATTGGAACGCTGCGGTGGGGGATGCTCTAACAGAGGATCAGCAGCCGAAAAACGTGCGCGAAATGGTTGCCTTCAACGAAAAATCACTCGGGTGGTTCCCGGATCATGGCGTACGCATTGTACTCATGCATGATTCCTCTGGTCACGAACTCACTACCGAATCGCTCTCACAAGTGATCCAATTCTACAAAGATCAAGGTTACAAATTCGGTATTCTTGAATAAGAACAGCGCAGGAAAAGGACTGTGCACAGGTTGATGTGCCCACAGTCCTTTTTTAGCTTTACCATTCGCAGTGCTTGGGGCTAAGCTTAGAGGATTTGATAACAAAGTACTCAATGTTCTAAAAAATCGCAGGGGGACATTTCCCTCCTGCGATTTTTTCACGAGTAGTTTTTCTTTGTCATTATTTCATTGAGTAGTTCGGCGATTCTTTGGTGATCTGGACATCATGAGGATGGGATTCACGTAAACCAGCCCCACTCATTTGGACGAATTGTGCATTTTCCCGTAAAGATGGAATATCCTTAGCACCGACATATCCCATACCGGAGCGCAAGCCGCCCATCATTTGGTAAATAATATTTTCTACTTTACCTTTGTATTCTACTCGGCCTTCGATCCCCTCTGGAACGAGTTTATTGGCTTCATTAACCTGGCTTTGGAAGTAGCGATCGCTCGAGCCGTGCGTCATTGCTCCGAGGCTACCCATACCACGATAGGTTTTGTAGCGACGTCCCTGATACATTTCCATTTCACCAGGCGCTTCGCTCGTTCCTGCCAGCATGGAGCCTAACATGACGGCATGCCCACCAGCAGCTAAAGCTTTCACAATGTCACCAGAGTATTTGATCCCGCCATCTGCAATGATGGTGCGTCCGTATTCATTGGCCACCCCAGCAGCATCGTAAATCGCCGTGATCTGTGGAACACCGACCCCAGCGACAACACGAGTGGTACAAATCGAGCCCGGCCCAATACCAACCTTGACCACATCAACCCCGACCTCATACAAGGCACGGGTGGCTTCAGCGGTCGCCACATTCCCTGCAATGATCGTCACCTCGGTGAATTTCTCGCGGATTTCTTTGATTTTTCTGATAACGCCAGCTGAGTGTCCATGAGCCGTGTCGACCACGATGGCATCTGCCCCTGCATTGATCAATGCTTCCGCGCGTTCAAAGGTGTCATTCGTTACCCCAACAGCTGCTGCAACGAGCAATCTTCCCTGGCTATCTACGGCAGCATTAGGATGTTCTTCCGCATTCATAATATCCTTGAAGGTAATGAGGGCTTTGAGACGATTGTCATCATCAACTAATGGCAATTTCTCAATACGATTTTCTTGCAGGATATCCTTTGCTTCATCAAGCGTAATATCAAGAGAACCGGTAATGAGCGGGCCGTCCGCCATGTAATCCTTGATAGGGCGTGTCTTGTCCTTGACGAAACGAATATCTCTCGTAGTCACGACGCCAACCAGATGATGGTCATTTTCATTATCGATGATCATCACACCACTGATAGCTTTGGCCTTCATCAGTTCTTCCGCTGCGAGAATGGTATCATCAGGGAAAAGATAATATACATCTTGAATCACACCATTCACCGCATTTTTCACCTTGGCGACTTCATCGGCTTGTTGGTCGATAGACATGTTTTTGTGAATGACACCGAGTCCCCCTTGCCGCGCTAAGGCAATCGCCATGGCTGCTTCCGTGACGGTATCCATGCTGGCGGAGAGAATCGGGATATTTAAATGGATCTTATCAGAAAGATCGATCCCTAATTCAATATCATTCGGTAACACGTGACTCTCTGCTGGAATCAGCAATACATCATCAAAGGTTAACCCCTTCTTTTGAAATTTCGTTTCCCAATTGGACATTAACGTTCAACGCTCCTTCTATTGATAAATTTTTAGCTGTGTGATAGTTTTATCGATTATCTTAACAAAAAAGATGCTCTTGTCAACTCATCAATCTGCTATTACGGAATATTTTGTTCTAACACCAACAAAATCGTTCGCTTTTATCCCTATTTCTGTACAAAAAGTGTCGCTTTGATTGTACAAATTCCTTTAAGCGCTAGTCATTGGCACCGGTACGCTGACGCAATGCCTCAGTAACTGCCGTTTGGAAATCTTCTGCTGCGAATTTTTCGATGAATGCTGTCCCATTAACAAACACCGTGGGAATCCGTTCCACCCCAACAGTCTCCACCTCTCTAAGCACCTGTTCACTCACCGAAGTGGCATCAGCGCGCGGCGATAGCCCCTGTTTTTCAGCATAGGCTTTAATTCCTGCTTCCGTTGCCAAGTTCCCCCACTCTGCTTGATGTTCAAAGAAAAAATGCACCCAATGATAGGCGTCGTCTTCATCGGTAGGGACATAACGAAATGCCCATTTCCCACGTTCTAGGACCCCTTTATCCTTATCAAAGTGTTTCAAGTAACGAACCACCTCGCCTCGTTCAATGTAAGGCTTTAAGTATGGGGCGATACTCATCTCATAATACCTGCTGTCGGGACAGCGCAGGTTAATATATTCTACAATCTGAACGGGCGCTTTGGGATCTCCCACGCGGATACTGTGTTTAGTTGGTTGGATCGCTTCGGGTTGCATAATTATCCTCCTCTGTTCGATTTCACTTCATTAATTAACGCTAGTGTAATGGAATTTCTGACTAAAATCAGCCCATAAGCGTGTACTCATCACAAAAATCCACGCACAAAAAAGCCCCTGAGTGGGGAGCTCAGGGGTTAGCTGATCACGGACGTTATGAGGAGGAGACGTCCTTAGAAAGTAACAAATTATTCGTTTTTAGTCGTTTTTGGCGTCATGTTGTCGTTCTGTTTTTCTTCACTGTTAGACACCGCAGCGTTTGCTGGTTTAACGAATGATTTTTCGGCTGGTACCTCAGGTTTCGTGAGCGATTCAGTAGGCTGATTGGCTTCTGACTTTTCTGATGCAGTGGCCTTTTTCATCGCATTCATTTCTTTATTTGCTGCTTTTTTGGCCGTTACCTTTTTCTCCGCTTTTTTCTTAGCTTTAACGTTACCTTTCGCCTTCTGCGCTTTTTCGACTTTAGCTTTATCCTGCGGCTTAGCTGTCGTTGTTACAGGGCCAAAATCCGGTTCTTCGTAATCCAACCCTTCCAGCTTAATGTCTTTCAGCGGAATATCTTGTTTCTTGCCATCTAACATCGCGTGAACTATCGCACCGTCTCGAACCACCTGCGTTGCTCCACGGTAAGTTCTCAAGTATTTCATCTTCATGGCAGCGATCATGGTGGTATAATCCATCCCGGTAATTTCCTCTAGGTGTTTGGCATCCGCTTTCCGCAAAACAGAAGGGACACTGGTCAGATCCTTTGTGTGGAAATGGTTACCGTGCGGAATCACGACTTGGTTACCGTCACGTTTCAATTGATCGATGTGAATCCCGCTTTCATAAGAGATGAAACGCATCTTCTTCGCTATTTCTTCAGCAGAAAATGTCGATGTTGTCCCATCCGCTACATGATGCGTATGATCATTCACATAGTTCACAATCATTTCCAGCTCATTATCATCAAAATCGCCGAATGGAATGTAGTGCGTGTGCTGCTCATGTTTTGCCACCACGCCATCATTCGTTACTTCAATGATGGATTCAACACTAAACGTATAGCCGTCATCCGTTGTATAGGTTTTGCCATCCTGTCCTTTAGCCGTTTTCTTGATCGCTTTCAACTTGTTCAGATCGAGGCGTCCATGGTTTGGCGTTGCCGATTGATCAGTGGGGGTTGTTGCCTCATTTTTATCTTCGACTTTTTCCGGTTGTTTGTGGTCTGATGCCGTTCCTGCGTTGTCTGGTTTTTGATTGTTATCTTTTTCCGGTTGCTTGTTCGGCGTCTTGTTACCGTCTTTATCGCTAGAATGATCGGGTTGGGTATGGTTATCCTTGTCATTCGGTTTGCTGTCACTGTCGCCATGATGATCCTTACCTTGGTTTGGTTCATTGTTTTGTTCTTGATCGGATGGTTTGTCTAAATCAGTCAGATCGATTTCATCGTAATCCAATCCTTCGATTTTAATCGCATTGAACGCTAGCTCTTGCGTTTTGCCATCTTTTTCAAAGACGACTTTATTACCGTCGCGAATCACATGTTTTGCTCCTTGGTAAGCTTCCAGATAATTCATCTTCAATGAAATAATCAATTGTTCATAATCTAACCCTGTGATCTCTTCCAAATGTTTCGCATCAGCCTTACGCAAAGCAGATGGTACGTGGCGTAAATCCTTGGTATGGAAGTGGTTGCCATGTGGAATAATCACTTGATTGCCATCGCGTTTCAATTGATCAATGCGCATGCCACTTTCCAAGGCCACATAGAGGAGGCGTTTTTGGATATCTGCTTCACTCAATGTCGTCTGGGTGCCGTCTTCTACATGGTTATTGTCGTCATTGACATATTTCACCAAAGCTTCAAGTTCGCGATCTTCGAGATCCCCAAAAGGAATATAGTGGGTGTGCTCCCCATGTTTTGCTACCACGCCATCATTGGTTACCTCAATAACCGATGCTACTGTAAAGGTATACCCATCATTGGTAGTGTATGGTTTGCCATCTTTCCCTTGCTTGTTCTTCGGTACAGCTTTCAATTTTGCCAAATCTAAGCGTTGGTCACCGGTATTTGGTTGCTCTTCAGCTGGTTTGTCCTCTTTATTTGGCTTTTCGGTTGTATCATCTTTCCCCGGTTTATCCTCTTTATCTGGTTTGATAGCACTGTCATCCTTGCCTGGCAAACCTTCTTTCAAGACACGCTCAGCCGCAATTTTTTCCACTTCAGATAATTCATCAATAGCGATAACATGATGGTGATCACCGTGTGGATGAATGTAGCCGTACTTGGTCTTACCCGTCACCTTGGCTGGATCAAAGACCAGCCCATCACTTTCTACATGCCGTTCATTCATCGGCAAGTGATGGATCAGATCTAATAAGTCTGCTAGAGGCATAGTCTGGTAGTTTGGCTTTTCACCCTTATCCGGTTTCGCTGGTTCACTCGGTTTGTCGGGGTGGGAAGGTTTCTCTGGTTTAGATGCATTATCGTCTTTCCCTGGTTTGTCCTCTTTATCCGGTTTCGCTGGTTCACTTGGCTTGTTGCTGTTATCCGGTTGTGATGGTTTATCCGCTTGGTTTGGCTTCTTCCCTTCATTGATATAAGCCACTAAGTCTTCAAGTTCGCGATCTTCCAAGTCTCCAAATGGAATAAAGTGCGTGTGCTTGTCATGTTTCGCCACCACACCGGTTTCCGTGACATCAACGACTGATTCCACCGTAAACGTATAGCCATCATCCGTTGTGTAAGTCTTACCGTCTTTACCTTGCGGAGATTTCTTGAATTGTTTCAACTTCGCTAGATCCAATTTTTGACCATGATTTGGGTTAGTCCCATCACCCGGTTTATTGGCGTTATCCGGTTTGGACGGTTTATTTGGCTTGTCGTGATTATGTGAATCACCTGGTTTATTTGGCTTGTTACTATTGCCCGGTTTTTCTGACTCACTCGGTTTGTTACCGTTGTCCGGCTTATTATCCGGTTTGGACGGTTTATTCGGTTTGTTGTGGTTATGTGAATCAGCTGGTTTATTTGGCTTCTGATCGGGATGGGCCCCCCAATCCTTAGCCAATACGCGATCGGCAGCTACCCGTTCGATCGTACTTAACTGTTCAGTTGGGATAATGTGGAAATGATCGCCATGTGGGTGAATATACCCAAACTCATTCTTCCCAGTGACTTTCGCTGGATCGAAAATTAAGCCATCACTTTCAACATGACGTTGTGATTTCGGCAGACTATAAATTTTCTTCAATAAGTCGTTCAGAGACATGGCGTAGTAATTCGCTGTTTCTGGCTTCTTATCTGGTTTAGCGCTTGGTTTAACTGGCTGACTCGGTTTTGGCTGGTTTTGATGGTGCGCCCCATTATTCGGCCGCTGGGGTTGAGTCGGTCGGTGTTGTGGTGTCTGCCCACCTTTTCCTAAGAAAGCATCCGCTGCTGCTTTTTCAGAAGCCGAAAGCTGCGCGCGCGGAATAAAGTGGTAATGCGTCCCATGCGGTACAATATATCCCCCTGGTACTTCCTTTATGATGTCGCTCGCATTGAAGACATAGCCGTCATCTGTTGTATAACGTCCATTCGTTTGCTGACCATCACTGCCACCTTTTTGAATCAACTGTTGGAATTTATTTGCCACAGCTCCACTCGTTCCGCCATGACCACGTAAATGCGCCTCAGCAGCAGCAATTTCCGCTGCGGTGAGGTCAGATTTGGGAATAAAATGGAAATGATCGCCATGTGGGACGATGTAGCCATCCCCGAGATCCTGCAACACATCATTTGGACTGAAAACATAACCGTCATCGGTCGTATAGCGTCCGTTGACACGCGAACCCGAGTGATTCGTATCTGCTTTTTTCCCATCCTTCGTGTACTTCGCCCGTTGTTCTTGAATTTCTTCCTTGGTACGAACATTAGTAGCATGCTTCGGATCCTTCAGATAGAGGTAGTATTGCCCATTCACTTTAATGACATAACCATCTTTGACCTCATACTGAATGTCTTTTTTATTCAATTGGTAGTTGGCATCTTTCATCACCAATTCTTCACTGAAAATGGCATCAAATGGGACTTTCCCATTGAAGTAGTGGAAATGATCCCCGTGAGAGGTGACATAGCCTTCATCGGTAATTTTAACAACGATTTGTTCCGCATCAATGCCTTCTTCAGCAGAAATTTCATCTGGCGTCTTTTCATGCTTCGTTTGGTCTGCTTGATCATTGCCAACATAATTGATCCCTTTGTCCTGATGTTGCTGGGTGTATTGACTAATCCCGTATCCACCACCAGCTAAAGCTAAAGCCGCTGCCCCGATAAGCACGAGGTCTTTCCAATTTTTAGGTTTCATGCGTTTTTATCCTTCTTTCTTGCTTTGTTTATGACTCTTTTGCCAATACGCGGCTCAAAGTTTCTAAATTACGATCTAAGTTTTGAAGGTAGGTGTCCGTATTTTCTGGATCAGCCTCCAATGGGCTCAGATTCTCTACCCCAGCACCGGTTGCTTTTGAAATGACATCAGCAACCTTCGTTGATACATTAGGTTCAACGAAAATTGTTCGTACCTGATACTGTTTCACAAAATCCTCAATCTCTGCCAATCGTTGCGCACCCGGTTCCTGCTCACTAGTGATCCCTGCAATGCCTAACTGTTTTAAGCCAAAGCGCTTAGCTAAATAAGAAAAAGCCGTGTGCTGTGTCACAAAGGTTTTATGGGTGAGTGTCGCAAATTTCCCTTGATATTTATTAATCAACTGTTCTGCGTCAGCTTTGAACTGTTTAGCCTTTTGTTGGTAGTGGTCTTTATGGTCTGGATCTTGTTCGCTTAATTGATCCGCAATGGTTTGCGCCTCCACGGCAGCTAACTCGGGATCGAGCCAGGTATGTGGGTCATAGAGATGTTTGCCATCCATCCCATCAATTTCCTCAATATCTTCCAAGCCTTCCACTTTATCGAGCTCTTGATCTTTCGATGCCTGTAAAACCTTGCCCCCATCTTTTTCGATGTTAGGCGCTAAGGCACCTGCCCAACTTTCCAATGTATCCGAATGATAAATAAATAAGTCACTGTCAGTAATGGCCTTCACATCAGAAGCAGAAGGTTCAAAGCCGTGAATGCCGCTCCCACTCTGAATCATCTGTACCGTATTGTCATCCCCAGCAATCTCCTTCGTGATTTCATACACTGGGTAGAAACTCGTCACAATATTGAGTCCCTTAATGGTTTCCTTTGTTTGTTCGCCCTTTCCGCAAGCGGCTAGTATGAATAACATCGCCCCTAAGCTGAGCATCGTGCGCCATTTCTTCATTGCGCGCTCCTTTCTCCAGTTACTATTATTTCTCCGCGTTCATTAAACGTAATGGTTACGATTTAATAAGATCATAGCAAAGGCGCTCGACGTTGTAAATAGTAATTATTACGATTTGTTATTTTTTCCAAAAAAATGCCCCCGTAAGTCGTTGATATAACTTACGAGGGCGTTTTAAGCATTTTATGATATTTAGCGAGCTTCCATGCCTTTGTATTGACGATAGAAGGTACGCAATAAGAAGGCTACGGCCGCAATAATGAAGTAGGCGAGCATTGGTAGCATTGGATTGAATTGTGGTGGCACAAGGGCAACTACGCCAGAAAGAATGAATAGCCAAGCCAAAACAGCGATAAAGGACATCGCGAGATATTTAGGAATCCCACGCTTGCCTTTTGGTGCATTCATATTCGGTTGGTAGCGGGTAAGCACCGCCATTGCTCCCCCACCGCACAGGAAGTTCACTAATAATGCGACAGGGCCGAACATGGCGCCACCGTTTGTCGCCGTTTGATTGCCAAACAGCATCATGATTCCCGCTAGCATGGAGAACAGAGCCGTGATGAAAAGTCCACTATCCAACAAATAATCCACAAACGTTGGTGGCGCCAGCTCTTCTGGCGTTGGTGCTGTGGCAACAAACTCTGCTAACTCGGTCGGTGTCCCATAGATCTGTTTTGCGGTTTGACCGTTCTTTTGCCCAGCAATCAAGCGCTGCAGAATTGCATTATCTACCATTTCTGGTTGACGACCAGGATGGTAGCTGCGCGTTTCCATCATTTTGTGGAATTGCCGATAGAATTCACCGTTTTTATTAGTAAGCTCTGGTACTAATTTCGCATTTTCTGCCTGCAATTTTTGCGCCTGTTCCCGCTCTTTGGCTATCTGCTCGGGGGATTTTTTCTTTTCAAATTTAGGTAATTTCAAATCAGATAATTTAAAAGCCATACGAACCTCCTAGACATTGAAGCGGAACAGCATGACATCGCCGTCCTGAACCACGTAATCTTTACCTTCTGAACGGTATTTCCCTGCTTCTTTGGTGGCATGAATGCTCCCTGCCGCCATTAAATCAGTGAAGGAAACCGTCTCGGCGCGGATAAAGCCCCGTTCAAAGTCCGTATGAATAATTCCTGCTGCTTGAGGGGCTTTGGTGCCTTTCTTGAAGGTCCAAGCGCGACATTCATCTTCCCCAGCTGTGAAGAAGGTTTCTAATCCGAGTAAAGCATAGGCTTGTTTAATCAACACATCGAGCCCTGATTCATTTAACCCTAAATCATCCATAAATAGGGCCTTATCATCAGGCTCCATTGTTGCTAAATCTTCTTCTAAGCGGGCACAAACCGTCACCACTTCAGCGCCTTCCTGTTCAGCGATTCCTTTCACAATGTCCACATATTTGTTTCCTGTCGCTGCGTCTTCTTCCTCTACATTAGCCACATAAAGCACGGGTTTAATGGTCAACAGGAACAACTGCTTAACCACCGGAGCTTCTTCTTCAGTGAATTTGACCGTACGTGCCGGTTGACCATTTTCCAAGGCTTCTTTTAATTTTTTCAAAACGGTCGCTTCAACCACGGCATCGTGTTGTTTTGATTTCGCTGCTTTTTGCGCTTTTTCATAACGCTTGTTAACGGAATCCAAGTCTGCGAAAATCAATTCTAAGTTGATGGTTTCGATGTCATCAGCTGGATCGATCGTCCCACTAACATGGGTAATATTCTCATCTTCAAAGCAACGAACCACATGACAGATGGCGTCGACTTCCCGGATGTTGGCCAAGAATTTATTCCCAAGGCCCTCCCCTTTGCTGGCGCCTTTCACGATACCGGCAATGTCGGTAAACTCAAAGGTCGTTGGAACCGTGCGTTTGGGGTTGAACATCGCACTCAGGCGCGTCAACCGTTCATCGGGCACTTCGACTACCCCAACGTTTGGGTCGATAGTAGCGAATGGGTAGTTGGCGGCTTCAACCGCTGATTTGGTGATAGCATTGAATAAGGTAGACTTTCCTACGTTAGGAAGACCAACAATTCCAGCTGTTAATGGCATAGTTTACAGTCACGCTTCTTTCTACATTACGCCTGTTGACTGGCAGGCTGAATGACTTTTTTCATTTTTTTGTTGAATTCGTTGCGCGGCATCATAACCGATTGCCCGCAACCTTGGCATTTAATGCGAATGTCTGCACCTAAGCGGATAATCTCCCACGCATTGGTGCCACATGGATGTGGTTTCCGCATTTGCACAATATCATGCAATCCATAATCTTTATTGATCATAACGATTCCCCTTAAAAATCTTCGATACGAATATCCAGTAAATCTAAAATACGCGTCAAATCATCCTTGGAGAGGTATTCAATTTCAATTTTGCCATGTTCCCCATGATCTTTAATCTGAACGGTGGTACCGAATTTATCCATCAATCGGTCCTCATTTTCACGGATGTAGGCTGGCTTTTCTTTCTTTGGTGGCACTACCACAGGCGATGCTGGTTCATTTAGCGCTTGCACCTTTTTCTCTAATTCTCTAACCGTAATGCCCTCTTCGACGACTTGATGCGCCAAGCGGGATTGTTCTTTCTTATTCTTCAATCCGAGCAGCGTGCGCGCCTGTCCCATTGACAATTTCCCTGCTTGCACGAGCTCTTTAACGTCCGGATTTAAATCCAATAGCCGCAACGTATTCGCCACATATGAGCGACTCTTGCCGAGACGTTTAGCAGCTTGAGCTTGGGTGAGGTTGAGCGTATCCATTAAGTGGCGATACGCCATAGCTTCCTCGATTGGAGTGAGGTCTTCTCTTTGCAAGTTTTCAATGATGGCGGTTTCCATCATTTGGTTATCCGTCAGTTGACGAACAATCGCTGGGATGGTATCTTGCCCCATTAATTTCACTGCCCGGGTGCGTCTTTCGCCAGCAATAATCTCATAACCTTTAATTGCAGATTTGCGGACAATAATCGGCTGCAATAACCCATTCTCCTCAATGGATTGAGCTAATTCTCGCAAGGCGTCTTCATCGAAGGTTTGGCGCGGTTGATACGGATTTGGCCGCACCTCTTCGACGGGAATTTCTTCCACACGTTCACCAAAAGTGGCAGTCTGTTCTATTCCCTCATTGTTTAGAGATGTCTCACTGTTTTTTTGAGTTACTGCTTCTTCGTATGTTGCTTCGTCTGCTGGCTCAAAAGCGTTAGAGAATAGGGCATCTATCCCTTTGCCAAGGCCTTTGTTCTTCTTTTTCTTATTCTGCGTCATTCGCTAGCACTTCCTTTGCCAGGGCTAAATACACCTGTGCGCCTTTAGAGGTTGGGTCGTAATCTATAATCGCTTGCCCATAACTTGGTGCTTCTGATAAGCGCACTGTGCGAGGGATCTGCGTTTCATAAACTTTCTTACCAAAGTATTTGCGCACTTCTTCAACAACTTCTTTGCTGAGGTTGGTTCGCATGTCTACCATCGTCATCAGAACCCCCTCAATCGTGAGTTCAGGATTGAAATGGTGTTGTACCAGCTGAATGGTATTCAACAATTGGCTGAGTCCTTCCAACGCGTAATATTCACTCTGCACAGGAATGAGCACGGAATCGGCGGCGGTGAAGGTGTTGATCGTCAAGTTACCCAAAGATGGTGGACAATCGATGATGATGAAATCATACGTTTCACGCACTTGGGCGAGCGCTTTTTTCATCCGCCGTTCACGGTGTTCTTGTTTCGTCAACTCTACCTCCCCACCGGCTAATTGGATCGTTGCCGGAACCAAGAAGAGGTTTTCGCGCGAGGTAGGCACAATGGCCGTTTGGATTGGCACCTCAGTCACCAACACATCGTAAATATCTACTTCTACCTCTGCTTTATTGACACCCAAGCCACTCGTCGCATTCCCCTGAGCATCACTGTCCACCAGGAGAATCTGCTTGCCTTCACACGCCAGCGCGGCCGCTAAATTGACCGCTGTGGTGGTCTTTCCCACGCCACCTTTTTGATTAGCAACCGCAATGACCTTTCCCATGCTATGACCTCCTCAAATCATTCAAAAAAGGGAACGACAGGCATTTCGTTCCCTCTCGCATTTTCTTCCAAACTAGTCTGAGACTAATTTTTCGCTTCTTATGAGCTTTTTGAAAGAGAACGGCGCCGCCCTCTTTCACCGTCTATTGACTCCCTTACATTGTATCAAAAAAGCGCGCACCGTGGGCAGAAAAATCCCTGTTTTCCCCACAAAAACTCCTTATTTTCTCTCGACAAATGACGGAGTGTCAAATCCTGTTTCCTTCTTTGCGTCTCGCTACTCCCCGAGTGGTTTTTTCTGAGGAACGCCGGCTTTTCTCGGATAACGTTTTGGTGTTTCCTTGCATTTTTCAATCTGAATAATATGCCGCTCGCCCCCCTCTTCTGGCAAAGCGAAGGCATGATCAGCGATAAATTTTCCACCCAACGTTGCAATCGCAGGCTTGGCGATTGCAAATTCATCCATTCCCTGGCTCCCCTTGAGCGCCCAGAACGTACCGCCTTTTTTGGCAAGGGGGAGGCAATACTCACTCAACACTGTCATCCGCGCGACAGCCCTGGCCGTCACAATATCGAATTGTTCGCGATATTGTTTATTGCGCCCGAAATCCTCCGCCCGCTGATGAACGGTCGTAATCCCTGTCAGTCCCAGCGTTTTAGCTACTGTTTGAATAAATGTCAGGCGTTTATTCAAACTATCCACTACCGTTATGTCGAGGTTTGGGTAGGCAATCTTCAGCGGAATGCTCGGGAACCCTGCGCCACCACCGATGTCCGCCACACGCAATGGTTGCGTGAGATCAGCATAACGCCCCAACGTCAATGAGTCATAGAAACGCTTGAGATAAACTTCACCTTCTTCAGTGATAGCGGTCAGATTCATTTTTTCATTCCAAGTGATTAATAACTGATAAAAATCAGCAAATTGTTGCTGCTGGTGGTTGGTCAATTCGAGCTGTTGGTCTTTTAACACAGCTGCAAAAGTTTCGCGGTTCATACTGGACTCCTTCTCGATGATTATTCCCCTCTATTATACCATAGTGCCTATTATTCCCCGCAGTGCGGGTGATCACGCCAATAACAATCCATATATTTCCCACAACGAAGGTGTTCACTCAATAACTGTCAATAAAAGAGTCATCTCTTCGTATTATTCTTCAAACTGAGAATATGTCGTGGCCATCTCATCATTTTCTCGTAACTCCCCCTCCACAAAAAAAGAGCCGGGGACTCTTCCTCGGCTCTTTTACTCACTTCGACATCGTATTTAAAAAGCGATTTCAGTTTATAATTCTACTGGATGGAATGGGATGTTAACGGCTTCAGAAACTCCTTCGTTGGTCAATTGGCCTTTATAGGTATTAATCCCTTTCTTGATGGCTTCATTTTCTTTGGCTGCTTTAACAAGATCCTTGTTTGCTAATTGCAAGATGTATGGCATTGTGGCATTCGTCAAGGCATAGGTCGCCGTTTGTGGCACTGCGCCTGGAACGTTGGCTACGGTGTAATGAATCACATCATCTTTGATGTAGATAGGGTCTTGGTGCGTGGTTGCATGATCGCTAGTTTCAAAGTTCCCACCTTGGTCGATCGCAATATCAACAAGGACAGAGCCTGGTTCCATCGTTTTCACCATTTCTTCGGTAACGAGCGTTGGAGCTTTGCGTCCAGCTACTAATACCGCACCGATAACCACATCGGCATCCTTAATTTCTTCAGCGATGTTACGTGGATTTGACATCAAAACATTAACGCTGCCGCGGAAGAAGTTGTCCAATGCTTTTTGACGATCTGGTGAGAGTTCTAATAAGGTGACATTGGCTCCCATACCTTGTGCGATACGAGCTGCGTTGAAACCAACGTTCCCACCACCGATAACGACAACTTTACCTGGTTTAACACCTGGTACACCAGCGAGTAATTTCCCTTTACCGCCGTATTGTTTTTCGAGGTATTGCGCCCCTACTTGTACCGCTGTTCGACCAGCCACCTCGCTCATTGGGCTAAGCAGTGGTAATGCCCCATTATCCTCTTGAACAGTCTCATAAGCCACACCATTTACCCCAGCATCGAGCAAGGCTTTGGTTAATTTTTCGTTGTCTGCTAAATGCAAGTAGGTGAATAGTAACAAATCTTTGCGGAAGTATTGATATTCTTCAGCAATTGGTTCTTTGACCTTAATGATCATGTCGTTGTCATTCCAAACCTTGGCAACATCTGGTTCGATCTTTGCTCCGACTGCCTCAAATTGGTCGTCAAAGATCAAAGAGCCCTTACCGGCATCTTTTTCTACAGTCACTTCATGTCCTGCTCGAACCAAAGCGTCAACGATTTCTGGCGTGACACTGACACGATTTTCATTGTTTTTGATCTCTTTTGGTACACCGATTTTCATATGACTATAACCTCCTTGGTTATAAAAACAGCACAAAAATCCATTTCCACTATTATCAAAATAGCGCGAGATGATTCCTCATACCTACAAATCTACGACAACCGTTGCCTCCTTATTTATCAGCCGTGCGCACGACCTCTCGTAAGATCAAAAGGCCAGTCAAATAAAGCCTCCCTCTTACTTACATTATTCATTTTAGATGCTCACATGTGAAATGTAAAATACTTTGTTAGCGTTTTCTACAAAAAATTCGCAAGCCAAACGAAAAACCGCATTTTTCTAGGCTTGCGAAGTGTATGAAATGAGTAGTGAAAGCGCTGTTTATGATTATTTAATGATTTGTGTGCAATTTTGTTTATTTACCAAACTAATGCACTTTTTCACAAGATCTGTATGCTCAGTTATTCGATAAGACTCAAATCGTGCTAGCGATGTCGCCATTAACGGTTGCGAACATAGGTAACTCCATCAGCTTTTGGCGCACGGGATTGTCCCATGAAGCCAATCAAAACGACAACGGTGAGCACATAAGGTAGGATCTGCAAGAAGACCGCTGGCAGACTGGAAATAACAGGGATGTAGTTCCCCACACGTCCCAAACTTTGTGCCAAACCAAATAACAGGGAAGCCGCCATCGCGCCCAGTGGATGCCATTGTCCGATGATCATCGCTGCCATCGCAATGAACCCTTGCCCAGAGATGGTCAACAAACTAAATTCATTAGCGATCGCTTGCGCTTGAATCGCCCCACCGATCCCACCGAGGAATCCAGAGAGCAATACCCCCGCATAACGCATCGCATACACGTTGATCCCCAATGTCTCGGCTGCGGCTGGATGCTCCCCAACCGAACGCAAACGCAGACCAAATGTTGTCCGATAGATCACTACCGCACTGATGATAGCAACAACGATCCCGAGGTAGGCTGGTAGAGACGTATTCGTGAAGAAGATCGGTCCAATCACAGGAATCTTATTCAAAACAGGGATAGTCGTTGAAATAAAGGGATGTGATAGCGGACCAGTTTGAGCTTTGCCGTACATTGCACGAACGAGGAACACTCCTAACGCTGGTGCAGCAATATTTAATACCGTCCCAGAAATAGTATGATCTGCTCGCAAATGGACCGTCGCCACGGCATGGATGGCAGAGTAGAGTAACCCACACAATCCACCGGCCAATAGCCCTAACCATGGTGTGGCAGCGCCAAAACTATCACCCAAAGCAAGATTGGCAATAGCTCCCATAAAGGCACCCATCACCATAATCCCTTCCAGTCCGATATTGATGATCCCCCCGCGCTCAGAGAAGGTTCCTGCAATCGCGGTAAAAATCAATGGTGCCGAATACATCAAGGTACTAGATACAAGCAACTGTAATAATGTCATCAAGTCCATTAGTGTTTCGCCTCCTGTGCTGCTGGTGCGGCATGTCGTTTGTCAAGGAAGTAACGAATGATATAGTTAGCACCGACGAAGAAGATAATGGCAGCAATCACCACTTGCGCCATCTCATCCGGCACCCCAGCACCATTTGGCATGAAGCGCGCGCCGACGTTCAAAATCCCGAAGAGTAAAGAGCTCAAGAAGATTCCCAGTGATTGCCCCAGTCCTAATAGACCAACCGCAATCCCGTTAAATCCTTCCTGTGGCATAGAAGTTTGAATGAAAGCATTGCCGAATGTCCCTAATCCTTGCAATACCCCAGCCAAACCAGCTAGCGCCCCACTAGCCATCATGGACAACAGAATATTCTTTTTAGCATTGATTCCTGCATAGTGAGCGGAATCGCTGTTAAGCCCGACCACTTTCATTTCAAAACCAAGCGTCGAACGTTTCATGAACCAGTAATAACCGATAACCACTAAAACCACGAGGAAGAATCCTAAGTTCAAACGAGACCCCTTCGTCAAGTTGGTTAAGGCGGTCAGTGATAAGCGAGCATTGTCACCGATCAATGGTGTCTCTAATGGCGAAGCCAGTGGGCCGTGGATAATCGCGTTGTTGATGTGGTAAGCGATGTAGTTCAACATGATGGTCACCACCACTTCGCTTGTTCCAAACTGGGCGCGCAATCCACCGGCAATACCAGCCCAAATCGCCCCCATCAGTGTCCCTAGAATAATCGCTAAGATAATCATCAAAACTTTAGGCATAGACGGAAACAGCAAGGCAAACCAGACTGAACTGATCCACCCCATCAAGAATTGCCCAGAGAGACCAATATTAAACATACCGGTTTTGTACGCCACGCTAAAGGCCAACCCGGTTAAGGTGAGAATGGCGGTACTATTGAGAACTTCCCCCATAAAGTACGGGCTCTTGAAAACGTTGATCAACATTGCCGAGTAGGCAGCGATCGGATTATAGCCGAACATCAGCATAATGATTGCCCCAACGACGAACCCAAGTACGATGGATAAAACCGGGACAAGTAACGTGTAGGTCCGATTCGACTTCATCATCTATATCATTTCCTTTCTCTGTTTCACCTGATCGTAAGGAACGCCAGCCATCAAGAGCCCCAGCTCTTCTTCATTGGTTGTTTTTGGATCGACAATCGCACTGATCTTCCCTTTTGAGATCACGGCGATACGGTCAGACAACGCAAGAATTTCATCTAATTCCAAACTCATCAAGAGGACCGCCCGCCCTTTGTTACGTTCAGCAACGAGACTATGGTAGACGCGTTCAACCGCACCGACATCTAGCCCGCGAGTAGGTTGTGCAGCAATGAGGACTTGTGGGTTGAGAGAGAGCTCACGTGCAAAGATCACTTTTTGTTGGTTACCACCAGAGAGTGCGCCCGCTGGTGTTCCTGGTTCCGCGCCGCGAATATCAAAAGTGGCGATAGCTTCTGCAGCATGTTTCTCAACAGATTCTGGATTGAACCAACCATTCTTGCTGTAAGGTGCATCGCAATATGTTTTCAATACGAGGTTTTCAGCAACAGACAAAGGCAAGGTTAACCCTTCCTTTTGCCGGTCTTGCGGGATATAGCCAATCCCCTTGCCGAGTGCTTGCTTCGGATTATCGTGAGTGATGTCTTGGCCGTTGACAGTAATAGACCCAGAAACTGGGGTGCGCATCCCGGCAATGGCCTCAATTAAATGGCCTTGACCGTTGCCATCTACCCCTGCTAAGCCGAGGATTTCGCCCCCGTTCAAGGTAAAGGAAACGCCATTGACTGCTGGTAATTTCCGTGAATCTTCCACCACCAGATCTTTAACTTCCAAAACAGGATGTGTCTTTGTGTTGGTAGGTTTATCGACATGCAAGTCCACTGGTCGACCCACCATCAGACGGGCTAATTCAGCTTCGTCAGTTGTTTTCACATCCACAGTTTCAATTTTTTCACCGCTACGGATAATGGTGCATTGATCCGCTACCGCTTTGATTTCTTTCAATTTATGGGTGATCAGAAGAATTGTCTTGCCGTCATCAGCCAAATGGCGCAACGTCAACATCAATTCATTGATCTCCTGTGGCGTCAATACTGCTGTTGGTTCGTCGAGGATCAGAATATCTGCCCCGCGGTACAATACCTTGAGAATTTCAGCGCGCTGTTGCATCCCTACTGAAATCTCACGCACCTTAATATCAGGATCGACTTGCAAATGATACTGCTCAGAAAGATGTTTGATCGCTGCCGCGGAGGATTGGCGATCCAACAACCCGCCTTTTGTCATTTCAGATCCCAACATAATATTTTCTGTCACGGTGAAATCATCAATTAACATGAAGTGCTGATGAACCATCCCAATCCCCAAAGCTTGTGCTTCCTGAGCAGATTTCATCTGAACGGGTTTGCCGTTAATTTTGATGGTTCCTTCCGTTGGGGCAAGTAGACCTGACAAAACATTCATCAAGGTCGACTTGCCTGCTCCATTCTCACCGAGAAGGGCGTGAATCTCGCCTTTTTTTACTGCCAAATCAATATTTTTGTTGGCGTATTTATTACCGAATCGTTTGCTGATCCCCTGCATCTCAATGGCATAGGTTTCTTGTATTTGCTCCTGCGTCATTTCCAGGCCTCCTATTTTCCATCCGGCTTCAGTGGAACTTTTATCTCTCCACTGAGAATTTTTTCTTCAGCTGCTTTCACATTGGCTTTGGCCTTGTCACTCATTTGGTTATCTTTCAGGCTAACAGCGCCGTCCTTCAACCCGAGTGAGAGGGTCTTGCCACCAGGAAAATCATTCTTTTCCATGTCGCGGTCAGCGAGATTTTCGATGGAAGCGCCCACCCCTTTAAGCGTGGATGCCAAAGTGAAGTTGCCCCCACTCCATTTGCCTTCCGCACTCTGATCACGGTCTACCCCAATCATCCAGAGCTGTTGGTTGCCTTGCTCCATCCGGTTACGTGTTTCAGTAAAAGCCCCATTCCCGGTCTGACCAGCGGCTGAATAGATAATGTCGGCACCGTTCGAGTACATCCCATTTGCGATCTGTTGCCCAATCCCGGCATCCCCGAATGTATCCGCATATTGTACATCCACTTCAACGCTCGGATCGGTCGCCTTGACACCAGCAACGAATCCCGCTTCAAAACGCCAGATACCTTCTGTTTGGGTTCCACCGATGAAACCAACTTTCTTTGTTTTTGTAGTGGAAGCGGCCGCTACCCCAGCGAGGTAAGCTGCTTCATTATCGAGGAAGTTCACCGATACAACGTTGGGCTGATCCACGTAACCATCAATGATGGCAAATTTCTGATGAGGATTATACTGAGCGACTTGATCAATCGCATTCACCATTAACATCCCTACACCGAAAATATAATCATAGTGGTCAACCATGGCGATATTGATATTAGGAATAAAGTCATTAGCGGAATGCGATTGATAATAACTGATCGCACCAGATTGAAAGCCATGTTTTTTCTGCCAATCTTGCATCCCTTCCCAGGCGGACTGGTTAAAGGAGCGGTCATCGACCCCATTCGTATCGGTGATCATTGCGATACGATAAGGCATCTCTTTGATATCTTCATCCGTGGTATTTCCAGCACTCTTTCCTTGGCACGCGGTGAGTAATACCATGACAACACCAACTAGCCATAGCTGTCTCCATTTCTTCATACCTCTGCCTCCATCAATTCTATTTGGCACGTGTGATAAAACGTGCCATCGTCACTTTTTATACGACTCTATACTTCCACAATTTGTTGCAAAACGGTGCGCACATATTCACGGAAGCGAATATGATCAATCTGTTCAACGACATGTGCGTTGGCCGGTTTTTTGCTGTAATTGGCAACATCAATCAGACTGTAGCCCCGTGTCAATTCACCGGTTGTTTCGATATCAACGAAATAATCCCCACCCTTCACTTCAAGCGTGGGATCGCCTGCCACCGCTGCCAACAATGCGTCGGTGTGGGTAATGCCAGCCACACCATTTACTTCCATATCATAGGCCTTTACCACAGCATTCAATTCTTGATAGAAAGTCGTGCCTTGCGTTTCCGGGGTAGTAATATATGCCTCATCATCTGGCGTCATCACGCCGTCTGTTACGCATAATTGCCAATCAACCAGCGTGATCGGTATCCCCGCTTGGAACACGAGTTTGGCGGCTTCAGGATCGGTGTAGAAATTGTATTCTGCCGCTGCTGTCGCATTACCCAGTGCATTATTGACGCCGCCCATGATGTAGAGATGACGAATCAGTGAGACAATGCTTGGATCCTTCTGAATGGCCATAGCAATATTGGTGAGTGGCGCAATCGCTATCAACTCCAATTCCCCTGCTAAACGATGCGCCGTTTCGATAATAAAATCAACGGCGTGTTGCGTTTCCGGTTGTTGCACGGTCAGTGTTACCTCGACATCGCCCATCCCATTTGCACCAAAGATATGCTCTACCGTTTCGTGCTGTTGATCTTTCGCCATCAATAAGGGACGTTCGCATCCCCGGTAAACCGGAACTTTGGTTTTGGTAGGTGCCAAAGCCAAGGTGAACAGCGCATTTTTAACCTCCTGATCGAAAGCCACATTGCCACCACAGATGGTGACGCCTTCTACATGAAAAGACTGTAACGCCATCAACAGCGCAATTGCATCATCACCTGCTGTGTCCGTATCAATAATTAGCGATCGTTCTTGCATAGCATCTCCCTTTTCTCTGTTACACACCGCGCTATCACAATATCTCCTCTTTTTATTAAAGCTGTATCCTTCATGGGTCATTGATTATTACGTTCATTTTTTAACGATGCAGAAAGGTGAGCGTTGTACTATTAAAATACCACATTTTCGGTTAATGTGCTGCTTTTACTTTTTTATTTTGCAAATTTTTTCACCTTTTAAATATGATAGCGTTTTATAAGCGAACTTTATGCGTGGAAAAGTACGCTTATTTTTGTTTCATGCACCAAAAAAACCAGCACCCACAAAGGGCACTGGTTCATGCTCATTTTATTCAAAAACAGTAAGTGTAAAATTGCGGTCAAAAGCAAAATCATAGGCGAAACGATTGCGCTCTCCTGCTACTAGACTATCAATCACCCAGCCGGCCTGACTGAGTGCTTCATTGAGGGTTAAAACTACCTTTTCCTTGGTCAATAAACCAGACAGCAGACGGTCATAGCGATCATAGTGGAGAGCTCCCAATGTATTCTCCAGCGACGTTCCGATGTAGTGGTGTTCGACCTGGCGAATAATCACCCCCATCACCTGTTCCGACAATCGCTCATTGGTCAATGGCTCAAGCAGCGGCAGTTCCGCACCATAAGCCAAAGAATGACTGATTTTCTGAAAAATCGGGGCTAACACCGGATCCAACGCACGTAAAAAGTCATACACCACCGCAATCCCGTCCGCATCCAATCGATCACGCACCCACTTCACCCAGTCCGGCTGAGCAACGTCGCCATATTGAAAGGACAGATAGAGGAAATTCAACAGCTGCTCTAACGTTTCGCGCTCAGGACCGATATGGAAACGGAGTCCTTCCGTCACAATGGCTACCAGCCACTTTTGCAGCTGTTTGACATCACTGAAGACCTCTTCATTGATGTGGCTGAGAAATTGATCGATTAATAGACGAATCTTATCCGCCGCAATGAAATAATCAAAATGGCGTTTTTCACTCGCTATCCGAACAACCAGAGCCGGACCCTGGTAGTGTCGTCCGCCGATTTGCGTCACTTCATCCGCCCAATAACCGCTCACTGACCAGCTCCCCAACAGCGGTAGTGTGGTCAAACGGTAGCGCCATTTACCATTAAGATGGCGCAAGCAGAAGGTGCGCAGTTCCTCTACCAGGGCATCTGAGATGGCTTCCTCCGCCGTATCCGGATAGCGTCTCCGCCTTAGCAACCGATAAACATCCAATTGATAGGCGGGAAACTGGAAGAAATAGTCCCCTGCTCCTTGGACAAAATCCGCATCAAAGCGCAATTTCTCACCCTGGCGCCAAAAACTATGAACGGTTTCTTGCTCTCCATTTAGATTCTGATAAGTGACCGTTTCCAGATCGTGCATCACACTCGTCATTGTGTAAGTATAATTTTCCTGCGCACTAATCGTCAGTTCCCGCACGGAAGAGGGGTAGGCAATCGTGGACGCAGTTGTGATGTCATAGAGCGATTGCCCTGTATGAGTGGTGAAATGAGCTACGTTATTGACATGGCTATGTCCACTAAAAACAAAGCGTACACCATTTTCAGCAAATATGTCTTTTGGCGTTTTTCCATTCAAGCGCTCATCCGTGCTCTGTAGAAATAATTCTTCGGCATAGGGGCCGAATGGCATTGCCCAGTTGTCGATCACATAAGCAGACATGAGCTGGTCTTGGCGGTAGAAATGCGGAATGATCGCATGGTGAGAGAGCACAATAACCAGATCATGACGCGCCTTAGCACACGCTACCTCATCGAGAAACCAGCTCAACTGCGCAGCTGAGAGTGAACCGTTCGTTTCTTTGGACTCGTCTTTGGCATCGGTCACTTCAGGCGAGTAGTTATTCGAGTCCATCCCAAAAACCGTTACTCCGCGCGCCTCACCTGTATCCAGTGGGAGCACTAAGCGCGTCACATAGCTCAAATCGCCATGCGCATAATCCTTGGCTATGGCGGAACGATTGGGAAAAGCCGCATTCACCGCCGCACGGTAAGTCTGGTACCACGCAGAATCCCGGAATAACCGCACATCACTACGACCGTACACCAATTGCTCATAACATGCTCGAAAATCTGCTGGCGTAAAACGCGGCAGCGACTCCGGTTCACCTGCTGCGGTATTGTAATTCATCCCCTCATCATTATTCACATCATGATTTCCCGGAATCAATAATACCCGCCGCTTTGGGGATGCTAATTGCCACTGTTCAAATAAATCAGCCATCAATTGATGTGAGGCGTGCTCCCCATCCTTCGTTAAATCGCCAATGTGAAAGAGCGTCGTAGCCTCCATATCACTGATACTTGCTAAAGCCGCCTTAGTGACGCCTTCACTCTCCGTCAACAATTTAGGGCTTCCTGCCAAGTAGCGGTGGTAAGCAGGGGTGTCTGCAATAAGGTTGCGTGGCAACACGTGGTTGTCGGTAAACAGCCCTACCCGCAAACAAGGAGGTTGTAAGGGCGAATGTGATGTTAAGGGTTCACTCATCTTTTACCATTGCTCCTTCTTTTGGACTCATCGTTATTCTAAGCATATCATATTCATCCCTTATAATCGTTCTGACCGCACGCACTGACTCTTTATCTCGCTATCAACTGCCCTATATCATTTCAATCCCCAAAACAGTCTAATCCGCTTGCTGCGCCTTCTTCTGGCGATTAAAGCTCTCTAAATACACCGCCAAGATAGAAATATCTGCTGGATTCACCCCTGACACCCGGCTCGCTTGTGCTAACGTGCGCGGCTCGATCGCTTCCAAGCGCTGTTTGGCTTCGGTAGCGAGTCCTTCGATCACTTGATAATCAATGTCACTTGGGATCTTCTTCGCTTCCATCTTGCGCAGACGTTCTACTTGTCGTTCCGCTTTTTCAATGTAGCCGGCGTACTTAATCTGAATTTCCACCTCTTCCGCATTCTGGCGAGTGAGCGTCGTTTCAGGTGCGGTAAAAGGCAAGACATCATCGATCGTCAATTCTGGTCGTTTCAACAAGTCACTCGCTAATACGCCATCCTTAAGCGGTGCCGAATGTTTTTGGGCCAATAATGCCTGCAAAGCATCCGTTGGTTTCAAGCGAGTGCGCTCTAAGCGTTTGATTTCTGCTTCGACAAGGGCGCGGTTCGCTTGATATTGAGCATATTGCTCATCATCCAATAGCCCAATCGCATGCCCTTTTTCGCTCAAGCGCCAATCCGCATTGTCGTGGCGTAATAACAACCGATATTCCGCACGTGACGTTAACAGCCGATACGGTTCGGTGGTCCCTTTTGTGACTAAATCATCGATCATGACGCCAATATACCCTTCATCACGTCCAAGAATCAATGGCTCTTTACCTTGAATCTTCAAAGCCGCATTAATTCCTGCCATTAACCCTTGGCCAGCCGCTTCTTCGTAACCGCTCGTCCCATTCGTTTGCCCCGCTGTATACAGGTTGTGAATGGCTTTGGTCTCTAAGGTCGCTTGGAGTTGGTTGGGACGCACGACATCGTACTCAATCGCGTAACCATCGCGAATGACTTCAGCATCTTCCAACCCTTTGATGGAATGAATCAACTGATCCTGCACATCCGCTGGTAAGGAAGTAGATAGTCCCTGCAGATAGATTTCTTCGTTATTGCGTCCTTCTGGCTCTAAAAACAATTGATGTTTGGGCTTATCAGCGAAGCGCACAATCTTATCCTCAATGGACGGGCAGTAGCGCGCCCCCACACCTTCAATAATACCGGTGAACATTGGTGCTCGCTCCAAATTGTCGCGGATAATTTGGTGTGTTGTTTCGTTCGTGTAGGTCAAGTAGCAAGGCACCTGCTCTTCTACGGGAAGATACGCTGACTCTGGCGTGCTAAAGCTAAAATGATGGGGTTCGGGGCTGCCGGGTTGAATCTCGGTTTCTTCATAACGAATGCTACGACGATTGACGCGAGGCGGTGTGCCCGTCTTGAAGCGAATAATGTCAAAACCATATTTATCCGCCAGATTCTGAGTTAATTTTTCCGCTGGCTGGGAATTGTTTGGACCGGCCGCATATTTCAATTCGCCGATGATAATTTCACCGCGTGCGGCGGTTCCCACGGTCAAAATCACTGCCTTACCACGATAAATCGCACCCGTTTGCGTCACCACCCCGCAGCACGTATCGTCTTCCACTACTAAATCTTCTACCAACGCCTGGCGCACGGTCAGATTTTCCGTTAATTCCAATGTCTCACGCATTGTTTTCGCATAAGCATCCTTGTCCGCTTGCGCTCGCAATGCCCGAACAGCGGGACCCTTACCCGTATTCAGCATCCGCATTTGAATGTAGGTCTGATCGATGTTACGTCCCATCTGGCCACCCAAGGCATCGATTTCACGGACAACAACGCCCTTAGCTGGCCCACCGATGGACGGATTACATGGCATAAAAGCAATCATATTAATGTTTAAGGTTAAAAGAAGGGTTTTTTGTCCCATCCGTGCCGCAGCTAGGGCGGCCTCGCTCCCAGCGTGCCCGCCGCCAACAACGATCACATCATAATTTCCTGCTTCGTACGTATTCACTAATCGTTTCCTCCCTCGTGGTTGATATTACTTACCTAAACAGAACTGGCTAAACAATTTGGTGATCAATTCATCCGGTGCATTTTCACCGGTAATCTCCCCGAGCAGTTCGAAACAGCGCGTGAAATCAATCTGAATGAGATCGACCGGCATCGCCATCGCAATGCCCTGTTGCACGTCATCGAGCGCGGCACTTGCCTTCTCTAATAGATCGATATGCCGCGTATTTGTCAGATAGGTAGCGTCACGTTCGCCTGTTGCCCCACTGAAAAAGAGCTGATTGATGCGCGTTTCCAGATCATTCATTCCCTGATCCTGCGTGATGGACGTCGTGATGAGGGCATCTTGATCATTTAAATACGGCACTAAATCGGCTTGATCGAGCACAGGCGCTAGGTCACTCTTATTCAAAAGAATAATCCGTGTCATTTGCTTCGTCGCATTCAGCAACTCCACGTCCATCTCACTCAAGGCTTCGCTCTGGTTGAGCAATAACAGCACCAAATCTGCTTCCTTTAATGCTTTTCTGGAGCGCTCAACACCGATACGTTCTACAATATCCTCGGTGTCGCGAATGCCCGCCGTATCGATTAATCTCAGCGGTACGCCGTTCACATTCACGTACTCCTCAATCGTGTCGCGGGTTGTCCCCGCCACATCCGTCACAATCGCTTTTTCTTCATGCAGTAGATGATTCAATAGGCTCGATTTCCCCACGTTTGGTCGTCCGATAATCGCTGTCGTTATCCCATCGCGCAGAATCTTACCTTGTTTGGCGGTTTTCAAAATGGACTGGATGGTCTGTTGGATGTCTTTGGAACGGTCGGCAATTTTCTGGAGCGTCATTTCTTCCTCATCATATTCCGGATAGTCAATGTTGACCTCGACCTGAACGAGGGTGTCGGAGATCTGATCACGCAAATTATGAATCGTTTGGCTCAAACGGCCGTCCAGTTGTTTCACCGCTTGGGAGAGCGAACGATCCGTCTTAGCACGAATCAAGTCCATCACCGCTTCGGCCTGCGTGAGGTCGATCCGCCCGTTGAGAAAGGCGCGTTTGGTAAATTCACCAGGTTCCGCCATCACGGCCCCTTCTCGCAGCAACAGCTGTAAGACCTCATTAGCGACAACCATCCCTCCGTGGCAGTTGATCTCCACCACATCTTCACGCGTATAGGTTTTAGGCGCGCGCATCACGCTGACCATGACCTCATCGATTTCCTGATTGGTCTTCGGATCAACAATATGGCCATAATGAATCGTATGGGTTGCCTGCTCGCTCAGCCGTTTTTTGCCGAGGCGATAGACTTTATCGGTAATAGCGAGCGCATCATCTCCGGAAAGGCGGACAATACTGATCCCACCCTCTCCTGGTGGCGTTGAAATAGCCGCAATCGTATCAAATCCATAATCCATGCAATCCAGCACCCTTTCTTCTGTCATTTTGTCAAATAAAAAAGCGCCTTCACTACCCCCACGATAATTCTAGTGAGGGTAGCTAGACACTTTGACTGTCATTGCTTATATCCGTTAATCATTGCTTGAATTCTGGTTCATTATAGTGACTTTCGCTTGAAATGTAAATAGAAAGAGTTTAATTACCAATCCCCTTATGAATACTTAAACCTTGCCTTGCATTTTACGCTACAAAAAAGCGCCAATCGCTGGTGGATTGACGCTAGTTTATCGGTTTACTGGTATGACTGCCACGTTTTTCAGCTAAAAGGGACGGCGCCACGAGTTAGTAAGCGATAATTTCTTAAATTCGCCCTTGCCACCTTCCCTGTTCGCAAAAGCTTTGATCTCTTCCAGAACAGCCTGTTCTGCTTTAGTAAAGGCGACTTTTTCAAATAAAGCAATGCTGTGGAGCGACTGATAGAGCGCGGTAGCCTCTAACGTTGGTGTCTGCTTTTGCTGTTCAATCCGCGCTTGAGAAGTGGCTAGTGACTGCAGACACTGCTGAACACCTAACGACCTGTCTGTACGCTCAGCTAAAAGTCGGGAGAGCTGTGCAATGTAAGAAAGAATGGGATTAACATTTTCCAATGGTAGCACCCGCCAAACTAGCAACAGAAATATTTGCAATACATTTGATAGTTTGCCCCCAATTAACAGAACATTTTTTTGTCTTAGAATCACAAGAAACACCATTGCCATAGTAAGTAGTTTTAGCATGAGCAACTGGAGTAAATCCTCCCATCAAACTAATCCCTAGTAAAATTGCAATACCGAATTTTCCCGTTTTTTTCATGTTCATGAAAAACGCCTCCTTTGATTAAGATAATAACATCTTACCAAATCACCAAAAAAATGAACGCACTATCCCTGAAAAACCGCTTTTTTGACCCTGAACGGTACTTTGCCACGTCCCCTGGCACTTAGGATTTGGTGAATGTCACTACGCGATCGAAACGTTCGATGAGTTCTGGGGTCATGTGGTGCGCAATACAGATGACGGTCTGATCCGACGCTAAGAGGTTAGCCATCATTTGTTCGCTCCCTGCCTGATCAATGGCACTGGTACTCTCATCCATGAGGAGTACTTCTTGTTTGGTGAGGGTTGCTCGACCTAGCACAATTTTCTGCCGTTGCCCACCGGAAACATTGAGGGGATCTAACGTAATCACCGTATCCAACCCTTGTGCCATTTTTTGAATATCCGCACTGAGCGCTAGTTGAGGCACTAAGTCCGAAACTAGCTCGACCTGATTAGCATTGAACATGGTCATATTCTCTGTGATCGTTCCTGGGAAGAGTACGGGATCTTGAGGCAAATATGCCATACTCATTGCCTCAAGAGGAACTACCTGATCCCCCTCTGTATAGAACGTCACCGCACCGGTTGTCGGTTGATAGTCTCCGTGTAATAACTTAATCAAGGTGGACTTCCCAGCTCCACTGTCTCCTGCTAATAATACCTTCTCATGAGCAGCAACAGTGAGATCTGGCAACGTCACTGTTGCCCCATTCGGATAGGTATAGGTAACGCCTCTCACGGTTAAATGGTCAAACGGCTGTTTTTCGGCTGGAAGTAGTGAAACCTCACTCACCAATTCAACATCAATTGTTTCTAACAGTTGCTTGTTTGATTGCACCTGACTCAAGGTCTCCGCTACCGTCACTAGCCCATTGAAAATCGTAGAAGCAAAATTTCCGACAGCGAACAGCACCCCTGCACTCAGCGTTCCTACAAAAACTAACCAGCCACACAGTAACATCACCAATACCTGACTGATGATATTCATCCCAAACACTATAGCGCTGATCCACACTTGAATCCACGATTGCTTAAGGTAAGCGTCTTTTAGGCTAGCGGCACCTTCTTGGAGTTGCTGATTAAGGTGTGGCAGGGCATGATATTGTTTAATTTCTTTTATACCACCCAACCAATTTTTCACCACATCGAGATAATGTTGATTCTGCTCGGAAATGCGGACAATCGCTTTTTGGTAAGGCGCTGAAAACAGTTGCGGTACAATGAGCATGAGAACGCTCAATACTATCACCAGCAACACTAAACTCCAGTGAAAAGAAACTAAAATAGCTAGTGAGAACACCATCGCAATAATGGCATCGACCACTTGAAAGACGGGTTTAAAATAATTATCCAATAAAAGCTGAAAATCAGTACTCAAACGTCCCTGCATTGTCGCTACATCTCGGTCATTATTAGCATAGTAGTTCACACTCTCTTGGCGCAATTGTTCCACATAATTCTGTGACAAACGATCATACTGATAACTCCCCAGATTCAAAAACAAATGACCAATAATTCCAATGGCGATCATCATTAATCCGAAAAAAGCGAACGTCTGCCATTGATTAGAAATCAATGTATTCATCATATCGATCAAGAGATACGACCGCCAAGCTGACGCTCCTTCCCCAATTAAACAGAGACCAAGGACAACTATAGTGCGTCCTGGATAACGTTGGCACATGCCTTTAATTGACATTCGCTTCCCCTTCTTTCCGTCAGAATAATATCCGCAAAATTTATAACAGACCTTATTTTCTGACTAAATTTAATTGGAGATATTTTACCAAACTAAAATTTGAATAGATATATTTTTGCAAAAATAATTATTGATAAGCATAAAAAACACTCCCCTTTTAAGCAGATTTTAGCGTTCAACCTGCCCACTTAAAAGAGGAGTACATAATAACTTTTTCATCAAAAAGAAAATGAAATAATTTTTCCAGCATCTAGCGCTGAGTTGATTTTTTATAATAAGTATAGAGAGTCAATCCATATCCAATCACTGCACCAATCACAATATAAGTGACATCTAACCACTGATAGTAGTTAACTACCATAATAATAACTGTCAAAACGATCAACGTCATCAGGAGTGAGAGCACACCTTTATTTTTTGCCATTATTGCCACCTCCTCCAGTATTAGTAACGATATCCTTTAAAAATTTCAACCACTTAAAAATAGACAAATATCTTATTTTAGATAGTGAGATAAACGCCCACCTACCAATAATTTTATTATAGTCCTTTCTTTAACCAAAAAAGTGACTATCCCTAAAGCCCCCACTTTTGACCCTGAAAAGCTATTTTTGCACTCAATTTATTGGTGTAAGAACCAAATCACTGTCGTTCAAGGACAAAAATCGGCTTTTCAGGGACAGTCACACATCTTTCATGCCCACAGGATTATACTGATTAGTAGATAAACATGGGTAACTATAAAATATTTTCATATAATGAAAGGGATGAGTGACATGTCACAAATCACTAAAGAAGAATTACTCCATACCTTTACTGCTCTAACAGATGCTCTCCAAAAGAGTCATCCTGATACACCGCTCGTTCATTACCTCGTTGAGATAGAATCAGAACTTAAAAAGAGTGAAGGAGTCGGTTTTACAGGAACGTGGCAACAATTTTTGAATAAAGGCAAGTTAGTCAAATCAGAATCCGATATTACATTCACTGAGAAAGAACAAAAGATATGGCAAACTCTCTACAGCTATCAAGAACTAGGTAATAATATCTGGGGAGCTGGCGTTCAGTGGTAAACATTTAGGAAGAGCAACAGACAACCAACAAATCCTTGCTGGTTGTCTGTTTTGTATCAGGGACATGATTAGATGAGTTTTCATAAACGACATTACCGTTTTCAAGAGGATGAGAAAGATTGTGGCGTAGCGGCATTAGCCATGATTTTGGAATACTATGGGTCGCATTATTCCCTGGCAACTTTAAGAAGATTAGCCAAAACCAGCCAGGATGGAACAACCGCATACGGTCTCACTATTGCCGCAAAGGCACTTCACTTGGAGGTTAATGCCTATCAATCTGATCTCTCTTTGTTATCAAGTGATGTAATCACCTACCCTTGGATTGCACATGTGATGAAGGAGGGAGAATGGCCTCATTACTACACTATCATCGCTAGCGACAGAACTACCGTAACAATTGCAGATCCGGATCCAAGTGTCGGGATTACCACACTATCTCACGAGCAATTTCTATCGGAATGGACGGGCGTTGCTCTCCTCTTTCACCCTACTGATAATTACCAACCCTATCAGGAAAAACATCAAGGCTTATGGTCTTTCCTGCCACTACTCAAGCAACAAAAACGTCTTATTAGTGGCATTGTGATAGCAACGTTTCTTATGACTATCATCAATATTATTGGCGCTTATTATCTCCAACTCATGATTGATGTCTGGATCCCAGCAGGCGCTCTTTCCTTGATCAGCATGGTTGCCTTAGGACTATTAATTAGCTATACCGTGCAACAAGGAGTTACTTATCTTCAATCACAATGGTTAGTCCTGCTCGGTCAGCGGTTATCCTTAACCATTATTCTTGGCTATATTGAACATTTGTTGCACTTACCTCTGGAATTTTTTCACACTCGTAAAATCGGAGAGATGACCTCTCGTTTCATGGACGCTAACGCCATCATTGAAGCATTGGCTAGCACTGTATTATCTGTTTTTCTGGACTTATCAATTGCCCTTGTCATGGCCATCGTCCTTTGCGTACAGCATCCCTTACTGTTTCTTATTGCGATGATTGCCTTACCTATTTATGCAATCATCGTCTCCTTATTTACGAAAAAGTTCCAGCGCTTAAATCAATCCGTTATGGAGGCTAATGCTCACCTATCATCAGCCATTATTGATGACCTTAATGGAATTGAAACGATCAAATCTCTAGGCGTTGAAGCCCATCGGTATCAAGATATTCAACAAAAGTTCCACGCTTATCTTGAACACTCTTTTCACTATGCACGTACCGAAAATAGCCAAACGGCATTTAAGACTTTATTACATCTAGTATTGAATGTGATTATTCTCCGTTTTGGTGCACAGTTTGTCGTTTCTGGTCAGATGACCCTTGGACAATTAATTACGTTTAACGCCTTGCTTGTTTATTTCACCAACCCACTAGAAAATATTGTTAACCTACAAACAAAATTACAACGTGCCCATGTTGCCAACGAGCGTCTAAATGAGATCCAACGTATCGACTCTGAATTTACTGCTCCTCATCCCTTACTCAAACAACTTCCTTGGCAACATCAAATTACCCTTTCGAATATTAATTTTGCTTATGGGTATGAGGCCAACGTTCTCAACAATGTCAATCTGACCATTAATAAAGGGGACAAAATCGCTGTTGTTGGCTTATCCGGATCAGGAAAAACCACCTTAGCGAAGTTATTGGTTAATTTCTACACACCAAACACAGGTGCTATTCATTTGGATAATCTCTTACTTCAAGAAATCGATAAACACACCTTGCGACAATTGATTACCTATCTTCCACAAAAGCCATACCTATTCAACGGAACATTGCGGGAGAATTTATTACTAGGTGCTGCCTCTGATACCAGTGACAATGCTATTACCGCTGCACTTCAGCTAGTAGAACTCTACGATGACGTTATGCGTTTGCCACTACAACTACAAACAACCTTAACCTCTGATGGAATGGAGTTATCTGGTGGACAACAACAGCGACTAGCGCTCGCTCGTGCCTTGTTGACCAACTCCTCCATTCTTATCCTGGATGAAGCAACTAGTGGACTTGATGTGCTCACTGAAAAAGTAATTATTGATCGTCTACTTAAATTAGATAAAACCATTATTTTCATTGCACATCGCTTAACCGTTGCTCAGCGTTCAGATCGAGTGATCGTTATGTCAAAAGGAGAAGTTGTGGAAGAGGGATCGCACGCCGAACTTTTGAAAAAAGGAGGACTTTACGCTCAGCTGATTAACACATAATGATTGAACAAGTATACAATAGAAGAAAATAAAAAAGGAGAAGAGACAATGATTACTAACAGCCCATCTAACCCTGTAACGATTAAACCGTTAACGGATCAAACTTTGAAGCAAAATAATCTTATATACAGATTATGTACCCTAATGAATGTGTGCGTGCAACCTGATAATAGGAGCTAATAATGCTAGACGTGATAGGTTTTTTGTTTGCCCTTTTTTCATTTATTTTTCCTCGCATATTGATTGCCAGCTATATTGATAGGATATTTCTTAAAAAACGATATTGGCTGTATATCATATTTTTTCATATGATTGCTAGTCATTGTGTTGTCGCCTTCAGTTGGATTGGTGTCATCACTCTCTACTATCTAGTCTTTCGTATAAAAAGCAAATTACCTAAACGATTAGCTTTATTTTTTGCTCTGTATATCTCCGTTAGTTATTCAGCTCTTTATTTTTTTGGAAGCAGTATATTATACCGTTCCCTTTTCAGAGTCAACATGCCTTTTTGGATGTTACAGGGAACCAACTTATTATTAGTGCTAATACTGCTTGTAGTTGCCATTACACTGATGAATTATTTTAATTTTGATAAAAGAGTACTTGCCACTAAAGAATTATCAAAAAGCATTATTTTCGCTAATGTGATCCTGCTATTTTTAAACGGATTGCGTGTCATTTCTTCTTTACTTATTGCGAATAAAAACTCTTTTTTTGTTACCTTCGACACTACCGTTGCTTTGGTGATTTTTGTTGGTTATTTACTAACGATCTCGCACTTGCATGAACGCCAGTTGCACTGGCTACACCAGGAGCAAATCAAACAGAAAGAGCAGGAAAATCGCGATTTGAATGTGATGGTGACGAACCTAGGTGACCTCTATGACCAAATTCGCGCTTTCCGACATGATTTCGGGAATATTATTGGTAGTCTTGGCCCCGCCATTGAAACTGGCACGCGAGAGGAAATTAATGACGTCTATGAACAGGTGCTCCTAGAAACCAATACCGTCTTACGTAAGGCTGACTATAGTTCTTTTAATTTGAAACATATTGAGGATATTGCTTTTCGTAATGTGCTGGCTCAGAAGATGGTACAGGCTAAGAATGCAGACATTCCCTTTTATTTGGAGTGCCGACAAACCATTCCTAAGGTAGAGGTCCCAATGCTAGAGACGATCCGCCTGTTGTCTATTCTCCTAGACAATGCCATGGAGGAGGCAATATTCGCTGATGAACCGCGCATTTCTGTGGCTATTACGCATCTAGACGCGACTACAACCTTCAGTGTCCAAAATACTCGCCAACGAGGAACGATTGATCAGCGCAAAATTTGGGAGGCGGGCTACTCCACCAAGGGAGAAAACCGCGGCCTCGGCTTAGCAACCGTCCTGGACATTCAAAAGCAATTCCCAAATATTGAAATTGAAACGGCCATTACAGCGGAAACATTCACTCAAACTCTCATCTTCTACCAGAAAGGAGACAGCGATGCTTAAAATTGCCATCATTGAAGATAACCCTATGCATCTCGGACGGATGGAAGAAGCCATCGCCAAGGCACACCACGATCATCATTTAGTCGTCCACACCACCGCTGTGATGAATCGCCAAGATTATCAACAAATGATTACTCCTGAATCACTCTACGACGTCTATTTCATTGATTTGGAATTAGAAGGCAACCGCGATATGGGGTTTCAGTGGGCGCAAGAAATTCGCACCTATCAACCTTATGCTGCGCTGGTTTTTGTCACCACGCTGTCCGAGTCGATGCCACTCGCCTTTAAAAATCATGTCTCTGCTCTTGATTTCATTACTAAGGACAGCGACCCATCTGAATTTGAGCAACGCGTGGCGCACTGCCTGCTCGATGTAGCGAATGAACGCACCAATATCGATCCCCAAGACATGTTGACCTATCGCTACAAGGAACATAATGGCATTCACGTTCCTTTCAAAGATGTGCTCTTCATCGAAACCGCTGGCACTTCCCATCGGCTCTTGCTCTATACCTACTCACTCCGCAAAGAATTCTACGGCGTGCTGAACGATATACTCGCTTTGGACACTACCCACGATCTAATAAAAGTCAGTCGTTATGCGATTGTCAACACCAATAATGTCGTTATGATTAAAAGGTGACTTGTAAAATAAAACGGAACAGATTTATATGCAAAAAAACTCATAGCTC
>JAUMZL010000011.1 GCA_030528155.1 Aerococcus sp.
CCAATCGATCCAGAGCAACCAGGTAAACCAATGGGCCCAGAAATGCCAGGCAAGCCAATGAATGAACAAATGGGACATTCAAACCATATGATGGCAGGTCAAAAGGATCAAAATAGTAAAGTTTCAAATGAACAAGCGACGAACATGAAGAAATTACCACAAACAGGTGCAAGCGAAGATCGTGCACTCTTATCAGCAGGAGTATTACTTGCAGCAATGGGACTGTTTGCACTCAGCGGTGCGAAACAACGCAAAAAATAATTCTTCTTTGTCTTAGCGAAATAAAGGGCAGACCTCAATCGTAGGTTTGCCCTTTTTATTATATTCATCATAAAAAGAGAGTGAAATAACCACAAATAGGCGGCTTTGTGAAGTTTGGGTAAACACCTAACGTTAATGTGTCTAAAAATAATATAATGATCTCTATATATCCGCTTTCTTTTGAATAAATCGTGAATTTTTCTATTAAAATAAATGACAAATAAAAATGGATTTGCTACTCTTAAAGCGTATTAGTTGTTAGTAGTGGATGGAGAAGATATGTATATCTTTTTTGCCGTATCACGAGTAAGGGAAGTAGATAAAATTGGTAGGAAAAAACAATAAACGGCTACTTGATCAAAAAGCTAATCAGCATTTCACGAGATGGTCATTGCGCCGTTTAAACATTGGTGTGGTGTCTGTTGCAGTAGCATCAGGATTCTTCATTGCCGGTGGATTTTCACAAGCTACCTCTGTGGAAGCAGCCACAGTGGAACCTCGGATCGCTGTTGAAGCTGTAAATGATAATTTGCGCACGACTGATGATGAAGATTCAGATGACAGCATTCATGATAAAGCATTAAAAGACACTGAGGATAATTTAGCAGCCACGCATCAGGATGGGGATACTGCTTGGGATAAATCCGCAGAGACTGATGATGCAACGCCAGTAGACAAATCGGATGAGGAAGCAGCAGATACTTCAGCTGAGGATGAGAGCACTGGAGCAGATAAAGCTGACCAAGCGGAATCTGATGAAGCCCCATCTGACGCGGAAGCAGCGGATCAAGAGGAGTCTGACGAAAACGCATCTGACGCTGATCAAGCAGATAAGGAAGATTCGGATAAAGATCAAGCAGACAAAGACAAGAAAGAAGACAAGTCCAAAGATACCGAACGTGCCACGGTGAATACCGGTGACAAGGAAATGGACAACGAGACTCACTTCAATGCGACTGGGATAGAGGATTCTACGCTACGTTATGCTAACACCGTGTTCAGCGGAGTAAATGACGATGGGACGATCAATCTAACTGTAACCAAGTGGGCGACAGGTTCCACGGGGTGGGGGACAGATGCCTCCAATCCTTATGCCGGGAAATTTTTATTGAGCTTCCAACGCAAAGAATTTTTTGAACAAATTGGCTCCATCGTGGTGAAGTCAAAAGGAAATGTTACTGCCTTCACTAGTGAAGCCGATGGAGCACTGTGGTCGGTTGATATTAGAACCACTACTTTTCAATCTGGTTTAATTGGAGTTGTCACCAATAGCGAAATCGTCATTACTTTGAAAAATGGCCAAACATTAGAAAGCTTAGGTTTAGATGACGACAAACTGGCATTCTCCTCAGTTTGGATGAAAGGGAATGGTGCTATTGCTGAGGAAAGTATCAGCAACGGCTATATTGAAAGACATAATGCGCATGTAGAAAAACCTGATAGTGAAAAACATGGTACAGACTTTACCAAAGGGGCTATGGGCAATAAGGTACTCGTTGATGGCGATAATATGGTCATTAATTCTGTACACACCTTTAAACCTAATCAAAACTTCATTCAAACTGATTACAAATGGGTTCTTTATATTATCGAACAAATTCCTAAAGAGCTCTTACCGTACATTGATCTTGACAACATTGAACTCGGTGTTTCTGATGTGACAGGAAACTTCACTACTAAAAACCCAATTAAGCTGAAGATTGACGAAAATGGTTTAGTAGATAGTCGCTATTCTCCAGAAATCAGTATTATTGGTCAGGATACCGTTGCTCAACGTGAAGCTGCGCGTGTACGGCTGGATCGAGATGTCTTTTATGGGGTACTTGGACAAAGCCGAAACTTTACCATCAAATATCACCTCAAAGATTCCGTAACCCTGCAAGAATTTGCCAAAGAGTTAAATAACTATGTGACTCAAAACAATAAACAGTTGACATTTGAGTCTTGGTTAGAAGCAGACTATTTGAATGAAGGACGTCCACTCCTTGATAAACCGGATGGTGGGGCACCTACCAAGGAATTAGTCCAATCCTATTCTAATGGCTTCCTGCAGGTTAATGATACGGACAAAGACGGTCTGTTCGACTTTGTAGAATTTGAAGAAAAATCTGATATCCATAAAGTAGATACGGATGGCGATGGAGCGCCAGATGGTCAGGAATTTCTTGATGATGATACGGATATGTTGGATGGAACTTCCTATATTCCGGGAACACCAACGACTACTGAAACGACCATCAATCCATCTGTCAATGTGACGATTCAAGGGACGGCAGCGAAACCAACGTATGATAATCCTGCTGATCCAACTCAAAAATTGGACGTAACCAACCCAGTAGCTGGGAACATGATTATTAAACTGGAAAAAACAGATGGCACTGTAGTAGCACAAACCACCATTGCTTTTGATGATTTAATGGCTGGAAACTATGAAATCACCATTCCAGCAAATACCCTCAAAGACGGTGAAACCGTACAATTGGTGGCGTACAGCCCTGATGGTAAACACTCTGTCAAAGGGAGCACGCTGAGCGTTAAAGAAACGGATGCTGATAAGAACAATCCGCAAGGTCAAAAAATTACAGTTGATAAAAATACTACCCCGGATGCCGCTTTGGGTATCGCCAATAAGGATCAATTACCAACCGGGACGAAGTATGACTGGATAGATCCAGTGGACACCACGACTTATGGCGATAAAAATGCTCAAATTAAGGTGACATACCCAGACCAGAGCTCAGAAGTTGTTGACATTGTCGTTCATGTGAACAGCGACACGGAGATTAATACAGCAGAATCGCAAAGCATCACCGTTAATAAAGGAGAACAACCGGCTGCAGAGTTGGGCGTCAAAAATAAAGATCAGTTACCAAACGGTACGAAGTATGATTGGGTAACCCCAGTAGACACCACGACTGCTGGCGATAAAAATGTTCAGATTAAGGTGACTTATCCAGACGGTACAACGGACACGCTGTACACCATCGTTCATGTAAAAAGTGATACAGAAACCTACAATCCATTCTGGACAAACATTACAGTTAATAAGAACGAAACACCCGTTGCTGCAGATGGGATTACCAACAAAGATCAATTACCAAATGGGACGCAATACGACTGGGTAAATCCAGTGGACACCACAACTCCTGGTGATAAACCAGCCCAGATTAAAGTGACGTATCCAGATGGCACGACTGACAATGTCAGCATCAAGGTTCACGTGAATAGCGATGCGGAAGTCACCGATCCACAAGGCCAAGCCATCACCGTAGATAAGAACGAACAACCGGACGCGAACGCCGGGATTGCGAATAAAGATCAACTGCCAGGCGGAACGACAATCACTTGGAAAGATCCAGTAGACACGACCACCGCCGGTGATCATAAGGGCACGATCGAAGTAACGTATCCAGATGGCAGCAAGGATGAAGTCGAAGTTGACATCCATGTGAACAGCGATACGGAAACGTACACCGCTCAAGGCCAAGACATGACGGTAAACTATGGTGAGCCAGTTCCAAATGCTAAAGATGGTATTAGCAATAGTGCAGATCTTCCATTGGATGCAAAATACAACTGGAAATCTGAGCCAGATATGATGAAACTTGGAGAACAAGAGGCAACAATTATTGTTAGTTATGTAGATGGAACTACAGATGAAGTGACTATTAAGGTAAATGTCGTGGATAACCGTACGGATACTGAAAAGAATGATCCAGTAGTCGAAGACGAAACGGTCGAATTGGGTGGTAAGGTTGATGTGACGGATAACGTCACCAACTTAGATGAGCTTCCAGAAGGCACTAAGGTGACAGATGTCACCCCAGCAGGAACTATCGACACCAATAAACCAGGCGATTACACCGGTAAGATCGAAATCAGCTATCCAGACGGATCTAAAGAAACCATCGATGTTCCAATTCATATTGTTGATAATCGCACCGATGCGGATAAATTTGATCCAGAAGCAGGTGACATCACAGTTAAACCAGGTGAAAAACCAAATGCTGATGATGCGATCATCAATAAAGATGATCTGCCAGATGGTACAATCATTGACTGGAAAGATCCGGTTGATACGACTCAACCAGGTGACCACCAAGGGACGATTGAAATTACCTACCCAGATGGTTCGAAGGAAGAAATTGATACCACGATTCACGTAAACGTCCCAGAAACTGATGCGGATAAATACACACCAGTAGTCGAAGACGAAGCAGTTGAAATGGGTGGTAAGGTTGATGTGACGGATAATGTCATCAACTTAGACGAACTCCCAGAAGGCACTAAGGTGACCGATGTCACCCCAGAAGGGACCGTCGACACCAATAAACCAGGTGATTACACCGGTAAGATCGAAATCAGCTATCCAGATGGATCCAAAGAAACCATCGATGTTCCAATTCATATCATGGATAATCGAACCGATGCGGATAAATTTGATCCAGAAACAGGTGACATCACAGTTAAACCAGGTGAAAAACCAAATGCTGATGATGCGATCATCAATAAAGATGATCTGCCAGATGGTACAATCATTGACTGGAAAGATCCGGTAGACACAACTCAACCAGGTGACCACCAGGGGACGATTGAAATTACCTATCCAGATGGTTCGAAGGAAGAAGTCGATATCCATATCATTGTAAAAGACGACTCAGATATGAACGATCAGAATCATAATGGAATGTCTGATCAAGACAACGAATCGCATAACCAACCAAGTGATGATAAAGACAATGCACCGACATCAGGCGATAACGAAGAAAGAATGACGCTTGACGAGCGTGTGGAGGCAATGTCCCACTTGCCACAAACTGGCGCTGAAGGCTCTTCACAAGCAAATGCTGCTATTGGCTTATTAACGCTGATTACAGGTCTGTTTGTATTAGGAGGTACAAAACGTCGGAAGGAAGAAGAATAGTTACTGAGTGTACGTACTAATACCATAAACGTACGCTGAACGAAAAAAGGGCTAGTCATGAAAATTCATGGCTAGCCCTTTTTGTAATATGAATAAACCGATAGATCTGTTTAGCGACGGTGATAGATGACTTTATTTTGAATGGATAGGTGTTCGTCAATATCATAGACGATAGGTTCTGCAGTGGCGATTTCGGTGCGATTGATGAGCGCTGGTGAAATATCCTCCAAGAACATGGTGAAGGCACGCAAAAGGTTGCCATGGCTGACCACCAGTACGTTGTTGCCATTCTTTAATTCCGGGGCAATATGATCAGTCCAGTACGGAATCAAACGTTCACGCGTGTCTTTGAGACTCTCTGTCTGCGGTAATAGATGCTCATCAAGGAGACGATAACGACGGTCAGTGATGGGCGTTTCGCTAATGGGTGGACGCACATCAAAACTGCGACGCCAAGCTTCTACTTGTGCTTCCCCATATTTTTCGCGCATAGCGTCTTTATTTTGTCCCTCGAGTGCACCATAGTGACGTCCATTCAGCCGCCAGCTCTGATGAACAGGGAGCCACAACTGTCCCATCTCATCGAGCAGGTAGAAGGTGGTCTCGTTGGTTCGAGTTAAAAGAGAGGTATGAACAGAATCAATCCCCAAATCTAAGCGGGAAAGAATCTGTCCAGCTGCGCGTGCTTCTTCAATGCCGCGTGGTGTGAGTTTAGGATCAGCCCAGCCAGTGAATAAATTTTCTAAATTAGATTCACTTTGGCCGTGCCGAACAAGTACTAATTTCATTGAAAAGCCTCCAAGTTTTTCATTATTAACAAACATCATGCCAAGCAGTGGGATTGGATTTGGTATGGTCACCATATCAATCAACACCCTGTGAGCATAGCTTGTTAACTTTATCACATCTCTAGTTTAGATCAATTTAGTGACTATTTAAAGTCATAGTCATTAGAAAATCAGGGGGGCAATAATGATGTTAGTTAGGATAAAGACTGGTAATTTTTTTATCTCTATGCCTTAGCAGGGAGACTACTACATTTATCTGTAAAAAAATAACCGCCACCCTAGAGGATGACGGTTATTTTTTATGCTAACTTAAGCTTCTTTGGCTGCCATTTCTTGTTGAATAGCTGCAGCTTTTTCTTTTGCTTTGTTTCCTAAGATCCGTTTAACGACTTTTAGACGGATAAATTCTTCACGTTCTTTTTCTTCGAGGGCAGCGTTGATTTCTTTTTCAACGACTTCCAATTCTGGAATCGTGATGTTCTGCAAAGCGTTAACACGTTTTTGCGTTTTTTGAATATTATTAGCTAAACGATAAGCCGCATTTTCAACTTGAGCTAGTTGGATTTGTAGATCCTTAACTTTTTCAAAGGCAATGCGCGCTTCATCAAGGTTCGCACTAGTTGAAGTGAAAGCATAAGCCGGTTTGAGTGGTTTTTGATCGTGCTTGATATTAGGAACTTCTGAGCCCATAATACTGCGGACCTGGATAGTGACGGTGTTGTCCTCTTCAATATCCAAGGCGGCATTATAGGCATCGAGAATTCCTAAATCAACGCTGGCACGCTGCAGAGCAGCATAAGCTTCTTTCAATGCTTCATCGAGGTCTGCTTGCACTTTGTTGGCTTGTTTGATGAGCGAAGTAATTTCGTTCATCAAAATCAGCCGTTTACGGTCCATGAGATCATAACCGTTGCGCGATAAACGCAAGGTTTTTTGGATCTGTTGGAGGTTCCCTTTAGTTGGGGCGTTATTGACATCCATTAACCCTCACCGCCTGCGTTAACAGGGGTTGTAGCAGCTTCATCCTCACTGTCGGTAGCGTGGGTGTCGGAATAAGCTGGTCCCGCTGCATAGTATTTGTCCAGCATGCTGGTGTCCATACGGGTGAGTTCGTCGCGTGGGAAGTCACGGAGCAGTTCCCATCCGAGGTCAAGCGTTTCTTGTACCGTACGAGGATGGTCAGAACCTTGGCCAACGAAGACTTTTTCGAAGCGTTCCCCGAATTCCAAGTACTGACGGTCTAGATCGGAAAGTTCTTCTTCCCCGATAACACTCGCCAAGCTGCGGGCTTCTTGAGCACTGGAGTAGGCAGCAAAGAGCTGGTTGGAAACATCATCGTGGTCTTCACGGGTATAACCTTCCCCAATACCGTCTTTCATCAAACGGGAGAGGGAAGGAAGAACGCCGATTGGTGGGTAAACGTTTTTCCCTTCCAATGAGCGGTCCAATACGATCTGGCCTTCTGTGATATACCCTGTCAAGTCTGGAATAGGGTGGGTAATATCATCGTTTGGCATGGTCAAGATAGGAATCTGGGTCACAGAACCTGGGCGACCTTTAACGATACCGGCACGTTCATAAATAGTGGCCAATTCTGAGTAGAGATAACCAGGATAACCCTTACGAGAAGGAATTTCTTGTTTGGCGTTGGAAACTTCACGCAGCGCCTCACAGAAACTGGTCATGTCGGTCAGAATAACCAACACATGATACCCTAAGTCGTAAGCGAGATATTCCGCAGTGGTCAGTGCCACACGTGGCGTAATCAAACGTTCCATTACGGGGTCATCGGCTGTGTTCACGAACATAGAAACGTGGTCCATCGCACCGGATTCTTCGAACTGACGGCGGAAGAAGTCCGCCACGTCATTCTTGACCCCCATAGCGGCAAAGACAACCGCAAATTCACCTTCCACACCGTCACCGAGTTTCGCTTGTTTAACGATTTCGGCAGCGAGTTGGTCATGAGGCATCCCATCACCAGAGAAAATAGGGAGTTTCTGGCCACGAATCAAGGTCATCAGTCCGTCGATGGCACTGAAACCTGTTTCGATGTAGTCACGTGGATAAATCCGTGATACTGGGTTCAACGGGGCACCATTGACATCGCGTTTAATCTCGGAGTGGATAGCTCCCAACCCATCGATTGGGCGACCGATCCCATCGAAGATACGGCCTAAAATATGTTCATTTAATTCGATTTCCATCCCATGTCCGGTAAAAATCGAGTGGGTGTTGTTCAAAGACATTGAGGTCGTTTGGTCGAACACCTGAACCATGGCGCGTTCACCTTCAATAGAGATGATCTGACCAATTTTTTCCTCTGTTCGGTTGACGCGAAAACGTACAATGTCAGAGTAAGCAGCGCCACGGACGCCATCAACCGCAACAAGAGGGCCTTCAATAGAACTTAAATCGAGATATTCAATTGCCATAGATTATCTTCCCCCTTATCCGTTTTCTTGAATGGCTTGATCATAGAACTCGTCAATATCTTCAAAGTAATGATCAAAAGCGCTAAGATCATCATTTGGTGTGTCATACTTCATGTTGATGACTTGGCTGAAGATCTTGAACTGACTCAAGTAGCTCATTGGCATTCCCCATTGGATCAACTGTTTGCTCTTTTGTTCCAAGTAGAGAATCACTTCGAGCATTTTCGCTTGTTTCTTAATTGGCACCGCACCGTCGACATCGTGGAAGGTGTTCTGTTGTAAGAACCCTAAACGAATCACACGAGCAATTGCCAAAGTTAATTTTTGGCCTTCTGGTAAAACATCGGAACCAATCAATTTAACGACTTCGTTTAATTCATCTTCCTCGTGCAAGAGTGCCATCATGGCTGCACGTTGACGAACGAAGGAATCGGAAACATTCTTGTTGTACCAGGTCGCCAAATCACCGGTGTATTGACTGTAACTGTTCATCCAGTTAATCGCTGGATAGTGACGGGCGTGGGCGAGGTTAGCGTCTAACCCCCAGAAGCAACGAACGAAACGTTTCGTGTTCTGAGTCACTGGCTCGGAGAAGTCCCCACCTTGAGGGGAAACTGCACCGATAATAGAGACCGAACCGGTACCGTGGTTCAATGTTTCCATGTCTCCCGCACGTTCGTAGAAGGAAGCGATACGGCTAGCCAAGTAAGCAGGATAACCTTCTTCGGCTGGCATTTCTTCCAAACGTCCAGAGAGTTCGCGCAAGGCTTCAGCCCAGCGTGAGGTAGAGTCCGCCATGATTGCGACATCATACCCCATGTCGCGGTAGTATTCCGCAATCGTGATTCCCGTGTACACGGAAGCTTCACGCGCGGCAACCGGCATGTTTGAGGTGTTCGCAATCAATACCGTACGTTCCATCAAAGGAGCACCAGAGCGAGGATCAATCAATTTGCTGAAGTCTTCCAAAACCTCAGTCATTTCATTACCACGTTCCCCACAGCCGATGTAGACAATAACGTCTGCTTCAGCGTAACGAGCGATTTGGTGCTGCATGGTTGTTTTACCAGTCCCAAATCCACCAGGAATAGCGGCTGTCCCACCTTTTGCAATTGGAAAGACGGTATCGATAATCCGCTGCCCTGTCAGCAATGGGATGGTGCTTTCCAAACGTTTTGCGACAGGCCGAGGGTTACGAATTGGCCATTTTTGATAAGCTTTGATTTCGTAGATCGTTCCATCAAATTGGCGAATTTTAACGAGTGGAGTTTCCACATCATATTCGCCACTCTCAACCACTTCAATCACTTCACCGACAATTGTTGGTGGAACCATTACTTTATGGGTGATAGCACTTGTCTCAGGAATTTCAGCGACGATATTGCCACCGGATACCTGATCTCCAACGCTAACAGTAGGAGTGACCTGCCATTTCTTGTCGCGATCGAGCGAAGCCACCTGTGCGCCACGTTGGATCATGAACCCCATCTGTTCAGCAATGTCCTCGAGTGGACGTTCAATCCCATCGTAAATGTTATTCAATAACCCTGGTCCTAATTCAACCGTCATTGGGTTCCCAGAACCAACAACAGGTTCACCTGGTTTCAACCCAGCCGTTTCTTCGTAGACCTGAATCGTGGTGAGGGCATCGTCAATTTTGATGACTTCACCGATTAATTGTTCTTTCCCCACGTGAACGAGTTCTTGCATGGAGAAATCGGTTTTTCCTTTGATTTGGACGATTGGGCCGTTGATGGCATAAATTTGTTCTGCTTGATTCATCATTTCGTCCCTCCTGTTAACGCCCAGTTTGCTTCTAATTGTTCCAGATACGTTGAGAAGGAGAAGTCGAGCAAGACATCACGTTCGCGCAGGACACCACGCATACCACCGTAGAAGGGACGGTCAGACACAATGACAGGATGATCGAGTGCCTTTTCCAAGGTTGGAACGAGCGCTTCATCCTGTGGGTCAATATAGAGGTCAAAAACTTCATCTTTCGCGAAGTCTTTAACCGTTTTCCCCATCTGTTCGAGTTGTTCAACGTATTCTTCAGTTTCTTTATATTCATCGAGCGCTTGTTTGAAGCGGTTCAACATGATTTCCTTTAACTTGGTTTGTTGCAAGTAAAGGTCACGTTGCCGTTCGATTTGCACTTCGGAGTACTGTTTATTGGCATCCTTACGCAATGCTTCTGATTCTTCTTGGAAACGTTCCTTCAGAGTGGCATCGGTATTGTGGACAAATTGATCGTAGTCTTGTTTGAGTGTTTCTTCATATTGATCGAGTTGTCCTTGAAGTGCTTCATCGGTTTTCTTCTTGGTTTCCGCCTCAAAGTGCGCCATTTTTTCTTCTAATTCCACATGCTAACCCCCAGTTACAATGAAATTCCAATGGCATGTTGGATGGTATCAGCAATTGATGTTTTTTCGTCTGGATTCTCCAGTGGTCCCTCAATTTCCGCAATAAGTGGGGTAGAGCGATTAAAACGAACCTCATCTACCTGACTCTGGTGGGCTTTGATGAGGGATGGAGAGATCATGATAATGCCGATTTCGTTATCTTGGAGTGCTGAATCCAGTTGTTTTTTGAATTCAGCATCGTCATTGATTAAAACACCATCGACACCAGCCAGACGCATGCCCGTGATCGTTTGAATATTATCGGCAATCACGTACTGTTTCATGATTATAAACGTCCCAAGATGGAGAAGGAAATGATCAAACCGTAGAGGGCGATCCCTTCAGCCAAACCAACGAAGATCAAAGAACGACCAAAGATGGAGTTGTCTTCACTAATCGCACCTAAAGCAGCGCTAGCAGAAGAAGCAACGGCAATCCCACCACCGATGCAGGAAAGACCAGTAGCTAAAGCAGCAGCAATGAAGCCCATCCCACTAGCTAAACCAGCAGATTCAGCCGTTTCTGCAGCTATGGCTGGTTGGTAAGCAAAAATCAATGCTAAAACGATCCCAGCCACAACAGCTAATACATTACCTGTAAGGGCGTTTTTGTAACGGCTGCGGGTTTTTTTGCCGGAGAAGAAGTAACCGAATGGCAAAATGAAACCTAAAACAGCAACAGCACCCATCGTTAATTTAATAGCAAGTTCGTAATTCATTTTTATTCTCCTTTTCAGAATAGATTAATCAGACCAAATACTCTTGAAGGCAATGCCGTCTCCTTTGAAGAAGTGCGAGAAGAGTTCGTAGAATTCCAAACGCAAAACTTGGATGAACACCACTAAGCCTTCAAAACCAACAACAAATAAGTTACCTAAAACTAAGACTAACCAGTTCATGTTCCCTGATTCCGCACCAGCAAACATCAATACCACACTCATCATAATCCCGTGGCTGATCGCAAATGCGCCGACACGGACGAATGAGATGGTATTGGAGAAGTAGGTCAATAACGTTTCAAATGTCTCAAAGAAAATGGTAACGAGACTCATGACGAGGCCATCTTCTTCGCCGGTTTTTTCTTGATGCTCAATGTGCTTCACAATAGGTTCTTTGAATGCAACCAATAATAAACTAATCACCACAATAGCACCGAGCAAACCAGCAGCAGGGATGGCATGTCCTGACATGTAGAGCACCATGATGAAGACGAGTAAGCCATAGAAGACAAAGCCCATCACACCATTTTTATCAAAAATGGCTTCTAACGTTTCGCCATTTTTGAGGCGTTCCCAAACATTGATTAACATTGTCGCTAGAATGAGGAACATCCCAAAAGCGACAGATACCACAAACACGGTGTTCAAGGTTCCAAAGAATGGCACAGTCGTCATCGCTTCTGCCGGTTTTACCCACAGCGTAGGGATGAGGTCTTCGAAACCAAAGAAACTGCCGTATAATGTCCCAAAAATCATGGAACAGATCCCCACCGGCACGAACATTTTTGCCATGCGAACTTTGGGCAGGAAGTAACCAAGTAACCCAACAGCCGTCAATAGAATGCCGTGGCCTAAGTCACCAAACATTGCGCCAAATAGTATTGAGTATGTAATTGCTACAAGTCCAGTTGGGTCCCATTCATTATAATTAGGCGTGCCATACATGTTCGTAATCATCTCGAATGGACGGACGAAGAAATTATTACGCAGTTTCGTTGGTGGCTTCAGTTGTTGGTTATCCTTGTCATCCTCAATAATGATGGTCACATCGTCGTCGTTTTCCACATCTTTAGCAAGAGATAAAGCGTCATTGGTGGCCATCCAACCAATAATGAGGTAGCGGGTTTCTTTTTGAGCAAATTCGTCACGCGTAATAGCTGCATATTTGCGCAATCCCCAAGCGTGGGAGAGTTGCTGCAGGCGAGCCTTCGCATTGATCAATTCTGAAGCAATCGGCAAAATTAATGAGCGCATATGCGACTCAATCGCTGATTTCTTCTTGGCGGTGTCTGCAAGATGGTCTTTAGCATCCTGGACAATCGCTTCTAATTGGCCTTCAGCTTCAGGCAGGTAGATTCGTTCCCAAGCAAGCGAGTAGTAGAGCGCATCGACACGTTGGCGGGCGTCTACCGGTGTGAAATATACCCCATAAACATAGCCATCTTCTTCTTTTGATTTCACAAAAATAGATGGCACATTGTCGTCGATATACTTGATGAATTTCCGGTAATTGTCAGTAGTAAACCGGCCGAAGCGGAACTTAATCATCTGCATGTTCAAAATCTCATCCAAACGGTAGTCAATGCCGGAGAATGGTTCATAGAGCGCATAGCGTTTCTTTGCTTCGTCATATTTTTCATTGATCTCTTGCAAACTTTGCCGTTCTTCGCTGAGGTCAGACTCAACCGTTTCAACAAGATCTTTGACTGCTGCAAATGAAATTCGATGCTGCACATGGAGCTCTTGGTCTTCATGAACATCCGTCAGATGCAATAATTCATCAATGCGTGCTTCGTATTTTTCATACGGATTAGCACTGGTGTAGGGACGCAAGGTTTCGATCCCTGATAATTCTTTTAATGTATTGATGGGGTGAAAATCATACTGGGATAGGTATTGGTCGGACATCCGATCAATATCGTCACGAGGCCCCGTGATATTCACAACACTCATCTGTGTAATCATCGACTATACTCCTTTCCGATTTGAGCGAGGGAGGTGAACCCAACTTGTTCAACAATATGAATCAAACGCTCACTCTCTTCGTTTTTCTTGTTCAGATAATGAAGAGCGGTAAGCAATGAATTGGGCATGAGGCGGACGAGTTTAGCTTCCATTTGGCTAAGTGTTTCCCTCTGTTGCCGCTCGGAAGCAAGGCGATAACTCATCTCATCCACCAGTGATGGATAGCCGAAGATGGCTAATTGATTTTGGAAGCGTTGGCGATCGCTCGTTTGAATGAGCGTCTCTAATTCTTCCTTCTTCAAGCGGCGTCCACCGCTGAGCAATTGTTCGCTAATATAGTTTTCATCTGCTTCATAGTAAAACTTCAAGCGGTAGATGATACTGATATTGCTAAAATCAATCTCACTCCCCACTAAATCATGAAAAGTGGCTAGCTCTTGGCGCGACAGCATGTGACGTGCTTTCTTGAACGCTAATGACCAGGTGTACTGTTCAAAAGTTTCTTCGAAGGCGTAATGTTCGTAGGTATTGTCTCCGAACAGGTGGCCAAATTGTTCAAAATACGGCGCAAAGGCTGTGTGACTGAACGTTGATACTACCTTACGAATGGATTCCGAAGAAACCGTTTCGGCAGTACTGAACCCACGATGATTATCCAAATAATCCGCAAAAGGTGGGTATAAAATTGGAACTAATTGCTTAGCTTCCGTTGTTTTCAGCGAACGACGGATGAAATTATACTCAAAACGGAGACCGTACAGTTTGAGTATTTCGCGTTGTTTGAGGCTCGCAAATAAAAACAACTTACGGAAATCATAAAAGACTGCAGTATGCAATGCTTGAGTCAACGTTTGCGTGGTGATTTTATCTGCCTTCAAACTGTTGATCACGTCATGATATCCGGGATTGTTGAGTAAGAATTGGTAAATTTCCGTCAGCGAATGGGTATTGTTCGCTGTTTCCCACTCATCAATAGTGAGCAGATGACGTGTCATCCCTCGTACTTTGGTGTTTAAAGCTGTGAACTCATTCATCTGCGTTCACTCCCAAGGTTTTGACGCCTTGGAAAAAACGTTGAATAAACTGTTGTTGATCTTCATCAACTAACCGTTTGATGGCTTCAACGTTTTCTTTGTACTTTGCTTCAGTTGCACGGATTTTTTGTTCGCGTTCCTGATCGTACTTTTCACGCATTTTGGCAATTTCCTGCTGGTATTTTGCCTGCGCTGAGGTGTCGTAATCAGTCTTCATCTGATCGTACTGCGCTTTTAACTGGCGTTTCTGTTGTTGAACAGTCGCGAGTTGCTTGTTCGCATTGGTCTCGATCTGATACAACCGATTAATCGTTTGATCCATAGCTCTTCCCTCCATTTTAATTATTGGATAAAGATCCAACTGCAATTATAGCCCCTATAAGCCTGAATACAAACCGATCAACTAACTAATCATGCAAAAATCGTCATAAAAAGACCGGTATATTTTTTTTGCATGCTAATTTTTAGTGCCAAAATGTGAAAGCGGATACGCGATAACATCAAGCTTTCAGGCTGTTTTTCATTGTCGTCTGACTTTAGCCAACAATTTTAGATTCGCCAGAGAACAATTCGTACGTCTCCAACGTATCTATAGGTTAGCAGGGAAAGGAAGTGAATGAAAGTGAAAGACTGGGTAGAACAAATCATTCATGTTGCAATGAGCAAAGCCACTGAAGATATTCATTTTTTGCCAATAAAAGATGGCTATCAGGTGTATTTGCGGGTAGCAGGAGAGTTAGAGCAATATGACGTATTAACAAACGAGATGGGAGAGCGCGTGATCCGCTATCTAAAATACATGGCGAATATGGATGTCGGTGAACAGCGCTTGCCCCAGGATGGGAGTTTGGTCATGCCGACGCCTCAAGGTGAACTAGAATTGCGCTTATCGACGATTACTAATTATCGCCTGCAAGAATCGCTCGTGATTCGCTTATTGTACGCCAATACCAAACGGGACGAGCCTTCATCGACAATGGCACCTGAACAGTGGGAGCAATTGTTTAATTATTGTCATCGTAAGAGTGGGCTGATTATTTTTTCAGGACCCGTTAGCTCAGGCAAAACCACGACCATCTATCAGCTGTTGTCGGCGTTATATGACGAACGGCCCTACAGCATTCTCACGATGGAAGATCCGGTGGAAATTAAGGATGAGCGCTTCTTACAGGCCGAAGTGAATGAAGTCGCCGGTGTGACCTATGAACGCTTGATTCGTTCCAGCTTGCGCCATCATCCGGATATTCTCGTCATCGGTGAGATTCGCGATGAAGAGACAGCGCATATGGTCATGCGGGCAGCCTTAACCGGACATTTGGTGATCGCAACGGTGCATGCCAGAGATAGTATTGGTGTATTGGGGAGGCTAGAGGAACTCGGAGTGACTAGGGAGCAGATGTTACAGACCCTACTTTTAATTACCTCACAGCGCCTGTTACCAGGTCGAGATAGAGCAGGTCGCGTGGCACTTTTTGAGATATTGACGGGAACAATGATTCAAACGCTACTGCTTACCCATCGGCTTCCCGAAAACTTTTGTCCATTAAATACGCTATTAGAGGAGGCATATCGCGATGGCCGCATCAGTCAACACACCGCTCAAAGCTACCAAGTGGAAACAGTGGTTACATTATGAAGTGACCACCAGTTGGACGAGTGAAGAGCAGGGAAAGGTTTTATTGACAATGAGTGAATTATTATCAGAAGGATTTTCCCTACCTCAGATTATGACCTGTTTAATGGCGATTTATCCGAAACATTTGTCAACCTTTCAAGCGATGATGGCGCGCTTAGCGATGGGAGATCCCTTTTATGCGACCGTCGTGTTGATGAAAATTCCCCCAAATGTGCAATACCAATTACGAGTTGCTGAGAGTGGGGGAGATTTCAACGCTGGGGTTGATCATGTGGCCCGCTACCTCAAAATGAAAGCCAAGCAAAAGAAACAGCTACAGCAGACCTTGATGTATCCTTGTTTTCTTTGTGTGTTAGTGATTGGATTATTATTTGGGTTACGTGCCTTCCTACTTCCTCAACTCAAACGCATGAGTTCAACTGAAAATCGTTCGGCATTTTTAGGAGGCTTGTTCTGGGGACTGGAGCACTTACCGGTTTTACTATTAGGCGCACTGATCCTTTTAGTGGGTAGTCTTTGGATCTTCCATATCTACAAAAAACGGACGTCACCGCTCAAGTGGCGCCAATATTTTACTAGATGGCCGATTATGGGGCGCTTTTTTAGGCAATATCAGACCTATTATTTTGCTTATGAATTTAGTCAACTATTTGCGCTAGGGTATTCGGTCAAACAAATCATTGCAGAATTTTCTAGCCAAGATCAGGTGCCATTTTTACAGGAATTTGGTGAGTTCTTGGGAGCAAGGTATGCTCAAGGAATTTCTTTCGCTATGAGTTTAACAGAAGCGGGATTGTTCACCGTAGAGTTTCCTGCCATTGTGCAACATGGAGAACAGATTAATGCTCTAGCCGTTAAGATGCGGGTGTACAGTCAGCACTGCCATAAACAACTGATGTATGACGTTCAGCAAGCTATTCATTGGTTGCAAAATCTGCTGTTTGTATTCATTGCTTTGATTGTGGTGTTGGTTTATTTAATGTTGATGTTACCAATGTTTTCGATGATTGGAGGACTAGAATCATGATGAATGTTGTTCAGACACTCAAACGTACGGCCAAAAATCAACGCGGCTTTACCTTGATTGAGATGATGATTGTTCTATTTATTATCGCATTATTACTATTGATCATTATTCCTAATGCGACAAAGACACAGGAGAACGCCCAGCATAAAGCCGATGATGCCATTATTAAAACCGTTGAAACCGAGCAGGCCCTCTACAAAGTGGATCATGATGGAGCAACAGCAACGGTTGAACAGTTGCAGAGTGAAGGGTATTTGACCAGCGAGCAAGTAGCAGCTTACCAACGTGCTCAAAAGGGAGATTAAAGTGAGAAAAGCAAATCATTGGCACCGTGGATTTACCCTGATACAGATGCTACTGGTGCTCGGTATTGTCAGTTTACTAATGACCGCTACCACGATGGAGGTTGAGCGTGCTAAGAATCGTATTGCTTTACAGACAACGGTGGATACGGTGATGCAAGAATACGAGCACGTGCGTAAACAAGCAATGGTTGAAGGGGAGAGTTATCTGCTGTATTTCTATAAACAGCGCGTGATCTATTATTGTCGCAGTATCGATCCCAATAGCAAAGTATTCGAATATGAATTTCCAACAGGAGTGAGTGCTTATCCTAATCGTTACTTACATATTCGTGGAGGAAGTGGTTATTTAGAACCGATGACGGTCACTTTTACGGGGGCAGACCATGCTCAAATTCAGCTGAGTTTTCAATTAGGAGGAGAATATGAAGGACATTGGCTCTAATGCACCTGCTCATTTTAAGCGAGGGTTTTTATTGATGGAAAGCGCTATCAGTCTTACGTTGATTGGTGGTTTTCTGTTGGCTTGGGTTGCCAATATTAATCATCAAGCAGATCAATTGCTCAAAGATCGCTATCAGTATGAAACCAATCAACATCTATTAGAACAGGTAGCAGGACATACTGAACACAATACAGATAGTATTACTGTTGAAGGAGATGAACATCATGCCGCTATCCAGCTGGAAGTGGTGGGGAGAGAATAAACAAGGGTTTACTTTGATTGAAACGATCATTGCTCTTGGGTTATTCGTCCTTCTGCAACTTACACTCAATCAGATGGTGATAGCAGGAAGCCATTATTATCATCAACTTGCTTCAGGACGTTTAGACGATTGGGGTGGTTTTGTTTTACAAGTGCAGCGGGAGACGCGAGTAGGGCATTTAATAAAGAGTAGTGCCCGTACTTTTACCTTTCAGATGCCAAATGGTGAAGATGTTACTTACGAATTTTATCAGAATGCTCAATCTGGCATGGTACGCAGGCGAGTAGATTATACGGGACATCAACCCGTGTTGATGGGAGTCGAACAGTGTCTATTCCATCCAGAAGGGGAACAGGCACTAACGGTGTCATGCGTTTTTGATAATGACTTGCAACAACAATTTACTTTTCATTTTGCCAATAAAGAGGAAACGCCATGACGCATAAACGAGGCAGCATCTTATTCTATACGCTGATGATTTTGTTGGTCATGAGCTTGATATTCACAGCAAATGAGCACATGTACAAGAGTAGTCGTGAAAGCTTCATCGTTATTTCTAAAGGGCTCATTGCGCAGGCTATAGCCGAACGTTCCCTGCAACTAGAGGAAATGGTTCAAGCGGAACAAACGAGCGCACGACAAAAAATTCAAGCAGCTATGCAAAAGAATGAAGCAACGCTCAAGCAAAAAGAACAGGAGCAGGTGGCATTAAATGCCCTAATTAAGGAAAAAGAAACAGCGCAAGTAGCGCTCAAGCAAGAGATTGATGACAGCCAAGCTCAAATGGCGCTGGATCGTGAAATGATAGACCGTCTGATTACTTCCTACAATGAGCTGGTGGATAAGATACCAGAAGAATCCACAGCTGATAACGAAGAAGAAATCCATCAGCTCCTTATTGCGCAGGAAAATTTGGCTAGGCGGATTGAGGCATTAAACCAGGCGCTAGATGAGTCTACAGAGCAACAAAATCAACGCCTTGAACAGCGCCAAGCGCTCCTCGATGATCTAAAAGAAGCTCAGGATAAACAAAAACGATTGGCTGAAGCCATCACCCAATTGAAAGAAACGCTGAGTAAGCAGCGTGAGCAACTCGAGCAATATCGGCCAACAGAAAGCCAGGCGACTTGGAAATTTAATTTGGGAAAAGGGACAGTCACTACCCAAAAGGAAAGTATCCGTGTAGAGGTCACACTGACCGGTACGAATCAACGCTATCGCTATGATTATCCGCGTTGGCCCGAAAAGCAAAAAAACATCGCCCCCTAAAAAAATTATAAGTATCTATCATTGTACAAAAGATCAACGAACAGTGGTGAATATTTGGTGCTTTGTTTGCTTATGAAAAATCAACAAGAAGCCATTTACGTCTGGCTGGCCATAGATAAGTAGTGATCGTTTAGTACTTTTCTAAACGGCTGGAGTCATGTAATCTTTTACTAACCGTGCCTAGTCCGTTTGTTTCGCCTATACAATAAGGAAAAGACAAGATTTCAATGCGTAGATAATGCAAAGGGGAGATTGTTAGCTATAAAGGCGAGCCTTTTCTCACGCGACGATTAAAACTCAAACATATGGATCTCATAAAAAATAGAAGAGTTCGACAATGAATAGGATTAGCAAATCCCCTACTTTTTCCAAATATGAGCATAGAATAAAAGAAATACATCTACATGTTAAAAAAGGGCAGTTAGCTGCCCTTTTTTGTGTGATACCGAGGAAATCTAAAAAAACGCTTTCTATTCTTTTCGATGAGTAGTGTATAATACAACTATGGTATCCGCTATGGCATGTGATCGATCGCTAGCAGCACACGGGTTGCAATTAGCGGATGAACAATATGAGAGAGTTTGGGAGGATACGCTCATGGAAAAAAGAGTAGAGGCCTTACGACAGGCGATGAAGGAAGAGGGAATCAGTGGCTATTATGTGACGAATCCCTACAACCGTCGTTACCTCAGTGGGTTCACGGGGACAGATGGTTGGTTAGTTGTGACCATGACTGAAGCGTACGTTATTACCGATTTTCGCTATCAAGAGCAGGTAGGCATTGAATCCCCAGATTTCACCTTGATGCTTTATGGTCGAGACACAGACTATCCGTCACGCACGGCTGCAGTGAATGCGATTGTTAAGGATCATCACATTCAGCAATTAGGTTATGAAGAAGAACATGTAACCGTAGCGGAATATGATGACCTAGAAAATGAAGTTGATGCGCTATTAATGCCGGAATCTGGCATGATTGAATTGCTGCGTGAGACGAAAGATGAGACGGAAATTCAACAGATTAAGACGGCATGTATGATTGCCGATAAGGCTTTTGATCATATCATTGAATACATTGAACCGGGCATGAGCGAAATTCAAATTGCGAATGCGCTCGATTTTACTATGCGCGAGATGGGCGCAAGCGGGGTGTCATTCGATACAATCGTAGCTTCAGGGTGGAGATCGGCCATGCCACATGGCGTAGCCAGCACGAAGAAAGTCCAAAAAGGAGAATTGATCACGCTGGATTACGGTTGCTACTATGAGGGCTATGTGTCTGATATGACGCGTACAGTAGCGCTCGGTAGTGTAGATGGCCAATTAGAGGATATTTATCACATTGTACATGAAGCCAACCGCCTGGTGCGTGAACAAGCAAAACCAGGGTTACTCGGGATGGACTTGGAACATATTGCCCGTGATTACATCACAGAAGCCGGTTATGGCAAAGAATTCGGTCACTCCCTCGGCCACAGTATCGGCTTAGAAATTCATGAAGCACCTAATGCCAATCTGAAGAGCCATGATGCCTTCCAGATCAATCAACTGATTACGGATGAACCAGGCATCTATATCGAAGGATTAGGTGGCGTTCGAATTGAAGACGATTTGCTCTTTGTCGAGGGAGGAAATGAAGTCTTGACTCATTCTACAAGAGAATTGCTGGTGCTTTAGGACATTTCGCGTTAAGATAAGTAGGTGACTATACCCCACCTCGCCACCCTTAAGTGGTGTACGAGGTGTTTGGTACGCATTCTTTTCGTGTTTTTTAGGGAGAATGTCGCGCAACCCCCTAATCTATGCTAAAATAATGCAGATTATGAATAACAGGAGGAAGCGAAATAATGACAACAACAAATGATTTTAAAAACGGTTTAACCATCCAAGACAACGGGAATATTTACCGTGTCATCGAATTCCAACATGTAAAACCAGGTAAAGGAAGCGCCTTTGTTCGTTCTAAATTGAAAAACTTGCGCTCCGGTGCCGTTACTGAAAAGACTTGGCGTGCTGGTGAAAAAGTTGAAACTGCGCGTATCGAAAGCAACGAAATGCAATATCTTTACGCTGCTGGTGATACGCATGTGTTCATGAACACCGATACGTACGAACAATTGGAAATCCCAAGTGCTAAAATTAGCGATGAATTGAACTACTTGTTGGAAAACATGATTGTTGGTGTTGTCACTTTCGAAGGGGAAGTGATCGGGATCGATTTACCAAACACGGTTGAGCTCGAAGTTAAAGAAACTGAACCAGGAATCAAAGGAAATACTGCTTCCGGTGGGACTAAACCGGCAACAATGGAAACCGGTTTGGTCGTTAACGTTCCTTTCTTCGTTAATGAAGGAGACAAATTAGTGATCAACACGCAAGACGGTGCTTACATTTCACGCGCATAATAAAGTGAGGGATATGAGTGACAGTTTCAGAAGCTAATCCATTAGTCCATCAAGAGACGGTTGGCGATGTGAACATCGCTCCTAATGTTATCGAAACGATTGCCGAAAAAACATTGGAACATTTTCCTGGCGTTGCGCCAGTGGAATGGTATCAAGCCGGTTTTTCTGGGATGTTTCGTTATGACCGTGGAGTGATGTTGCATAATGATGAAGGCCGCTTGGTTTTGGATGTGATCGTTCAAGCGCACTATCATCGTGATATTCCGCAAACTATCTATGCTTTGCAGAAACGACTCCATGAACAGATTGTCGAAATGACGGACATCACACTCGATGAAATTCGCATCTACGTCAATGATTTGATTGTGAATGCACCAGAAAACAATCAATAGGAGGCGTTGAGATGGCATTAGGTATTGCGCAAATTCGAGAGATGGCCGTTATGGCGCTCTATCAACAATGGTTTAATCCCGATATGTCCGTTGCAGAATTGTTTGATTACCTCAAGGAGGCACATGAAGAATTTATGCAAGAGGTCGTGTATGAGGATATTGATGAGGAAACGCTGACTATCTGGCAGGCGAGCGGACGTATACTCACGCCTGTTTCTGATCAAGAACCACCTAAACGTTTGCAGAGCTTTCCTCATTTGAAATCATCCGAGCCATTGCCGGACTATCTCGTTGAATTGGTAGAAAATGTAGTGGCGCAGCGCGAAACGATCGACCAGCGCCTTGACAAACATATTCAGGGAAATTGGTCTGTGCGGCGTTTAGAGTTGATCAATCGCTTTATTTTAGAGGTTGCTGCCTATGAAATGAAGGAAGTACCTGAAGATAAAGTCCCTGCTGTGGTGGCAATCGACCAGGCAGTAGATCTAGCTAAACGTTACAGTGATGATCGCTCGCGGCGCTTTATCAATGGGGTATTGTCCCAACTGTTGACCGCAGAATAAAAAATATAAAACGTAGGGAGAGGATTGGAAGTGTATTGCTTTCAATCCTCTTTGCATCAGTAATGAATGGGTCAGCAGAAATTGTCATAGCTACCCACGATAACAGAAGACATTTTCCTTTGATTTTTTGTGGTGCACAACAACGCACTATCAGTTGCTAAAAAATAAAAGATTGAATACGATGAAAGGTGAATTCTATTATTCTGATCGTAATTTCAAAGAAGTAAAGGGTGTTAACATGGAACGACTCACAGGAAAACAGCTGGCAGTCCAAGAAAAACAAGCACTGCAAGCTCGGGTAGCCGTGCTTAGAAAAGCCGGAATATCCCCAAAGGTAGCAGGAATTGTGATGGCTGATGATGAGACTAGCCAACATTATTTTCAAGTCAATCGGCGCTTAGCGGGTCGCTTGGGGATTGAATATGAAATTCACCAAGTGCCAGCGACCGCAGACACCGCACATATGTTGACACTGATTGCATCGGTAAACCACGATCCATTGGTGCATGGGATCATGCTAGGCATTCCCCTCCCTAATCACCTCGACCAGGCGCGCATCGTGCAGGCCATTGATCCCAAGAAAGATTTGGACGGGTTGCATCCTGAAAATCTGGGTTTACTCGTGCGTGGAGAGCCACGGATTGTCCCCAATACGGCGCGCGCTGTGATGCGGTTGTTGTCCGAATACCAGGTGCCCATCGAAGGAAAACATGCGGTGATTGTGGGGCGCAGTTCCATTGTGGGAAAACCGCTCAGTTTACTATTGCTCAATGAAAATGCCACCGTGACCATCACGCATTCGCGTACTGCCCAGCTCACGCATTTGACTCGAAGTGCTGATATTCTCTGTGTGGCGGTGGGACGTCCTCACTTTATCACGGGAGATATGGTGAAACCAGGCGCCGTGGTGATTGATGTGGGGACTAATTATGATGACGCTGGGCATGTGCGCGGAGATGTTGATGCAGACAGTGTGAAAGAGGTTGCCCGGGCTCTATCGCCGGTTCCTGGTGGGGTCGGCCCTGTCACCAATGTTATGCTATTTGATCAACTCATTACGCGCTTGGAGAGGAAGGTATAAATGGAGGCTGAGCAGTATCTTACCGTGACGCAGCTCACACATTATCTAAAAGCAAAATTTGATCGCGATCCTTACTTGAACCGCGTATATCTAACAGGAGAGGTTTCTGGGTATCGCAATCGCGGCCAAAATAACCACCAGTACTTCAGTTTAAAAGACGATCATGCCTTGATTTCAGCGATCATGTACCGCAGTCAATTCCAACAGATTAATTTTAATCTGGAAGAAGGAATGAAAGTCTTAGTCACAGGACGGGTAAGCCTGTACGAACCTAGTGGACGCTATCAGATCATTATCGATAGCATTCAACCGGACGGTGTGGGGGCATTCTACGTTGCTTATGAACAGCTCAAGAAAAAATTAGCTGAAGAAGGGCTGTTTCAATTCACACCGCGTCCGATTCCGCGTTTTCCCAAGAAGATTGCTGTGGTGACCTCACCATCAGGAGCCGTTATTCGCGATATCATTACAACCACACGCCGACGTTACCCCATCGTTCAGCTCGTTCTCTACCCAACAGCAGTGCAGGGGGAAAACGCAGCGCAAGGGATCATTAACAATCTCAAGCGCGTTGAAGCAGATGGCACTTATGATACGGTCATCGTTGGCCGCGGGGGTGGATCCATTGAGGACTTATGGTGTTTCAACGATGAGCAATTAGCGCGAACTGTGAGTGCGATGACAACACCCGTGATCACGAGTGTTGGGCACGAAACGGACACGACATTAATCGATTATGTGGCGGATCAGCGCGCAGCAACGCCAACAGCTGCTGCTGAGTTGGCTACGCCGGTGCTCAGTGAGGTGTTATTGCAGGTGAAAGATTACCAGCAACGCTTGTATCACGCTGAGCGGCAACAACTCGTCGCTAAAGAAAAGATGCTGGATAACCTCAAACAGTCCTACGTCTTCACTCAGCCAGAACGCCTGTATGACGGCTATCGCTTGCGCGTGAGTGAATGGGAGAATCGCCTCTATCAAGTGGCCAGTCGACCTTTAAATGCGAAGAAGCAGCGATTGAATACGGCACTTGATCGTTTGAAGCAACAAAATCCAAAATTCAATGTGATCCAAGCTAAAGGACAGGTCAACCTCCTAAAACAACGACTGGAGGCGGCAGAGAAGCATTATTTTGAACAAAACCACTATCAACTTGATCGCTTGATTAATACATTGGATTTATTGTCGCCATTGAAGCGCTTGGGGAAAGGCTACGCTTACGTTACGATTAAGAAGCAGCCGTTGCAGTCCGTGACTAATGTGGAAACAGGCGATACACTCCACATCACATTAGCGGATGGAACCATTGATGCCGAAGTGCGTTCGGTGATGGAACAGGCACTGATAAAAGATGAAGGGGAATCAACACATGACTAAAGAAAAAGAAACAATGACCTTTGAACAAGCGTTACAGCAATTAGAAACCATTGTCAATCATTTGCAGAGTGGCGAAGTGCCTTTGGAAGAATCCATCGAGCAATTTCAACAAGGCGTGAAACTGGCCAACTACTGTACGAAGTCGTTGGAACAAGCCGAACGAACCATGACCAAGTTGATGAATGACCAAGATGAATTGGAAAATTTTGAAGTTGAGGAAGGTTAGAGGAACGCGATGAAACTGGAAGTGTTTAAACGAGATGTGATGTCGGGGTTAGAAGGGCGTTTGATAGGTTTCTTAGCTGAGCATGAAGGCCGGTTGCAGGAAAGCATGCGTTACGCTTTAAGGAGTGGTGGCAAACGTCTACGTCCCCTTTTCGTCTTGGCATTCACTCATGCGTTGGGTGGCCAGACAGATACCGCATGGCGGACGGCCTGTGCGGTTGAATATATTCACACCTATTCTTTGATTCATGATGACCTACCAGCGATGGATGATGATGATTATCGCCGCGGGAAAAAAAGCGTGCACAAGGAATTCGATGAAGCAACGGCGATTTTAGCAGGTGATGCGTTATTAACGAAAGCATTTGAAATTGTGAGTTCAAAGAATATGAATCCAGAAGCAGAGGATGTCGAGCGCCAACTGCAACTGACGCGTATGCTCGCTATGGCAGCGGGTGAGCAGGGAATGGTGTTAGGGCAGATGCAAGATATTATGGCTGAACATCATTCCTTGAAACTCCCTGCCTTAAAAAAATTGCACTATTTGAAGACCGGTCAGTTGATTCGCTTCAGTGTGCTGGCAGGAGCTCTCCATGCAGAAGCAACGGCAGAGCAGTATAAGCAGTGCGACCAATTTGCAACGCACTATGGCATTGCCTATCAGATTCAAAACGATCTCCAGGAGGTACTCTGGGATGACGAACAGCGAGGCAAGCAGCAGACAAGTGATCAAACTTTAGAGAAGAACACTTATCCAAGTATATTAGGAGTAAACGGCGCATTAGATGCTCTGAGAGAAGAAACAACCGCTTGTGAACAGGCACTAACTGAACTAGCCATGCTCACTCCTAACTTAGATAGAGAGTTACTCGCTGGATTTATGGAATATTTAACCATGTAGGAGGATGTCGTGAAGAAAGAACGGGTGGACGTGCTGGTGGTACAGCAGGGAATTACAGATTCTAGGGAAAAAGCCAAACGTCTGATTATGGCAGGCGAAATTTATGATCAGAATCAGCAACGTCTCGATAAACCAGGACAAAAAATCGATAGCACCAGTCAGCTGCACCAAAAAGGGAATCCGCTCCCTTATGTTTCGCGGGGCGGATTGAAGCTCAAAAAGGCTTTGGATACCTTTGAAATTGCCATGGCCGGGCGCAATGTTTTGGATATTGGCAGTTCAACCGGGGGCTTTACGGATGTGTCGCTTCAAGAAGGGGCACTACATTGTTATGCGTTGGACGTGGGCACTAATCAATTAGTATGGAAATTGCGCAATGATGAGCGGGTCACGGTCATGGAACAGACGAATTTCCGCTACAGTCAGCCAGACGATTTCCAAGCCGGCCAACCAGATATTGCGGTGACTGATGTGTCCTTCATCAGTTTGCGCTTGATCTTTCCACCATTGCAGCCCATTTTACAACCAGATGCACCGGTGATTGCACTGATTAAGCCACAGTTTGAAGCGGGGCGTGAATTAGTTGGCAAGAAAGGGATCGTTCATGATGAACAGGTCCATCGCCAAGTAATTGAGCAAACTTTCCAGATGGCAACAGCGTTGGGCTATGACGTTCTCGGCTTAACCTTTTCACCAATTACTGGGGGAGAAGGAAATATTGAGTTTTTAGGCTATTTCACCAATGCCAAGCGGAGTATTGGCGAAATATCAAGTGCCATTGACATTCGAGCGGTGGTTAAACAAGCGCACGAAACATTTGCTAAACAGTAGGAGGAGAGGGTAAGATGCTGCAAAACCTGACCATTGAAAATTTTGCGATTATTGATCATTTAACCGTTGATTTTGACGATGGCATGACGGTTCTCACCGGTGAAACGGGAGCGGGGAAATCGATCATCATTGATGCAGTAGGATTACTGGTTGGTGGTCGCGGATCGACGGAATTTATTCGTTATGGAACGGATAGTTTTCATTTGAGCGGGTTATTTTTCATGCCAGCGCTCGATCCAGCTGCTCATGCCCTATTAGAGGAGTGGCATATTCCCTTTACCGATCAGCAATTGGAAATTCGGCGCGACTTGGAGAAGAATGGGCGCAATACGATTAAGGTGAATGGCGTGGCACTGACGGTAGCATCATTGAAACGATTGGGCCGTTACATTGTCGATATTCATGGTCAGAATGAACATCAAACGTTGATGGATCCCAAATCTCACCTGCATTTTCTCGATCAATATGGTGGAGAAAAGATTGCTCAGGCACTTTTGCATTATCAAGAAGAATATCAAGCGTATCGCACCTTACAGCATCAGTACCAAGCCATTTCACTCGATGACCAAGCCTCAGCGCAACGCATCGATTTGTTGACTTTTCAAATTGACGAAATTGAACAGAGTCAGATTGTTGTGGGTGAAGAGGACGAGTTATTAAGCGAGCGCGAGCAGTTACAAAATTACCAGCAAATTGTGGAAGCACTCACTGCCGCAACAGAAGGGCTGATGCAGGGGAGCACTAATGCCTATGATTTAGTGGGCACGTTAGCATCCTCCCTCAGCCATATTGCGACATTGGATCCGAAATATAACCAATTCTATCAGGAAGCAGAGTCTATTTATTACAATATTGAAGGATTATCAGGAGATATTGCGCATGCACTGGATGGGTTGTCCTATGATCCTAACCGTTTGAATGCGATTGAGGATCGATTAGCCCTCCTGCAAAATTTGAAGCGCAAATATGGGGCGGATGAAGCGGAAATTATTGCTTATGTGGAGCAAGCACGTTTGGAACTGAATGAGCTGACCCATCAAGAGAGTCGCCAGCAGGAATTGCAGCAAGCTATGTCCAAACAAGGAAAACGGCTGAAAATGGCAGCTCGTGCCCTGCATGAGGTGCGCGTTGAACAAGCAGAATCCCTCAGTCAAGCGGTCGATCAACAACTTACCGAACTCTACATGCAAAAAGCGCATTTTCAGGTGCATTTTGAGGAGCGACGTCATTTCCAAAATGATGGAAAAGATGAGGTCGTCTTCTATCTGTCTACCAACCAAGGGGAACCGTTCAAACCCCTTCATAAAATCGCTAGTGGTGGGGAAATGTCTCGCATCATGCTAGCTATGAAGGCGATCTTTCAACAAGCACAGGGAGTGACTGCGATTATCTTTGATGAAGTGGATACTGGGGTGAGTGGGCGCGTAGCACAAGCCATCGCTAACAAAATGTATCGCATTTCACTCGCAACGCAAGTTCTTTGTATCAGCCATTTGCCTCAAGTGGCCGCAATGGCTGATCAACAACTGCTGATTCAAAAGCAAGAAACAGAAGGACGAACGAGAACAGCGGTAGAGACACTCGATGTCAGTGGGCGTGTAGAGCAGATTGCGCGCATGTCCGCTGGTGAAATTGTCAGTGCTGCCACTCGAGCCGCCGCCGAGGAACAACTCGCCAGTGCAGCGCTTGAACGCAAACAATTAGCCTCTGCCCATCATGCGGTTGGGGAGCGTGATCACCATGCCTAAAAAGCGACCACTGATTGTGATCGCCGGTCCGACTGCCGTTGGAAAGACGCAACTAAGTATTGCGCTCGCCCACCGTGTCCACGGCGAGATCGTCAATAGCGACTCGATGCAGATTTATCGCGATTTGCAGATTGGCACAGCTGCCCCATCGCTTGCAGAACAAGACAGCGTGCGGCATCACTTGCTCAATTTTCAACCGGTAGACGTTCCGTATTCAGTGGCGGAATTTCAGCAGGATGCCACCGCAGCTATCCAAGCCATCTATCAACGCCACAACGTTCCTATCGTTGTGGGGGGGACGGGACTCTATCTCCAGGCGTTACTGTATGATTTTTCCTTAGGGGGTAAGAATGAACATCCTCATTTTAGATCAGCCATGCAGTCATTGGCAGAGACTAACGGTGCAGAATGGCTACATCACTGGCTAGAGCAGGTGGATAAGAAATCCGCTGAGGCGATCCATCCGAATAATGTGCGGCGCGTAATTCGGGCGCTGGAAGTGGCGACCTATACGGAACAGCGCTTATCCGAACAAACGGAGGATCAACGTCAGCACTCTTCTCGCTATGATGTGTTTTTGATCACACTCAATACTGAGCGCGCGTTACTCTATGAGCGGATCAATCAGCGTGTCGATCAGATGATGAAAGCAGGACTACTATCAGAAGCAGAATGGCTCTACCAGCAGCATCTGCCGGAAACTGCTGCTGCTAATCAAGCCATTGGATACAAGGAGTTCTTCCCTTATTTTGCTGGGGAGGAAACGCTAGAAATCGCGGTGGAGAAACTCAAGCGCTCGTCCAGACGCTACGCTAAACGTCAGTTAACATGGCTGCGTCACCGCTTGCCTGAGGGCCATGAAGTGAATTTAGTTGAACATCCCGAGCAGGAAGCTGAAATTATTCAAGCCGCCGTAGATTTCTTGAAACAGCATCGGATGGTATAACCCAATCGTGAATGCTAGTAGGTCAATCGCCTGCTTTGATGCAGATCAAGATGAATATTTTGAAGGGGAGTATAGCGCTGGATTGGTAGCGTAAGGCACGAAAACCTGCCGATACGCATTACACAGAATGGAGAAAGATAGGTGACAGTTTGCTAGAACAAGTGTTCATTGTTAATATTCATTATCCCGAAATCGCTGACGAGCAGTTTGTGATGCAACAGGAAGAAATGCAATCATTAGTGGAAACGGCAGGGGGCGAGGTGGTCGCAAAAATCATACAGAAGCGTGAACGTCCGGATGCCAAATGGCGCGTTGGTCAGGGCAAAGTGAATGAAATTAAACGGGTGTGTGAGCAATTAGACGCAGAACTTGTGATTTTTTATGATCAGTTGAGCCCTTCGCAAAATCGCAATCTCCAAGAAGCGATTGGGGTAGCGGTGATCGATCGCGTTCAGCTGATTTTAGATATTTTTGCCTTACGCGCGACATCGAAAGAAGGAAAGCTCCAGGTGGCATTAGCGCAGAACCAATATCTTTTGCCTCGTTTGCAGGGACTCGGTAACGTCCTTTCTCGTCTAGGCGGGGGCATTGGAACGCGTGGGCCAGGGGAAACGCAGTTGGAACAGGACCGGCGCCTCTTGCGAAAACAGATTCAGCAAATTAAACAAGACCTCGCCAAGGTCAGCCAGGAACGTGCGTTGACGCGGCAAAAACGTCGCAACAGTCATCTCTTTCAGGTGGGACTGTTCGGCTATACCAATGCTGGAAAATCAACATTAATTAATGGCTTGGCCGCAGCAGAGACTTACGAGCAGGACGAACTGTTTGCAACATTAACTCCGCTCACGCGTACTTACACTTTACCCAATCAGTTTGAAATTGCCTTGACGGATACGGTAGGGTTTATTCAGGATTTGCCGCCCATGGTGATTGATGCTTTCCACTCGACCTTAGAGGAGAGTCAGGATGTTGATTTATTATTGATCGTAATTGATGCTTCGAGTCCTTATCGCGATCGCCAAAAAGAAGTCGTTATGTCCGTCATTGAGAAGCTAGGTATGCAGTCGTTACCTCACTTGTTTGTGTATAACAAATGTGATTTGATTGACACTACTCAGCTGGGGATTTTTGAGGATGAAAATACCTTGTTGCTTTCGGCTTATGACGGGGACGACTTGACGCGCTTGAATCGGCGCATTGTCGACAAAATCAAAACGATTTATGTGCCAGTACATTCTTTTGTCAAGGGAGAAGACATTAACGGGTGGTTGAAACAGGCCAATCGCTACTACATTGAAGCTATGCCTTTTGATGAAATAAATGATGGTTATCAAATAGAAGCCTACCTTCCCGTAGCCGATTACGAGCGTTACTATGCGGAAAGACGCGCCATTGATGCTTTGGAAGTGGCTGAAGCACATATAGCTGAAACAGATTAAAACGCAAAAAAAACGCCCATTCGACGAATGGACGTTTTTTAGTCTCGAGAGCGGGATTCGAACCCGCGGCCGACGGTTTAGAAGACCGTTGCTCTATCCAGCTGAGCTACCTCGAGGAAATCAGCGCATTAATTATAAATCAGTTTAATAATGATGTCAAACGCCCATTGACACTTAGTTGCTCATGTCATAAGGATCAGGCTGCACGCCTTCTTCGCTGAGGATTGATGCGTATTTACCTTAATGAGTGGGAAAACCGGCTGGCGGTCGTTGTGGAAACTTACGGACTTAGTGTATAACGGTGGAAGAAGCTATCTATTGCTAACGATGCTATCTGAAGTGGGCAACGTTGCATCTTCACTCATTTTTGCTTAGCATATAAAGGACGAAAGCGTCTTTTGGAATGGAGAGAAATACAATGCCAAATAGCTACACTGCCACTTATACCTTGGATTATGAACGTTGCAATGCCTTGAATGACTGGCGTTTATCTGCCATGCTCAATGCTTTTTCTAGCACATCTATTGCCCATGATCGTGCTACTAGGAAGAAGACGTCGCCATTTCTGTGGGTGATTACGCAAAATGATATTACCATTCATCGTTTGCCCAAGAATGGGGAAGAGGTTCAAGTCACGACCACCGCTTGGGGAAATAATGCTTTCTTTTGCTTCCGCTCTTATCGGGTGGAGGATGCTAGTGGAAAAGAGATTATTCATGCGGAAACCGTGTACGCATTGATTGATAAAAAGAAGCGCCAATTGATCCGAATTCCTGAGGAGGTCGTTGAACAATATGATTCTCACCGCGTGCGGCGTGGAGCACCTATTCCGAAATTGCCCAAAACATTGGACCATGTCGACCTAATGGATACACTGACGATTCAGTTTTCGGATTTAGATACGAATGGTCATACTAGCAATGCGGTTTATCTGGATTGGGTGATGAATGCCTTGGGACGAGACTGGCATCAATATTACTTTGCTGAGCACATCACGATCAAATATGAAAAGGAACTCCTCTATCAGCAACGAGTAGACCAGCAAATCGCTATCCTTGAACGAACGGATGATGTGGCAACCACTTGTCACATCATCCAAGTAGAGGGGGAACGCCATGCGATTATTCAAGTCACCTGGCACAAACGCTCCTAGCGTTATGAGAGCATAGTTTAAGCACCTTTGATGGTTATTTTTTAAATTGTTCTTAGCATAAATAGTAAGTAGGAAAATGAGTGTCTAAAAATCCGCTTACTGAAGAAAACTAGTGATAGCTGTCGGTATCAAGATAACGGTTTCATTGTTGTGAGGTCAAGGAATTTAGAATTGTTAAAGCTTTGCTAAAAGTAGCCGAATAATATATTATCTTTGCTCAGATGTGATACGATTTAGCCATAGTTCAGTAAAATTTTGATGGAATAGTGTTCGGATGATGGTGATTTTTGAGTGATCACGCCATTCTTTCATACGATGGATGAGTATCAACGAAGAAAAGCGAGGCAGATATTATGCGAAGAAAAGGATTATCCTGTATTGGAATCATTCTCACACTGCTCGTTTTGGCTGGCTGCGAGAGCCAAAACACGATGACAGAAGGGACAGTAGGAGAGGCAAGTAGTACATATACCGCTCAATCCACTAGTGTTGCTAGTGAAGCGAGCGAGGGAACCTCATCATCCCTAGCGAGCGAATCAAGCGCCAGTGAGGCTGATACCGCATCGAGTGAGCGTTCAGCTGATCAGTCAGGAAATGGTATGCGGGCCATTCACCTAGAGGATATTTTACCGCTGATTCATCAAGCGACAGATAATCTCTATAAATCCGAAGCATACTCCTTTGTGCCGAGCAATGTGGATGATCACACGGTGCAGGTTGAAGTGCGTCGTGACAATAGCAATGATCCCTCGCATTCAAATTTGATTGCCTTGTTCCGCTATGACACTAAAACCAAACAGCTTTTCCAACAAGATATGATGAACGGTCAGTGGCAGGAAATTCCTGCGCATTAAGTGAGGCCAGTCATTGTAATTAAATAATGGGAATGGAGTGACCAGCACGTTTGCTGGTCTCTTTTTATGGAATTTACGACTTTCTATCGCAGCAATGGGGCTGGGTCTTGAATTTCATTAGATAAGTGGGCTAAGATGGATCGTGCAGGAAAAGATGTCGTGACTGGCCTGTCAGTAATAACAGTTTACCTCTCTTGGTGCAAGAGGCGGTCACTCCAACGAACGTCTGAAATTTAGAAAAAGGGGTCTCTCATCATGAACCAACGTAAGCGTGAAGCGGTATTGCCGATTGTCATGAAAACTGTTCAGAAAGCAGACATTGGTGGCAGTGCAGCTGAATTAGCGTATTATTCTCTACTAGCGTTATTACCGGTATTATTATTGATCGCAAATATCATTCCACTGTTGCCATTTGACCGAGGTAGCATATTGAACATTGTCGAGCAATTTGTTCCTGACCAAGTGGAGTCATTGATTGTACCGACCCTCTCCGATTACTTGCAGACCGTCAACGCCGGTGCTATTTCCGTCTCCTTGATTTTGGCGATTTGGACGGCTTCGGTCGCCTTTTCTTCGCTACAGAAGATCCTTAATCGCGTCTATGATCGCCCTTTGAAAGGAAATGTCATCATTACACGTTTATTTTCGTTCTTAATTACTTTCTTATTGGTGATTGTAGCAGGGGCATTGGGAATGGTTTATGTCTTTGGTGAGACGCTGTTAACCTATTTCCAAACGCGGTTAGGCTTAGAATTACAACTAATTCAAACTTTATTTTCTTTCCAGCAGCCGATTCTTTTTGTCGCGTTATTATTGCTCTTTACCTTTATTTATATGATTGTGCCTAACGTCCGGCAGACCTTTAAATATAGTTTCCCAGGCGCGGTTGTCGCTTCGTTTTTATCGTTACTACTCAGTGCACTGTTTGGGTACTATGTGACGTATTTCGGTGGTTCGTCCGTCGGCAATGGGACGTTAGGGGTATTTATCATTTTGATGTTGTACCTATTTTTGAATGCCATCGTCATTATTATTGGGGCCATGGTTAATATCATCTACTATCATGTAGAGCATGTGCATGACTTTATGCATGATGAAAAAGATTTGGTTACCTATGCAGAAGATGATCAATTTGACACCACCAGGCAGGATCGCCAAGTTCTGCGCGGTGAAGTAACAATGGAGGATGAATTTACGCGTCCGATCGTTGAAAATGAGGAGGCAAACTAATGGTTCAACAGCGTGGTCAAGCGTTACGACAAAAGGATGCGAACAAACGTAAAACGCACGCCATCAATAGTATCGACAAAACAGTTGCCATTGCAGTGATTGGGCTAATGATTGTCAGTTTGGTGGCTATTTTTTCAACGACCTATCTCTACAACAATAATGCCTCCCTGCGCCCGACCGCATTTCAAGCGGTATGGTTTGTGATCGGTGGGGGAATGGCTTACCTCTGTATGTTGGTGGATAAACGCACCTGGTATCAGGTCGCACCGGTGGGATATTTCGTCGGTATTTTTCTATTGATCTTAGTATTGATTTTCTATAGCCGGGATATGGCGCAATTGACCGGCGCCCGCAGCTGGTTTGCGCTGGGGGGATTCTCGTTTCAGCCTTCTGAATTGATGAAATTCCTCTACTTGGTCATGATGGCACGCCTGGTGAGCGATTATATGGCGCACAGTGAACGAGAACGTTACCGTGAGCGTCCCGTTGCTTGGCAATTGCGTTGGGACATGCGTTTTATTGGGCGGTTACTCGCTTGGACATTGCCACCGATGATTTTAATTATTCTACAGCGCGACTTGGGGACAACGTTAGTATTTCTGATGATGTTTGTCGGTGTCGTCTTCATTTCCGGCATCAACTGGCGCATTATTTTGCCAGTGGCGCTGATTCTATCCGCTATTTTCTTGATTTTATTATTCCTCGTGGTTTACGATCGCGAAGTCCTTTATCATCTTGGCTTTAAAAATTATCAATTTGCGCGGATCGATTCGTGGCTTAGACCGTTTGAGAATACGCGCCAGGAGAGTTATCAGTTGAGCCAAAGCTTAAAAGCTATTGGGTCAGGACAATTCATTGGAAAAGGCTTGGGAAATTTTGAAGTCTATGTGCCAGTAAGGGAATCCGATATGATTTTCGCCACGATTGGAGAGAACTTTGGCTTCCTCGGTGCGAGTGTTGTGATTCTTTTGTTCTTTATCTTATTATTCCAGATGATAGCAATCGCATATGAATCTTACAGCAGCTTTTTCGTGACTGGGGTTACGGCGATCGTCGCTATGCTGACCTTCCATATTGTGGAAAATATTGGGATGTCTATGGGACTACTGCCACTGACGGGGATTCCGCTGCCTTTTATTTCGCAGGGGGGATCGGCGATTCTGATGAACATGATGTGTGTGGGATTTGTCCTCTCTATCCGCTATAACGAAGAGCGGAGTGCGAGCGAACTAAAAAAACGCCCGCTCGTCAGATTCCTGCGCCGCATCAGTGCGTTTCGGTGGTTGAACCCATTCGCTAGGAAAAAGACCCGCTAGAGTGGCATGATCAAGTAACAAAGACACCGTTATGACAACTAAAAATAGCGTTCCTAGAAGTCAAAGGGCTTCAAGGAACGCTATTTTATTTACTCATTAGTGGATAATGATAATGATGAATTAGAGGGCGACTTGTAGGGCTAACATGATCACACACAAGATGCCGATAATTCCCATCAGTGGCATGACCCATTTCAGCCATTTGTCGTATCCAACGTCTACCATAGCTAAGGTAGCCAAAATCAAACCAGTTGGCGTGATGAAAGACATCCAGCCTTGGCCGTAGTTATAGGCGGAAACGACAATATCGCGCCCCAAATGAACGGCGTCTGCCAATGGAGCAATGATTGGCATGGATAAGGTAGCCAGACCTGAGGACGATGGAATGAAAATGCCCAGGAATGAGAAGAGCACCATCTGTACGGTAGAGAAGACCACGCCATTCATACCGCTGATAATGTCACTGGCATAATAGAGGAGGGTGTCTGAAATCATCCCGTCATCCATAATCATATTGATTCCGCGTGCCACCCCAACGATCAGCGCAACAGAAGCAAGATCGGCTGCCCCACCGACGAAGGCGCCTACAGCTTTGGATTCGCCCAAACCCGACAGCAACATACAGAAGATCGATACGGTCAAGAACAAGGTCGCTAATTCTTCAAACCACCATTCCTGAGAAGATACGCCCCAGATCATAATTGGGAAGGCAGAAGCAAAGATAATTAAGATCAACACCCGTTGCCAGGTGAAAGCGGGTGCTTCTTTTGGATTGTAATCCTTCAAGAATTTTTCTTTGATCGCTGGCATTTCTTCATAAACTAATGATTTGGTTGGATCTTTTCTTACTTTGCGTGCATACCAGTAAATGTAGGCGAGTGAAATGATTTGGCCAGCAACCAATGCCGCAATCCGCCAGGTGATACCATCTGTGAAGGAAATCCCCGCAGCATTAGAAGCCGTCACGACTGAGAAAGGATTCGTAGTGGAGAACATGGTTCCAATAGAAGAACCCATGTAAATCGCTGCAATCGGCACCAATACGTCATACCCGGCCGCTAAGAAAATAGGGACTAAGATAGGATAGAAGGCAATCGTTTCTTCGGCCATCCCGAATGTTGTCCCTCCGAGGGCAATCAAGGAGCTGATAATAGTAACTAACAAGAACTCTCGGCCCTTCGTTACGCGTGAGAGCACGGCCACTCCCGCATCGAAAGCCCCACTCGCATTCACGATGCCAATCAAACCACCCATGATCAGAATGAAGATCACAATTCCAACACTGTCAGCAGTCCCTGATACAGAGGCTTTCATTAAAGCAATAAAACCTTGTGGGCGCTGTTCAATTTTTTGATAGGTGCCTGGTACGGCAATTGGTTTACGCACAGAGCCATTTTTGAAATTATCGAGTGGCACAGAAATCCCCAAATCATCGAGCGTCTTTTGCTCAACGGGGAGCTCTTTCACTTCCCCTTGAATATTTTCGATATTAAACTGCTGCGTTTCTTCGTTGTAAGTCAAACGGTCATATGACCCCGCCGGCACGATCCAAGTCAGAGCGGCAGCGAAGATTAACACGATGAATAAAACCGTGAACGCGGTTGGAAAAGAACGTTTCTTCTTTTTCGGCGGTTCACTGGTTTGGTTCGCATCAGTCATCACAGGGTCTTTGTCTGCTGTTTCCATCGGATTTCCTCCTTTTAACTAAACAAACAGGCGCAATAAATAGCGTCAGGGATAACAGGACAGTCTGAAGGGGAGAGGACGTTGGTCAGAAAAAATGCTCTGAGCAGTTATTCGATCGCTAATATTCTGAAAATTTTATGAGTAACAGCTCCTTAAAAATAACGACCCTAAGTGCCTCGTCCCGTCAGAGAATAGTCTCCTTTCTATATAAAATTAAAAAAATTATCGCTTATTACCTCTAGTTTACTCGATAATGATAGGAGGTTCAATCCTCATTTTGGCATAAAGATGTCCCCAATCCCCCTAATTTGATAGCGATAATCGTGGCATTATGGCGTTTTAATTCGTTTTTCGTGACGAATGCTACTGCTATCAAATTTTAAGGTTACAAAAAAACGCAACCTAAAACAGGCTGCGCCAAAACGAACAATAAGATAAGCGGACTACGCTTGATGATTAAACCAGTCGAACAGCGCTAACATGGTGTTGTCTTTGAAAATCATTAGTTCAGGGTGCCATTGTACGCCTATCAATGCGCCGTGCTCAGCTGTTTTGGGACGTTCAAAGGCTTCAATCACACCGTCTGCTGCCCAGGCAGTTTCCGTTAATGAAGGGGCGAGCGTGCGCAACACCTGATGATGGAAGGAGTTAACGGCGAGCTGCTTATGGTGAGGAAATAGCCCAGCTAAGGTTGTATTTTCTGCCAAGGTGATAGAGTGAGCGGGATCGGTCATGTGGCTGTCTTTTTGGATATGTTGCACAGGAAGATGACCACTGGCGAGGGGATAATATTTATAATCCTGGTACACACTTCCCCCAAGGATGCAATTGATGAGCTGTAGGCCCCGGCAAACGGCTAATATGGGCAGGTGACGTTTCTGAGCAGCCTTAAAGAGCGCTATTTCCCACTGATCGCGTTGCAAGAGCACATCCTGTAATTCAGGCACCGGTTCTTCATTGAAGAGAAGGGGTGAGACATCTTGTCCGCCGGTAAAAATCAGTCCATCGACCCGTTCCACATAAGCTTCTGCCAGTGAGAGGTCGGATTGCATGGGAATCACCATTGGCAAATTGCCTGTCTTTTCGATACCTTTAGGGAAACCAACCGGAGTGTAATCATGTTGGAATTCGGCCCACTCATGATCATTCGTCGTACTGTTGCCAGTAATACCAATTATTAAAGGTTTGTCTGCCATCCTCATCACACTTTCTATTTGAGCGTTTAAATTATTCTACTAATATGAAACAAGCCAACAGAATTGTCAATGGAAGTGTTTGCTTCTCGTGGCATTATTAGCACTAGGGATGAAAATAAGTGCAATGAAAAGAAGAACCAAGCAAGGCGAAGACACAGAATGAAAATTTAATAGGAAGAGCTACCTTAAGCACCCCAGGCAATGAAGATCAGGGGCATTAACCGATAAAGAGCAATAGTTAATAAAATTATTGTCTAAACATTAAGAAATAGTCACCATTCATTCGCTGTCGCCCCCACTATTATTACAATGTGCTATAATCAGTCGTACATTAACCATTTTGAAAACAAGGGAGGCCAGAAAAATGGCAACTATCGATCTTACCGCCGCTCGCAATGACTTGTATCAAGCCGTCAATGGCGAGTGGATTGCACAAGCAACCATCCCTGAGGACAAGCCGGCTACCGGAGGATTCAATATCCTAAATGAAGACATTGAAAAATTATTGATGACGGATTTGGAGAAATTCGCAAATGGGGATATTGCTCCCGCCAATCCGGAAGAAAAAGAAATGACCAAATACTACCAATTGGCTAAGGACTTCGACCGCCGCAATGCGGAAGGGGCCGACGATGTGTTACCCGCATTGGAAAAAATCCAAGCCCTCAAAGATTTCGATGACTTACAACAATTAGCAGAGAGTGATTTGAGTTTGGCTTTGCCATTTGGAGTAAGTGTCGATCCGGACATGAAGAATACGGATCAATATGAATTCTACCTCGATCAACCATCATTAATTTTGCCAGACAAGACCTATTACAAGGAAAATCGCGAACAGGGCGAACAATTGCTTGCTGTCTTTAAAGAAAGTGCAATGAAAGTCTTTACTTTAGCCGGTTTTTCTAAAGAGGACGCTGATGAAATCGTTACGGATGCGATTGCCTTCGATGAATTGCTGTGGCCAGCGACCTGGAGCAGTGAACAGCGCGCCGATTATACCAAAATCTATAACCCTCGCGAGCGCAAAGAAGTTGAAGAGTACAGCGAACACTTCTCTATTATGCATTTATTAGATTCATTTGTGGAACAGCAAGTAGACAAGGTGATCGTCACGATTCCGACCTTCTTCCATGCTTTGGATGATATTTTGAGCCCTAAATATTTCGAGCAATTGAAACACTGGATGATGGTTGAAACACTCTATAGCTCAACCGACTACTTATCTGAAGAACTGCGCCAAGCCGGGGCGGAATATGGGCTGGCATTGTCTGGCAGTCCAAAAACTTCCTCGCCAATCAAGAATGCTTACCAATTGACGCGGCAACGCTACAGCCAGGTCATTGGTTGCTACTATGGGCGGACGTACTTTGGGGAGAAGGCGCGTGCGGACGTTGAAGAAATGGTCAAAGCCATGATCGATGTTTATAAGAAACGACTCCAAGCGAACGACTGGCTCTCAAAAGCAACCATCGAAAAGGCTATCGTGAAATTGGATCATATGGACCTGATGATTGGGTATCCTGATACTTATCCCGATGTCTTCAAGCAATATGTCGTTCAACCGGATAAGTCGCTCTTCTGGAACATGAGTCGCTTTAGCCGTATTGCTACTGAAGATAGACTCAAACGTTGGCATCAAGAAGTTGACCGTAGAGAGTGGGGCATGAGTGCAGAATGGGTCAATGCTTACTACAGCCCATTTTCTAATTTGATCTGCTTCCCAGCTGGTATTCTTCAAGCACCGTTCTACAGTTTAGAACAATCACCAAGCACTAACTTTGGTGGCATCGGGGCGGTTATCGGACATGAAATTTCCCATGCTTTTGACAACAATGGTGCGCAGTTCGATGAACGCGGAAATTTGAATAACTGGTGGATGGAGGAAGATTACGACCTCTTTAAACAAAAAGCCCAAGCCATGATCGATCAATTTAATGATCTACCACTGGGTGAAGGCAAAGTGAATGGTAAACTGACGGTTTCTGAAAATATCGCAGATGCTGGGGGGCTCAATGCAGCGATTGGCGCGATTGACGAAGCGGATCGCGATGATGTGGCCTTCTTCAGCAATTGGGCGCGGGTATGGTGCATGAAAGCACGTCCTGAGTACCAACAGATGCTATTGACCATCGATGTGCACGCACCGAACTACTGGCGTGCCAACCAACAGGTGCAAAATTTAGCCCAATTCCATGCCGCTTTCCACACCGAACCTGGAGATGCCATGTATTTAGCCCCAGCAGATCGTGTCGTGATTTGGTAGAGCTGTGCTAATTAATCAGCACATGAAAAATTGACAACACCTCTTACCCCCAAGCGTGGAGAAGCAATTTCTCTTACGCTTGGGGGTTTTAGTTACTTTTCATTATGATTCACATGTGGTTGGAAAATAGTGGAACAATATGCGATGATTTGGTTGTTTTCAATGAGTAAAAATATCTCTAGATTGACGATTCCCTCAAAAGTAGGAATAATAAGAACAGAGGTCTCGATGTCAGAGACCATAAAACGAGACAGATGGGAAGACAAATAAACGAATGAAACAAACAGAAAGTGAAATGATCAAAGTCGCCTCGATGTACTATGAAGAGGGACTAACGCAAGCGGCGATTGCGCGCCAGCGTGGGGTGTCGCGTTCACTCATTGCGAAGTATCTCAAGGAAGCGCGCGAGTTAGGAATTGTTGAAGTCGTCATCAAGAGTGAGAGCATCTATACGGCGCGTCTCGAACGGGAATTGGAACAGCGCTATCATCTGAAGAATGCGATCGTTGTTGATACGCAGGATCTGCATCCTTCAGAGATTGGCAAACGTGTGAGTCAGCGCGCCGCCCTTTATTTGCAGGATATTATTGCCGATTACACGCGCATTGGGATTTCGTGGGGCAACTCTCTGCGCCGCATGGTTGATTCTTTTCCGTATATGAACCACAGCGAGGCGGAATTGGTGCCGTTGATTGGCGGATTGAGCGATGATTACTTCGATATTCAATCCAATCAATTGACCTATGAACTCGCGCGCAAAATGCGAGCAAAAGCGAAATATCTCTATGCGCCCGCCTTGGTTTCTAATGCCCTGATTCGCCGGGAACTTGCCAGCAACCGCGCCATTCAGAGTGTGCTGGCAGAGGGAAGCCAGGTAGAATTAGCGTTGGTGGGGATCTCCTCCCTCGATCAGGAAACGAATATGCGTAATATTGGTTATGTGGATAATGCGCAATATGCGGCCTTGAAAGCACAAGGAGCGGTCGGCGTGATCAATTCTCGCTTTTATGATCAATTCGGTCAGGAACTGGCCAATGAGATTAATCAATCCGTTTTGGGGATTACCTTAAATGACTTGCGGAAGATTCCCCAGGTGATGACTGTTGTTCAAGGAAATCAAAAAGTCCACGCGATCGAAGTGGCATTGCGCACAGGCATGATTAATACGATTGTGACGACCAATACCGTTGCAGAAACGATTATTGACCTATCAGAAGCTAACGCCAACAGTCTTTAGCGGTTTTTATTGGCTAGCATAAGCGCTAAACTGTCCAAGTATTTAGTGCTGGCACCAACTTAACCACCAGCCATTAATCGAAAGAACACGACATTAACCCCAGCAAATAGCATTCCTATCTGTCACTCATGATGAACATGCACGATAAAAGCAAAGCGATCGCTTCAAGTCAGGATCGTTTTCTTTTTTAACCGTGTGTGACAAATGCTATTGTCTTTGACAAATGTCAAGTGACAGACTATAATGGGAGTAACTTCATTGATTGCAATAAAATGTCACGAATAAAAGGAGATTATAATGATGGTTGATTTCAATTCAAAAGACTATCTGAAAAAAGTAGATGCTTGGTGGCGTGCCGCTAACTTCTTGGGGGTAACTGAAATGTACCTTAAGGATAATGCGTTATTGCGTCGTCCGCTTCAACCAACGGATGTTAAACGTAACCCAATCGGTCACTGGGGAACGTTAGCGAACCAAAACATGATCTACGCTCACCTAAACCGTATTATCAACAAGTATGATTTAAACCTTTCTTTCTTCGAAGGTCCTGGTCACGGCGGCCAAGTCATGGTAGCTAACTCCTACCTCGATGGGTCTTATACCGAAATTTACCCAACTTACACCCAAGATGAAGCTGGTTTAAACAAATTCAATAAACATTTCTCCTTCCCAGGTGGTATTGGCTCTCACGCAACTGCTCAAACGCCAGGGTCAATCCATGAAGGTGGGGAACTCGGGTATGTATTGAGCCATGCTGCTGGTGCGGTATTGGACAATCCAGACCAAATTGTTGCTGCGGTGATCGGTGATGGGGAATCCGAAACCGGGCCATTACAAGCGGGTTGGTTAATCAACACCTTCCTCAACCCAGTGAATGATGGGGTAGTTTTACCAATTTGGAACTTGAATGGTGCCAAAATTGCTAATCCAACCATCTTTACCCGGAAATCCGATGAAGATCTGCGCAAATATCTTGAAGGGTTAGGCTGGAAACCTTACTTCGTTGAAGGTGACGATCCAATGGCAGTTCATGAACAAATGGCTGAAACCATGGACGCCATCGTTGAAGAAATTCAAGCGATCAAAGCTGCTGCTGCGAAGAAACCAGCAGATGAACAAACCATGCCACACTGGCCAGTGCTCGTTTTGCGCACGCCTAAAGGCTGGACGGGTCCTAAAGGGTCTGAACATGAACGCATCGAAGGGGGCTACCGGGCTCACCAGGTGCCAATCGCTGTTTCAGAAGGGAACTTTGCCAAAGCAGATGAATTGGAAGCTTGGTTGAAATCTTACCGTCCTGAAGAACTGTTCGACGAAAATGGGACTTTAGTTCCTGAATTGAAGGCGATCGCTCCAAAAGGCGACAAACGTATGGCGATGAACCCACTCGTTAATGGTGGGATCAACACCAAGGATCTGGTATTGCCAGACTGGAAAGAAAATGTTCTGGACTTCGATACACCAGGTGAACGCATGGAACAAGATATGACCCAATTAGGGAAATATATTGCACGTGTGGTCGAAGCCAATCCAGATAACTTCCGTCTCTTCTCACCAGACGAAAATGACTCCAACCGTTTGAATGCAGTGCTCGAAGTGACGAACCGTCAATGGTTGGAAGACATCAAGGAAGACTATGACTCCAACATGAGTTCTGCCGGCCGTGTGATCGACTCTCAACTCTCTGAACATCAAGCAGAAGGGATGTTAGAAACCTACACCATGACCGGTCGTTATGGCTTCTTCGATTCCTATGAAGCATTCTTGCGCGTGGTAGATTCCATGATTACGCAACACTTCAAATTCATGCGTCAATCGGATGAATTGGACTGGCGTAAATCTTACAACGCTCTGAACCTGATCTCTACCAGTTATGCCTTCCAACAAGACCATAACGGTTACACCCATCAAGATCCAGGTATCTTGACACACTTGGCAGAAAAGAAAGCCGAATACATTCGTGAATATCTGCCAGCAGATACGAACACCTTGTTGGCGGTCATGGCGAAGAATGTCTTGCCTGCTAAACAATTGATCAACTTGGTGGTGACTTCTAAACACCCACGTCCACAATTCTTCAGCATGGCAGAAGCCGAAGAATTAGCTGACAAAGGGTACAAAGTGATTGACTGGGCATCTACAGATAAAGGTGGCGAACCAGACATCGTCTTTGCTGCTAGCGGGGTAGAATCCAACATGGAAATCTTGGCTGCGATCACCAGCTTGAACAAGGCCTTCCCAGAAATGAAGATTCGCTTCATCAACATTGTGGACATCTTGAAGATGCGTCACCCAAGTGTTGATTCTCGTGGGCTCTCTGATGAAGAATTCGACAAACTCTTCACCACGGATAAACCGGTGATCTTTGGTTTCCACGGTTACACTGACTTGGTAAAACTGATCTTCTTCGATCGTCATAACCACAATCTCTACGAACATGGTTATATCGAAGAAGGGGACATCACTACACCATTCGACATGCGGGTATGGAACGAGTTGGACCGCTTCCACCTTGCGAAACAAGCGGCAGAATTGGTTTACGGTGATGAGGCAAAAGACTACATCCAAGCACAAGAAGACTTGTTACAAAAACACCATGACTACATCCGTGAATATGGTTCAGACATGGAAGAAGTCACAGAATGGCAATGGCAACCACTTAATGGTGCGAACGCCTAGTGACGATCAATAATAATTGCCCAAAAGGTGAACGCAACAGTAGGGTTGGGTTCACCTTTTTTGAATGGGCAAAGCACATCTAGCTGGAGAAAGGTTCTAGTTAAGTAGATGAGGCTCAATTTTGTTAAAAAAAGGGACGGCAGCAAGCTTATAGCTTTGATGCCGTCCCTTTATTCATCATTTATTTATAATAAGATTGGTGCTCGAGTGAAGCCAACATCGCGCTGGAAGTGGCTTCTTCAATCTCGGCTTTCTTTAACGTATTTGGCGCAGTCAAGAACACGAAGAAAAACAGTCCCGCTGTTTGCACCCACATAATGGTAACATCCGTTAAACCATGCACTAAAATGCAGGTGATTAAGCTGCAGTAGAGGGCGAGTTTCAGTCGCAACTGAGGATATTGTCGCATCGCATTTAGCAACTCGGCCACGCGATAGAGAGGGAGAATCAATAAGGAACTACCGATTAACCCAAAGTTCAGCAACGTGTCTAATAAGAGATTGTGCGCGTGCGTTTTGAATGGATACCCGTAGAAACTCGCTAAGTGCCCGTATGACATGATGCCCTGGCCAAACCAGATATGATCCTTGATACCACGCAAGGCGTTTAACCAGATTTCAACGCGATCTTCTAATCCCCAGCCAATTGAATCGAACCGTGGGAAGAGGCCGGTTGCCATGGCTATCCCGATCAAACTGAATAAAACGACAACTGAACCGATTGCCTGCTTTTTGTAGCCGATAATGTAGAAAAAGACAAACAAAACAGCCAACAGGACGAGGAAGGTCGTGCGACTTCCGGTATAAAAAACAGCCACGAAATTGCATAGCGCGAGGAAAATACAGGTGATGCGTTTGCTCCAGGATGTGGTGTGGAAGAATTTATACATGCTGAAGGTAATAAAGAACTCCAACATCATCGCGTAGTAATTCGGATTGAAAAACGTTGCCTCCACGCGCTCCGGATGTTCCTCAGCCATCATCTGCGAAATAAACGTATAATCCCATTCAGCAATCACGTTGAAGTGCTCCATCATGGCGAAGAGGAACACCACAAAGCTAGCGACAAGAGAGAGGTTCACAATATCCTCCAGAAACTCAGGACGGACATTTTTCACGTAGTAGCTAAAGAGCGCCATAGCGAAAAACAACCCAATCGCTGCAATGGTTCCTAGGAAATTAATGGATACCACAGCAATCACAAAGCTGTAGAACAACGCCAGCCACAGCACCGTCTGCAGGGAATTTTGCGGCAGAAAGGTCGCTGTCAGTGTGTTTGAAAAAGCTAAAATAATGAAAATCACCGCAAGAACGATGAGCGTAATATAAAATGGAAAAAATAAACTGATCAATAGAATCGTAAGTAACAACGACTGTACTGACCAGGGTAATGTGCTTTCCCCAAAAGGCATATTCCACCTTCTTAACTAATTAATGTCATTCTCATTTACTGTACTTAACAATTGATAGAGGGGCAAGTCGTACCTGGAAAGTTCATTAAAAATTAACAAATACTGGTAGAATAAAGTAGAGTGGGGATAAGCAAACATGAAAGTTTGATTCACTAGCACCCTTTGCTAGAATGGAAGTCGGAAATTAAAGGTGGTGAATACGATGACGTTAACTTGGCACGGCTTAGCTGAAGAGCGCTTTGTGCGCTATCGTTCGTTCATTAATGCGAACGATCCAGGGATTTGTGGAACATATTGCGTGGCCGTCCTCGCGCATGATCGCGTACGGATGGACACCGGGCAGGATTTAAAACTGGATCAGATGATATCAGGCATTCAGCCAGCTGTTGATCAATATCGTCCTTACCCAGGTTCATTTATTTGGGACATTGCTTTAGGGTTAAACCTGCTGTTTTTAGGATGTCCGGTGGGTGTTGGGGTAGGATTAACAACGGAATATCATGTACCGCGGCTCATTGATCGCGGACTGGGGCCTTTGATTGTTGGGACTACTTCGCTCTATGGGTCAACGTACCACAATCATTGGGTGGTTGTTTATGCTTACGCGTTTGATTCAGACGGTGTGCTTTGGTTCAAGGCTTACGATAATCACGGCCGCCATAACGCCATCATTCCCGCACGAACGACGGTTGGTTATGCCTATTTGCATCAAACAACCACTGAATAAGGAAAGGAAGGAAACATGAAAACGTACGATTACATTGCGATCGGTGGCGGTAGCGCCGGTATTGCGAGTGCCAACCGTGCTGCTGAGTATGGGGCAAAAGCATTGATTATTGAGGAAGAAGCTGTCGGAGGAACCTGTGTGAACGTGGGTTGCGTGCCTAAAAAAATCTCTTGGATTGCAGCAACAACCAAGCACACGATCGACACTTACAGTAGTGAAATGGGACTGGATGCTGAAGTGAAACAGGTTGACTACCAAACACTCAAGAAGAATCGTGATGCTTATATTGACCGTGTGCACCATTCTTACTTCAGTGGCTTTGAAAGCCGTGGGACAGCATTTGTGTCGGGTCATGCCACTTTTGTTGACAATCATACTATCGAAGTCAACGGCGAAACCTACACGGCACCACATATTGCGATCGTTGCAGGCGGGCGTCCTTTCTTACCGGATGATATTGAAGGCATTGAGTTAGCTGAAACTTCCAATGATTTCTTCCAGTGGGAGACGTTACCTCAACGTGTGGTGATTGTTGGCGCTGGGTACGTCGGTACGGAATTAGCGGGCGTGTTGAACCATCTGGGCGTAGAAGTGACCATGGTGGTACGCGACGCTGAAGTATTAACCAGTTTTGACCAGGATTTCCGTGAAAGAATGGGCGAGCAGTTGCGCCAGAGTGGCATTCAGGTGGCGACGCAGCACACTGTGAAAGCCATTCGCCAAAATGACGATCATACGCTCACCGTCATGTATCGTGAAGGTGGTGAGGTGACGGCTGATCGCGTAATTATGGCAGTGGGGCGTATTCCAAATACTGATCGCCTCGGTTTGGAAAATACCGATGTCCTACTGGATAAGCGCGGCTTTGTGAAAGTGGATGACTATTTCCATACCTCAGTTGAGGGTGTCTATGCCTTTGGAGACATCATTGGACGCACACAACTGACGCCAGTAGCCATTAAAGCTGGCCGTACCTTGAGTGATACCCTCTTCAATGGACAACCCCCATTCAAAATGAATGATGATGTCATTCCAACCGTGATGTTTACCGAACCCCCTATCGGAAAAATTGGATTGACTGAAGCTCAAGCCATCGATCGCTATGGAAATGATCAAGTGAAGGTCTACAAGAACACCTTTACAGCTATGCAGACGGCGCTCGGCGATCACCGCGAACCCGTGTTGATGAAATTGATCACACAAGGCGCAGACGAAAAAATCGTTGGGCTTTGGGCAATGGGTGTTGGCGTGGATGAAATGATTCAAGGCTTTGCTGTTGCTATTCAGATGGGCGCAACCAAAGCAGATTTTGATCGTACCGTAGCCATTCATCCCACGGGAAGCGAAGAACTCGTGACCATGCGTTAAAATTTAATGAACAGTTATTGTTGATTCTAAAAACATGCGCCAGCCTGCCTATAGCTTAGGTAGGCTGGCGCATTCTTCTCTTAAAAAAATAAGCGTCCCACGCACCAGGTCATTGGTGCGTGGGACGCTTTATTTGTCTTGTCAGTGAATTAAACGGTAGGGTTAGAGGCTTTGTCAGCGTAGCCCGTTACGCGCATAATCCATTTAGCAATTTCAACGTAGAGTAATACGGATAAGGAAGCAAGAATCACAACGGTCCACATTTGTACAGCCATTGGGTCACCGAGTAAGTGACTGGTTCCAAAAGCATCGTTTAATCCCGGAATGAAGACCGTGATCAAAAGCAAGACGGCGGAAACCAAAATCCCCAAGTTAAAGGCTTTGTTGTCAAATGGGTTGCTGGAGAAGAGCGACTTGAAGACGGACTTACAGTTGAAGGCGTGAGCTAACTGAATGAAGGCCAAGGTCAAGAACGCCATGGCTTCAGCATCAGGTGCGACGCCATTGATTTGTTCTACTTGCATGATGTGAATCGCATACCAGTAGACAAACAGGGTCACGCCACCTTCGAAGAGGCCTTGGTAGATAATACTCGTCAATACCCCATTAGACAGCAAGTTGGATGTCCGACCACGAGGGGTATGCTGCATCACGTCGCTTTCGGCCTTTTCCAAACCAAGCGCAATGGCTGGGAAGGTGTCGGTCACTAAGTTGATCCAAAGAATGTGGATAGGTTCAAGAATTTCCCAACCCACTAAGGTCGCAATCCCGATCGTGAGCACTTCCCCTAAGTTGGCAGAGAGGAGGTACTGTACAGCTTTTTGAATGTTGGAGAAGACTTTACGTCCCTCTTCAACGGCGGTCACGATCGTCGCAAAGTTGTCGTCAGCTAGCACCATATCGGAGGCTCCTTTAGACACTTCTGTACCAGTGATTCCCATCCCAATCCCAATATCAGCTTGTTTGAGGGAAGGCGCATCGTTCACACCGTCACCAGTCATCGCCACGACCTTATTGTGCTCATCAGATTGCCATGCTTTCACAATCCGTACCTTATGTTCAGGAGCGACACGAGCATAAACTTTGTATTGTTCCACATGAGCAGCGAGCTCTTGGTCAGACATTTCATCTAACTGAGCCCCAGTCATCACGACATCTTCAAAGGCTTCATTTTCTTCGATAATTCCTAAACGGCGCGCAATGGCAGCTGCTGTGACAGGGTGATCACCAGTAATCATGACAACGCGAATACCGGCATTGTTGGCTTCAACAATCGCTTGTTTCGCTTCAGGACGTTCTGGGTCGATTTCCCCAACCATCCCAGCAAAAATTAAGTCACGTTCATCCTCTTCGGAAGAATAGGAGGCTTTTTCTTCATCAAAGTATTTGAAGGCCATTGCCAACACGCGGAAGGCTTCGTTAGCCATGGCTTCATTTTCATCCAGTAACATGGCTTTGTATTCTGGGGTTAATGGATGAATTTCGCCATTTTCATAGTAGTGCGTACAGTTATCGATTAAGACATCTGGGGCACCTTTTGTCATCATCACGAAATTACCGTGCGCTTTTTCTTCAGCACTAACAGGGTGCACCGTTGAAGACATTTTACGGGTAGAATCAAAGGCGATCTCGCCGACACGTGGTTGTTCTTGAAGAACTTTGCGCACATCGTATCCTTTATCAAAACCAAATTGGATCATCGCGGTTTCGGTAGGGTCACCGGCAAGCGAACCATCATTAGAAATGGTGGAGTCGTTATCCATGTTCATGATTTTGAAGACGGGTTCATTGAAATCAATATCCGCGCTAGCTTCGTGGTTTTTGCCGTTGTAGAAGACGCGTTCAATCGTCATCTTGTTTTGGGTCAACGTCCCTGTTTTGTCTGAGCAGATAACCTGCGTTCCACCGAGTGTTTCCACGGCTGGCAATTTACGTACCAACGCGTTACGGTCACTCATCTTCTGTGTCCCTAATGCCAAGATAATGGTAGAAATGGCTGGCAAACCTTCTGGTAAAGCCGCCACGGCAACAGAAATGGCAGTCAGTAACATTTGAATCCAATTACGTTGTTGGAACATCCCAATGACAAAGATAACCACGGAAATGACCACAATGGCCCAAGTTAAGAATTTGGTTAATTTTGCCATGTCGCGTTGTAGTGGGGTTTGCTTTTGTTCGGAGTTCTGGATCATTTGGGCAATGTTCCCAACTTCTGTATTCATCCCAATGCCAATAACAACCCCAGTCCCACGACCATATGTCACGTTCGTTGAGGAGAAGGCAATATTGGTTCGGTCCCCAATTTGGGCATCCGCATCTACAGCCTCGATTTGTTTATCAACAGGGACAGATTCCCCGGTTAATGCCGCTTCCTCAATCTGTAAGGAATTGGATTCAATCAAGCGCATATCGGCTGGTACAACGTCCCCAGCTTCGAGCAAGACAATATCACCAGGTACGATATCTTTAGAGTTGATCAATTGGACATCGTCACCACGGCGTACGCGCGCTTGAGGTGAGGACATTTCTCGTAAGGAGTTGATCGCATCCTCAGCCCGGTTTTCTTGGATGACACCCAGAACGGCATTAATAATAACTACGGCAAGGATAACGATCGCATCGACCATTCCCTCCATTCCTTCCAAGACTACGGAAAGGGCCGCTGCCGCTAACAAAATGAGAATCATGGCATCCTTGAACTGGTCAATAAATTTCTGGAGGGTGGTGCGTTGTTCCCCTTCCTGAATTTCATTGGCACCATATTGGGCGCGGCGCTGCTTCACGGCATCAGCAGATAATCCCGCTGCTGATGAATCCAGTGACTTGAGCACGTCATCCGCTGATGAGGCGTAGTAGCGCTCATTTTTGGTGTTTTCTGACATCTTACATTCGCTCCTTTTTGTCGATTTGCACTGGCGAAACCCTATCCGCTAACGGACATCGGAAAGTGGCGAGTGGGTCGTTATCAAGTGCGTTTGAAAAAATCCAAAAAAAGACCTATGCCGCTCACTGATGCAGCATAGGTCTCACATTTTCAGATAGTACCAGCAGTTTCGCGCCACTAATCAGTTAACCCTACCACCAAAGTAATGGCGGGTCTCCTCCTCGGCGCAGTAGTCTGCACGTTATTGTTGATACTATCGCAGTCAAACTGCTAGTTACTCCCCTATCGCTAAAGGTTCTCGCTTTAGTACGTTCCTATTATAGCAGAAAGTTGACGACAACAAGTACTGAAAAGACCATTTTTAGCTATTTTTTTGAGCATTAATAACGTCTAAAAAGCGGAAGAGTTAGTGGAAACGGTTCCTTCATGAAAAGGAAAACGTCATCGAAGCGGAATTGTGAGCGCCACATACTCACTTTTAGAAGTGACGCAATGAGGGGGATTGTTTGAGACAAGAGACAGGGATGGGAGGTGTCAATAGCGTCTGGAGAAATCATAGGCAACAAACATACACCAAGTACACGAAAAAGATGATTGCTAGCGGGCAAAAAGGAGAGGGCTTACCTGTTAAAATCCAAAGCAGAAGAGAGTGAGAAGGACATGAGCGTTGAAGTAGTACACAAAACAGGAAGAAACCACTTTTTTAGTCGTCACCAAGCGGATTGATTTCATTTTTGGTGAATCATTTTGTCTACAAATTAAATCAATTTGTAGACAAAAATTTTTTTGTGGTCTATAGTAAGCGATTGTGAAAGGGAGGCGTAAGTGTGAATCAAGACTACTTTGCGCTGGTGGGAGAGGCACTACCGGCGTTTCAACAAAAGCAAATCAACCACGTCTTAACATTGCTATCCGATGGGAATACCGTTCCCTTCATTGCGCGGTATCGTAAAGAACAAACCGGCGCACTCGATGAAGTGGAAATTCGAAACATTCAAGAGACCTACGACATGGTAGAAAACCGTGAAGATCGGCGGCAGTCTGTTCTCAAATTGATTGCCGATCAGGATAAGCTCACATCGGCGTTAGAAAAGAAAATTCTTTCAGCACCAGATCTACAAGCCATTGAAGATCTCTATGCTCCGTACAAGAAAAAACGCGAAACTCGAGCAGAAAAGGCGCGGCAAAAGGGGTTACAACCACTCGCTGAATGGTTATTATCCAATCCGACAGAAGGTAACGTCTTGTTAGAGGCAGAAAAATACCGTTCCGATGAGGTGGCAGATGCCAAGGAGGCCTTGGACGGTGCGCATGAAATCGTTGCTGAATGGATCGGTGAGCAAGCGGATTACAAAGATTGGATTCGCCGTCACATGAAGCAAAAAGGCACATTGGTAAGCCAAAAGAGCGCGAAAGCTGAAGATGACGAACACCTTTACGAAATTTATTATGATTTCCAAGCTAAACTCGATACGCTCAAGCCCTACCAAATTTTGGCCATCAATCGTGCGGAGAAAGAGGGGATTCTCAGCGTCAATGTGGATGACGATGAATTTACGCTCATTCAATATCTAGTGAGTCAAGTCATCAAAGGCCATCCCGTATCGACACTACAACTACAAGCAGCCATTCAGGATAGCTTAGATCGTTTCATTGTTCCATCAATCACCCGCGAAATTCGCCGTGAGCTGACGGAATATGCCGAGGACCATGCGATCCATACCTTCAGTGATAACCTTTATCATTTGTTGATGCAACAACCACTCAAGGGAAAGACCGTGCTCGGATGGGATCCGGCTTACCGCACCGGGTCAAAATTAGCCGTCATGGATCCAACAGGGCGTGTACTCGACAAAACGATTGTCTATCCGACACCTCCACACAATAAAACAGAAGAAGCGGAAGCCACATTGCTACAATTGGTGAATGACTACCAGATTGACATTGTGGCGATCGGAAATGGTACTGCGAGTCGCGAATCCGAAGCTTTTGTTTCCTCTGTCATTAAGAAAAATCATCTCGATTTACAATATGCTATCGTTAATGAAGCTGGAGCTTCGGTTTATTCCGCATCCAAGATTGCGCGCGAAGAATTTCCTGATTATCAGGTAGAAGAACGCTCTGCTGTCAGCATCGGGCGCCGTCTGCAGGATCCACTCGCCGAACTAGTAAAGGTAGAACCGCAAGCAATCGGAGTGGGACAGTACCAACACGATGTTTCGCAAAGTAAATTGAGTGATCAGTTAGACTTCACAGTGGAGTTGGTCGTGAACCGTGTCGGAGTGAACGTGAATACTGCTAGTGCCTCACTATTGAAGCATGTAGCTGGCATTACGCCATCGGTTGCCACTAACATCATTAAACGCCGCAATGAAGAAGGCATCTTTGCCTCGCGCGAAGAATTGAAACAGGTCAAACGGCTCGGACCAAAAGCTTATGAACAGGCGGCTGGATTCTTGCGCGTTCCTGCCAGTGAGAATATCTTGGATAATACCGGTATCCACCCTGAGAGTTACGCGCTGACGGAATCTTTATTGGCAGCTTCAGACATTGCGCTCGACGCAATCAACACCCCAGCAGCCAAAGCCCGTATTCAACAGTGGTCGATCCCCGAGCTTCAGGAGACTTTTTCAGCTGGAAAAGAAACGCTGACGGACATTCAAAGTGCCTTGTTAGAACCCGGGTTAGATCCACGTGATCACGTGCAAGGTCCAACCTTACGTCAGGATGTGCTCTCACTCGATGATTTAGAGATTGGCATGCCACTGCAGGGGACCGTCCGCAACGTGGTAGATTTCGGTGCCTTCGTAGATATTGGTGTGAAACAGGACGGGCTTGTTCATATTTCGCGTCTCAGTAAGAAATTTGTTAAACAGGCGAGTGATGTTGTTTCGGTTGGTGATATTGTCGATGTATGGGTCGTTGAAATTGATAAGAAACGCAAGCGGATCGGCCTGAGCATGATTGCACCTGAATAGAGATACACAAGGGAATAGAAGGAAGGAAGCGGCAAATGCCAAGCGTCTGTTCAGAAGAAACATTACAAAAGTGGGTAGAAGATCAGTCGCTGAGGTATTTTCACCGTCCTTTTGTTCATCGTGCCCACTGGAATTGGCGGTTGCGCACAACCGGTGGACGTTACTATCCAAAAACGCATGACCTAGATTTTAATCCTAAAATGTTGGCCTATCATGGCAAAGAAACTTTTTTAGCGATCATTCGTCATGAATTGTGTCACTACCACCTGTACCTTACAAACGGTGGATACCACCATCGCGACCGTGACTTCAAACAGTTACTCCAGCAAGTGAATGGGTTGCGCTATGCCCCACCACTACCCGCACAACAAGTGAAATATACGTATCAGTGTCGTCACTGCCATCAAATGTATCCCCGTCAGCGCCGGGTAAATACCGCTCGCTATCGCTGCGGACGTTGTGGCGGAGAACTGGCATTACGATAATAAAACATCGCCTACTTTCTGGCTATTAGCGCCAGTGAGTGGGCGATGTTTTTTTTTAAAAGAGATATTTAATGAACATTGACGCGGATCCCATAAGCATCAGAAATAATTCGCGTCAGAATCGATAAAGGTAGCCGTGATTTTACTTCATACTCAGGAATCACAGAATCGGGTGCTTTGTAACCACAGAATAGGATAGTCGCTTGTCTAGCCAATGAACTCTCTTTTTGTGTGGTAAATACAATTGTCGTGACATCTGCTTTCCGACAATTTTCAATGGCTTCAACCAGATCCTTAGTTTCACCATTTAAAGAAATGAAGACGGCAACATCTTCAGGTGTTAAGGACTCGCTTTTTATACGAATAATATTGGGATCGTTGTAGTTTTCACAGTACTTATTAAGTACGCGAAGCTTTAGTGAAAATTCTTCAGCAACATAAGTAGAGAGTCCTCGTGCAAATAAAATCACGCGATCGGCAGCAAACAACTTTTGAACAGCATCTTCAATTAAGGAAGGATTGATTTGTCGAATGGTGTACAGTGTTTCTTGTTCGTTTTTTTCGATAGCACGTTTGATGCTTTGATCAGCCACTTCTAATTCAGCGAAGTCCCAGCCTTTATTCTTATTTTTTAGAGAATGCTTAAAAGCGGTATAGCCATCATAACCTACTTTTTTCATTGTACGCACAATCGTTGCCGTTGAAACATTAGCGCTGACGCTGAGTTCGACAATACTTTGTGTTGCCACCTCATTAAGATGTTGATTAATATAATTCCATAAATATTCTTCGGTTTTTGTTAAACGTTCCATTTTAATTTCCTCCAATTATTGTAAATCTTTTCGGTAACGGTGGAAATCTGTAACCCCTTACAATTTCACTTCGCTACAATAGTTAATGAGAGGTGAGTCTATGATTTACACATTAACCATGAATACAGCAATTGATCTGTTTATCCATTTGGAGAGCTTTGGCTTTAATACAGTTAATCGCTCAACCTATGATGAATTACAGCCTAATGGTAAGGGAATAAATGTCTCTTTAGTACTCAAAATGTTAGAGGTACCCTCAACAGCATTAGGATTTATTGGCGGATTCACAGGAGAGTACATCAAACAAGCCATTGAGCGAAAGGGTATCACTACTAATTTTATTACAGTAGAAGGAGATACACGTGTCAATGTTTTCACTCATGTGGATGAAGCTAATCAAGAATTTAAACTAGTCAATCGTGGGCCAGAAATTGCTGATCTCGCTCAGAGGCAACTAATGGCTATCATATCACAGCTTAGTCATGATGATTTGATAATTATTAGTGGGAGCCTACCACGAGGGATTCAACCCACATTTTTAGTTCAGATGGTGAGACAGTTACATAGCCAAGGGGTGCGAACTGTCATTGACACCAGTTATCCTGAAGTTTTAGAGACTTTAAGTGAGAACCCTTATCTCTTAAAGCCGAATATCGAAGAGCTGGAACAATGGATAGGCCATGATATTTCAGATCGAGCACACGCCGTTATAGAATGTCAGCGTCTAATCGATAAAGGTGCCAAACAAATTCTACTGTCTCTGGGGAGCGAAGGGGCACTTTATGTGGATCAAGATCAAGCTTATAGCGTTAATGCTCCAGCAGGGAAAGTCATTAACACGGCTTGTGCCGGGGACACCTTATTAGGAACTTTTTTGGCTCAACGATTGAAAGGAAAATCTGTTGCTGAATCCTTGCGCTATGCCAGTGCAGCAGGGAGTTCCACAGCTTTTTCAACTGGATTAACTGATTTTTCCGATATTGACATATTGCTCCAGCAAGTAAAGGTAACACCAATATCACTAACAAAGGAGATGGAACTATGACAGCATATCGATTGATTGCCGCAACAGGTTGTCCAACAGGGATTTCACATACCTATATGGCACAGGCCGCATTGGAACAAGCTGCAGAAGATCGCAATGTTTCGATTAAAGTAGAGACTCATGGGCAAATTGGTGTAGAAAATGAATTAACATCGGAAGAAATCGCAGCGGCAGAAGCAGTAATTATTGCCGCCGATAAAGACGTACATGCTGAAAGATTTGCAGGTAAACGTGTGATTTCTGTTTCGGTAGGACGTGGAATCAAAGAGGCAGATCAGCTTATTGAGCAAGCACTAACTGGTGAAGGACAGATCATGACAGGTAGCGATGCGACTAGTGACCAGCCAGTAACAGTGTCTGATAACAAATATGAGGAATCTATTGGCCGGCAACTCTATCGGCACATCATGAATGGGGTATCGCATATGTTGCCCTTGGTTGTTGGTGGTGGGGTGCTGACAGCAATTTCCTTCTTATGGGGGATTTATTCAGCTAATCCTGATAACGCCCAGTATAATGCTTTTGCTGCCATGCTGAATCAAATTGGTGGCGTTGCTATGGGATTAATGGTTCCTGTTTTCTCGGGGTATATCGCAGAAAGTATTGCCAAACGTCCTGGTTTAATTGTTGGTTTCGTTGGTGGAATGATAGCTGCTCAAACAGGATCAGGTTTCTTAGGCGGTATTTTGTCAGGATTCCTCAGTGGTTACATCATTTTAGCTTTGGGACGATTATTGAAGTGGCTTCCTAAAGCTTTTGATGGCTTAAAAGCCATTTTCCTCTTTCCAGTCCTTGGTATCTTTATTATCGGTGCGATTATGTACGCAACGACAGGGCCAGTGGGAGCTATCAATAATGCAATGACCAATTTTTTGGTAAATGCACAAGAGAGCAGCCCATTTGTTCTCGGAATTATCGTTGGTTGTATGTCTGCTTTTGATATGGGAGGCCCAGTCAATAAAGCGGCTTACGTGACGGGGACCGCTTTATTAGGACAAGGAAATTATACATTTATGGCAGGGGTCTCTGCGGCATGTATCGCCCCCCCATTAATGACAACCATCGCCGTATTACTTTTTGGTAAATACTACACTAAAGAGGAACGCAATGCTGGCTATGTCAATAGCATCTTAGGTTCAACACATATTACAGAAGGTGCCATTCCTTTTGCTGCGGTGAACCCGTTATGGAATATTCCGGCGATGATGATTGGAGCTTCAGTTGCCTCAATTCTGACCTATATTTGGAAAGTAGAAGTTCCGGCGCCACATGGTGGGTTCCTAGTGCTACCAGTAGTCACACATGGCTTACATTGGGTGATAGCCATTTTAATTGGTTCGTTTATCGGAGGAATACTGTTGGGACTAATAAAGAAACGGGATAGCCAACACGAAACAAAACGTACAGAAACAACGAAAGTAGGGATATTACATGGATAAGATTGATAAAAATATGATCTTGGTTGGTCAGGAACTACAGGAACAAAAGGATGTTTTCGAATTTTTAGGAAAAGAGGCGGTTATTAAAGGACTGGCCAGTGATGAAGTGGCTGTAACACAAGCATTGTGGGCCAGAGAATCAGAAAGTACAACGGGAATGCTCGATGGATTTGCTATTCCTCATGCGAAGTCAGATAGAATTATTCAAACAGGCATTATTATTGTTAAAAATAATATCCCCATAGAATGGAAGGCAATGGATGGCCAACCCATCAATTTCATTATCGCGTTATTTATTCCCAAAGATAATCAGGGAGAGGAACATTTGAAGACACTCGCTACCATTTCTAGACTGCTGATGAAAAAGACAGTTAAATCTGCTTTACAGCATGCGACAACAGCTGAAGAAATTGCGGAGACGTTTAATCAATATTTATAGTATATAGGTACTAACGATGAAAAATGGAAAAAGCGTGCGTTCGTTTTTAGAATGCACGCTTTTTTAGTTCCTATTTCTTTGTTTTTTTAAGATCTTTCAAGGTAGAACGTAAACTCTTATAGAGTGTGAACAGCGTAAAGGCCACACTGATTAGCTGAGAAAAGCTGATATTTTTAATACTCATTGACTTTTTGGATTTTTGTTTACTCATTTTATTCTATCCCTCATTTCTAAAGGTAATTGTAACCTACTTATGGAGTTGAGCACAATGTGAAGTCTTTTCTCTCACTTATCAATTTTTAATTTTCTTAGTTATGAAAAAAGTAGATCAATCATTTCATTTGCGGTTGCCGGTTTTACAGATATTGAGTCCCTTTTATGCTGTTATTGAAGGAGATTTCTTTTATTATCTTCGCCAACCCCCTCAACTTGCGAAAAAATTATTGGGAAATATCAAAAAAGAGTAGACAGAGTGAAGCTAGCCGTGCTATACTACTTTTGTTGTCGCGAGAGAGATTGAAGCGACAAACGAATCGAATAAGCGGTCATGGCGGAATCGGCAGACGCGCTAGCTTGAGGGGCTAGTGGGAGATACTCCCGTGGAGGTTCAAGTCCTCTTGGCCGCATGAATGAAGGGCTCTGGAAATATCCGGAGCTTTTTCTTTTTTCTTCATTTAATAGAACAAGTAAGAACGGGCGCGGGGCGTCCGTTTTTTGTTGGTAGATATCGCTAAACGTCCCCGTGAAAAGAATAAGGAATAGCAGGCACCCCTCACTTCAAATAACGAAGCGATAACTTTCCTCACGCATTAAAAAATAAAAAAACGACAAGTTTCTGCTAAAATATAAAAGAAAGCGCTGTCTTGATAAAATATCCTTTCTCAAACAAAAACAGCTTCAAAGCGTAGATTAATGTATTTAAGGTGAGACTTTCTATCAGGAGAAGGTGTTCCATTTAAAGTTGCCATCTTCAATCATTATTTGTTGCCAGATGATCTGATGTGAAACGTACGGACAGCATTCACCTTTTTCTTTTGCTGATAAAACAAATAAACATACAGGTTATTGACTTTGAAATTATGGGACTTATAATTAGTAAGAAAGAACGTAATTTTGCCTAAGTGGCAATCTGAAAAAAGGAGTGTATAACCATGTCAATGTTTCCAGCGTTTAGTAAAGCAGATATTGTTGCGGATTTGCGTGAAATGGTAACGTCCGGTGAGGTGCATGCCGATGATGAATTGACCGTTGAAAAATCGACAAGCACGCATCTGACTGACCCAACAACCAACGAAAAAGCCATCGCATTGGTTGAAGCGAAGACCACGGCTGACGTTCAGGGCGTTTTAGCGGTAGCACGTCGTTATCATATCGCTGTTGTTCCGCAAAGTGGTGGAACGAGCCTCGTCGCCGGGTCAGAAGGACTGTATGATTCGATTTTGCTATCAACGGACAAAATGGATCGCATTCTAGAAATCAATAAAGAAGATGCCATCGCGGTTGTTGAACCCGGCGTTATTAATGGGGAGTTGGATCGTGAAGCCCGCAAACGTGGCCTGTTCTATGCACCTGACCCAGGTTCAAAACCAATTTCACGGATCGGTGGGAATGTGGCAACGAATGCTGGCGGAATGAGTGGTGTGAAGTATGGAGCGACGCGCGATAATGTGCTCGGACTGAAAGTAGTCTTGGCAGATGGGCGTGAAATTGAAGTCGGTGGCCGCACTTATAAACAATCTTACGGTTATGACCTCACGCACCTCTTCATCGGGTCAGAAGGCACACTGGGGATTGTTACTGAAGTGACGGTTAAACTCATGCCAGTGCCAATTGGTGATTCCATTGTTGGAGTGGCATTCTTCGAAGAGATGCATGATCTGGCTCGTGCGGTTCATGACATTCGTATGTCTGGTGTTTATCCGACCCGTTTGGAAGCAGAGGATAAAAAGACGATTGCGGCAACTGATGCCTATGAAGGAACAAACTTCGGTGGTGCCAATGGTGGTGCCATGCTCATGTTTGAAATCGACATGGTCACGGAACAAACTCGCAGTGTCGTCAAGGGGATCCTCGATAAACATCGCGCCTTCAACGTACACATTGCGACCGAACGGGAAGAGCAGGATCACTTGCGGAAGCTGCGGAATGATATGTACGCTTCCGTTGGCCAAGGCAAATCTCTCTTGACCGAAGATATGGTTGTGCCACTCTCTAAATTAGGCGAAATGATTGATTATGTTGGGGATTTAGGCGAAGAATTAGGCCTCGACATCTACGTAGCGGGGCATGCTGGTGATGGGAACGTTCATCCTATCATTGCTTGGCCAAATGGTGAAGCTATGCCCGAATCGGTTTACACAGCAGTCGCGCGCATGTTTGAAAAAACATTGGAGCTCGGCGGTATGATTTCCGGTGAGCACGGGGTTGGTATGTCCAAGAGTGGTTGGAATAACGCACAGTTGGGCGATGAAACCGATTATCTCCAACATCAAATTAAAGCCTTATTAGACCCAATGAACTTGTTGAATCCAAAACGTAAAATTGACTAATAACAATTGAGGGAGCGACTCCCTCTCATTCATCGAATAACAAGCGTGAACTTTGAATTGGTGAAGATGGATGAAGCAACAAAACATCAGCCCTTTACACTCGCAGCGGTGAAAAAGGCTGATGTTTTATTTTAGGGGGCCTTTTGCCTCGTAAAATTTTTCACCGTTTTTCGTACCATATAAATAGGAAGATTACTGTTACCATTTTTGCAGAAGTAAGGCAGAAAAAGCTTGTCGCAATAAAATTCTTACTCCTTTTTACAACTTTCTATGGTTAGAGAATTGACGATATCTAGAAATATCGGTATAATGGCAACCGTACATTTTCCATGATGTGTGTGAAAATGATTGTAAAGACGAGGGGAGGTAACAGTTATGGCTAAGACCGTTGTTCGTAAAAACGAATCCCTAGATGACGCTATCAGCCGTTTCAGACGCCAAGTCTCTAAATCAGGTACCTTGCAAGAAGCACGTAAACGCGAATACTACGAAAAACCTTCAGTTCGTCGTAAGAAGAAATCTGAGGCAGCTCGTAAACGTAAGAAATACTAATAGGTACTACGATGAGGAGGCAGTATCATGGCCATTTTAGAACGTATCAACGAAGATATGAAGCAAGCCATGAAAGCAAAAGACAAGAAACGCTTATCCGTCATCCGGATGCTAAAGGGAGCACTTCAAAAAGAAGCTATTGATCATTCTGGAGAACTCACAGAAGCAGATGAACTCCAAGTGATTGCTCGCGAATTGAAGCAACGGAAAGATTCTGTCAAGGAATTCCAAGAAGCTGGTCGTGATGATTTGGCTGAGGAAACTGAGTCAGAAATCGCCATTGTTGAAGACTACCTTCCGGAACAATTAAGCGAAGCTGAAATTGAAGAAAAGGTCAAAGCAGTCATCGAACAAGTTGGCGCGACCTCTATGAAAGATTTCGGTAAAGTCATGGGTCAAGCTGTAAGCGCCATGAAAGGTCAAGCGGACGGTAATCAAATTCAACAGATTGCCAAGAAACTGTTAAACCAGTAGCTTGAAGATAAGCAGGGGGACGCCTATTTATCGGTGTCTTCCAGAGGGTCAGGGACGTGTTCCCTGGCTTTTTTTGTGTATAAATATAGCAAATACAGCTGGTGATTTAATGATCATCAGCTTTTTTTTGTAAAAAACCGCTTTCGACGTTAAAACATTAGCGCGGTTTTTCGCTTATAAGGGTGTCGTGAGTCACCGGTACTACGATGATTAAATGAAGGAGGAAGAATCATGAAGGAGTTTATGAATGGGAAATTGACGATGGTAACGGAGGATGCAGATACTAAGAAGAAGGGGCGTCTGACGCTCAATAATGTGAGTGAAGCGATGAGTGAGGAGCAAGCGGTAGCTGTGATTGATGCCTTAACCCCATTGTTGGAACATCCAGTCATTGAAAAGACCGAAACACGCACCTACAGTCTCTAATTAAACAGCGAAAGGAGAAAAATAATGACCACAACGAAACATTTAGAACTGCATTTTCGCAATGATAAGGATCAACTGAAGAAGATTACGATCAATCAAGCACGACCTGACATCAATGCCGATCAAGCCAAACAAGCGCTAGAAGCGATCCAACAAGCCGGTGGGTTCTTGGATGAAAAAGGACTGAATCCTTACGCCAAAGTGGCTGGGGCAAGCTATGTCACGCGAACCGTGGATACGGTTTACGAAGTGCCAGAAGAAGCCTAGTCTCTAATAAAGAAGTGCCAGAAGAAGCCTAGTTTCTAATAAATAGGGAATGTCTGCGCCCCCGCCTATTGCTGTGGGGGCGTTCGTTTGGGAGGTGAGACGATGACGATTTTGACACTCGGCAGTTATGCGAGTGCTTTGAGCGCGATTATCAGTGTGGTATTGCTCTTGTACCGCTCATTTGTCGCGTTGGAACGTTTGGTTCATCAGATCAACGAGCTTTCGCGGACGGTAGGGACACTTAATCAAAAACATCAGCAGTTGGAACGCGCGGTGAATTATCAAGGGGATCTTCTCAATCAACTGATCGCCAAAGTCCCTCCATTTCGCTAGGAGGAAGGATGTAATGACCGATCGCTGTTATGACACATTGAAATGGGTGGTGGCGGTGGTATTGCCGGCAACTATTGGACTAGTACAGGGTGTGGGTGAGGTATTGCAGTGGGGATATACCCAACAAGCAGTCGAACTCCTCAGTGTAATGACGGTATTTTTAGGTGCGTTAATGCAGCAGAGCACCAAGCGCTACTGGAAGGAGCAAAAAAAATGGGGATGGAAAATCAACTCATTAAGCAGGCAGAGCAGCTATTAGGCACAACAACAGGCGATAGCAAGCATCGAGCGCTTGTTCAAGATTACAATCAAAAACGCCCGTTGCCACGTGGATACGCCGTGACGCTGACTGATGATTGGTGCGATATTTTTGTGACGGTAATGGGCGATCGAGCGCAGTTGACAACGCAGATTGGACGGGAATGTAGTGTAAAGGTGCATGTGGATTGGTTCAAAAATCAGGGGATTTGGTTAGGAAAGGCGACACCTAAACGTGGTGATATCGTGACATTTGATTGGGAACAAAATGGATGGCCAGATCATATTGGTATTGTCTGTGAGGTCCACCAGGGGATGATCGATACGATTGAGGGGAATACCGCTCTGGGAGTGGCAAGACGTCAATATCAGATGAATCAGGCGGTGATCTACGGTTACGCGCGCCCGCGTTATAGCCGAGGAGATATTGCCACAGTGGTGGAAGAAGTCCTCGCTGGTAAATGGGGCAATGGCGAGGATAGACGCCATCGGTTGGCGAAAGCAGGCTACGATTATTCAATCGTTCAAGCAGCCGTTAATCAAGCCATGATGCAGGCGACTTTTACGGTGTCAACTGCGACTACGCACTGGGCCACTGGGGAGAAAATGGCTGATTGGGTAAAAGGGCAGACCTTTTTGGTAGCTGAAACGCGCCAATATCAAGGACGGCGTCAGTATCTTATTATGCGTGCGAATGTACCATTAGGCTGGATAGATGCTCATTTAGGACAGTATCATAGTGGAATGCACAAGATAGGGGGATAGAAAAGTATACTCGAAGGGAATAACCAAATGGCGAGCTCCTATGCTAGATAGATTAGCTCTAAACTTATTTTAGAAGCTAGACAGTAAGAATGATCATTATTCATAAATACGACAATAAATAAACAAAAAAATCATTTAAAAAATTAACGAAAAAGTAGTGTTAAAATTATTCATTAGTGATATAATAGTTTTATGATAAAAAGAGACGAATAGAAGAATGACGATAGAGGTTTGAGAGGGTTATGAAATGGTAAGACGGGAGGATTACTAGAATGTCTCTGATAATAAGTGGGGCACATGGAGGTCATTACTCTTTAGAATCGTTGTTACAGAAGTATGAACGTTTAATCCACTACACCTTAGCACGAGCCGCTATTACCAAAAGTGCGATGGATTATGAGGATTTAGCACAAGAACTGCGTTGGCGTCTCTGTGAATTAGCATTGAGCGCTCCTTGTCATCCGTTTGAGGAACCGGCGCAATTTACTGGCTACATGAAGCCACGTTTATACCATTATTTGATTGATTTACGTCGCGGTAAATACAAACACCGCCGGGATACCTCTTTTGACGCCTTACTTGAACAAGGAGATGGTGGGGGCGTGATTACGATGGAGGATCAAACATTCTGGTTGGTGGTTGATCAAATGCGCCAGGAACTTGAAGGAATCGACTTGGTTATATTCGATCATTTAGTGTTTGATAGCTGGACACTCAGTGAAATTGCTTGCGCGTTGAATGTATCAGTAGCGGCAATCTCTAAGCGGCGCAAAAATTTGCGCAATAAATTGCGATCTTATGCTACAGAATGTCTGCCTTAGATGACTCAACGACGTCATTTCTATTCAGCATCTTTGAGAATGAGAAATTCTTATCAAAAACACTCGGTATAATCAAGCCGAGTGTTTTTTGATATAGTGGGGATTGCTCGAATGATAGCGATTGTAATCAAGTACAATCTATTGTTCATGATGCGAAAAAATTATTACAATCTGTCCGCTGATAATCTAACTTTAATCGAACAGAAGCCGCTAAGCTAAATATTTTTAAGGGAAAAAGATTGACACTACCTAAGGAAAGGTGATAAATATGAGGGCGCAGTAAAAAAGTGTGACGTTTGCCGGCTCTTCATTTTTTCATAGAATACGCGGTAAAAGTGATAGAGAACGTTTTCACTATCTGGTAAAATAAAGAAACAAGCATGAGGTTGGGGGAGTTCGCGAACGCCAATTGTGAAGAAAGTTGGAAGAAGATCGCCTTCTGCTTGCGAGAGAAAAAGCTCCCCGATATAATGATAATGACAGGGTTAATAAGGATTGAGAGAAATGAAGAGAAAGGAGGGGGAACAATCGTGGAAAAAGGGCGACGATGTTGGGGTGTACTAGCGGTAATGATCGGGCTGGTACTAGCGCCATTGCAAACGATAGACGCACGAGAAATTGTGGTAAAGGATGGCTCGGCTGAGAGTCTCTACAAAGCAAGCATGGCGAGTGATAGCGAACTGACATTTTTGGATCGCAAACGCGCATTGTATGCCAAATTGGATACTGCCAAGTTAAATTCATCCGATTGGTCTCTCTTCGACACCAAAATTGCACGGGCAATGACGGATAAGGAATTAGTGCAGATTGAACGAGAACTGACCTGGACGCTATCAGGCGTGTCAGAGCACGCGATGAAGCAGGGAAATGCCGTTTCATCCTCTGCCAACAGCGCGATTGCCAACTCAAGCCAATCTAAAGCTACGCAACCCCATCAGAGTCATCCTACTTATAACCAGGGCGGATCTACGTCTGCTGAGTCTACGCCGTCGTCCCACACTCATTTATCAACTGAAGATGAGTCTATTGACGAGGCAACGCCGTCCGCCAGCAGCGCAGCCACAGATCAAACCTCAGCAAAGAATGAATCCGAAAAACAAAGTTCGGAACTCGCTGTAGTTGTCAATGATGATGCCGCAACAGCACAATCACACCAAGTCGATACACCGGCGATTAACATTCCCCCTTCTAATGGAACAACCATTGGCTTAGTTGTAGGGTTATTGCTTTCAATCATTGGGGCCTTCTTTGCTTTCCGCAACTAAAGGGAAGAGGGAAGTGTCCTATTTTCTTAAAAAATAAAAGATGTTTTCTATTTAATTAGTTGTTTTTATAAATGTAGCAAAAACTTGTTATTTACTGAAAAACAATTGATTTTTTTGTGAACTGTGTTATCCTATGGGGGAGCTTTAGTGGATACGCACTGTAAACGTATTTAGGTTGATGATAATTGACCTGATGTTGCTATTTTGATTAGGAATCTTTGAGGAGGAAATAGACATGGAATTGAAGAAACTAGGCTTAGGTTTAGCTTCTGTTGCTGTTGCTGCTAGCTTGGTGAGTGCTGCACCTGTTCATGCAGCCGAAAATGAAAGCGCTGGCGCTGCAACTGAAGAAACCACAAAACCTACCGTTAGTGCAGATGTTTTAGCTAAACGTGCAGAATTGAACGCATTGGTTGGCGGTTCTAGCTTACCATCTGGTACCGTATTTGAGTACAAAGAAGCGATCGAGGCGGCAACTACAATGGACGAGTTGACTGCACTTGAAGGAAAAATCAACGAAGCTATTGCTGAATTAGGTGGCAACACCACGACGCCAGATGTAAACAAAGACGTTGAAGCTAAACGTGCAGAATTGAACGCATTGGTTGGTGGCTCTAGCTTACCTTCTGGTACCGTATTTGAATACAAAGAAGCTATTAAAGCTGCGCAAACAATGGATGAATTGACTGCACTTGAAGGAAAAATCAATGAAGCTATTGCTGCTTTAGATGGTGACAAAGAAGACGTAGATAAAGACGTTGAAACTAAGAAAGCTGAATTGAAGAAATTAGTAAACAGCTCTGAATTAGACTCACGTAAAGTTTACGACTACGTTCAAGCTATCGACAAAGCAGCTACAATGGACGAATTAGCTAAGATTGAAAAAGACATCAAAGCTGATCTTGACGCTTTAGACGGTGACAAAGAAGACGTAGATAAAGACGTTGAAGCTAAGAAAGCTGAATTGAAGAAATTAGTAAACAGCTCTGAATTAGACTCACGTAA